>NZ_CP023747.1:5490000-5816083 GCF_008704995.1 Streptomyces nodosus
GGTGAAAAGTACCCCGGGAGGGGAGTGAAATAGTACCTGAAACCGTGTGCCTACAAGCCGTGGGAGCGTCGGAATGTGCTTGCACATTCTCGTGACTGCGTGCCTTTTGAAGAATGAGCCTGCGAGTTTGCGGTGTGTTGCGAGGTTAACCCGGGTGGGGTAGCCGTAGCGAAAGCGAGTCCGAACAGGGCGTTTGAGTAGCATGCCCAAGACCCGAAGCGGAGTGATCTAGCCATGGGCAGGTTGAAGCGGAGGTAAGACTTCGTGGAGGACCGAACCCACCAGGGTTGAAAACCTGGGGGATGACCTGTGGTTAGGGGTGAAAGGCCAATCAAACTCCGTGATAGCTGGTTCTCCCCGAAATGCATTTAGGTGCAGCGTCGTGTGTTTCTTGCCGGAGGTAGAGCACTGGATAGGCGATGGGCCCTACCGGGTTACTGACCTTAGCCAAACTCCGAATGCCGGTAAGTGAGAGCGCGGCAGTGAGACTGTGGGGGATAAGCTCCATGGTCGAGAGGGAAACAGCCCAGAGCATCGACTAAGGCCCCTAAGCGTACGCTAAGTGGGAAAGGATGTGGAGTCGCACAGACAACCAGGAGGTTGGCTTAGAAGCAGCCACCCTTGAAAGAGTGCGTAATAGCTCACTGGTCTAGTGATTCCGCGCCGACAATGTAGCGGGGCTCAAGCGTACCGCCGAAGTCGTGTCATTGCAGCATGAGGGCCAACGCCTGCTGTGATGGGTAGGGGAGCGTCGTCTGCCGGGTGAAGCAGCACCGGAAGGTAGTTGTGGACGGTTGACGAGTGAGAATGCAGGCATGAGTAGCGATTCACACGTGGGAAACGTGTGCGCCGATTGACTAAGGGTTCCTGGGTCAAGCTGATCTGCCCAGGGTAAGTCGGGACCTAAGGCGAGGCCGACAGGCGTAGTCGATGGATAACCGGTTGATATTCCGGTACCCGCTGTGGAGCGTCAAACATTGAATCCAGTGATGCTAAGGCCGTGAAGCCGTTCCGGACCCTTCGGGGAATGGAAAGTGGTGGAGCCGCTGAACCAAGTTGGTAGTAGGTGAGTGATGGGGTGACGCAGGAAGGTAGTCCATCCCGGGCGGTGGTTGTCCCGGGGTAAGGGTGTAGCCCGGTGTGTAGGTAAATCCGCACACCTTGTGGGTGAGACCTGATGCCGAGCCGATTGTGGTGAAGTGGATGATCCTATGCTGTCGAGAAAAGCCTCTAGCGAGTTTCATGGCGGCCCGTACCCTAAACCGACTCAGGTGGTCAGGTAGAGAATACCGAGGCGTTCGGGTGAACTATGGTTAAGGAATTCGGCAAAATGCCCCCGTAACTTCGGGAGAAGGGGGGCCACTTCTGGTGATCAGCTTTACGCTGTGAGCTGGGGGTGGCCGCAGAGACCAGCGAGAAGCGACTGTTTACTAAAAACACAGGTCCGTGCGAAGCCGTAAGGCGATGTATACGGACTGACGCCTGCCCGGTGCTGGAACGTTAAGGGGACCGGTTAGCTCACTTTCGGGTGGGCGAAGCTGAGAACTTAAGCGCCAGTAAACGGCGGTGGTAACTATAACCATCCTAAGGTAGCGAAATTCCTTGTCGGGTAAGTTCCGACCTGCACGAATGGCGTAACGACTTCTCGACTGTCTCAACCATAGGCCCGGTGAAATTGCACTACGAGTAAAGATGCTCGTTTCGCGCAGCAGGACGGAAAGACCCCGGGACCTTTACTACAGTTTGATATTGGTGTTCGGTTCGGCTTGTGTAGGATAGCTGGGAGACTTTGAAGCGGCCACGCCAGTGGTTGTGGAGTCGTCGTTGAAATACCAGTCTGGTCGTGCTGGATGTCTAACCCGGGTCCGTGATCCGGATCGGGGACAGTGTCTGATGGGTAGTTTAACTGGGGCGGTTGCCTCCTAAAGGGTAACGGAGGCGCCCAAAGGTTCCCTCAGCCTGGTTGGCAATCAGGTGTTGAGTGTAAGTGCACAAGGGAGCTTGACTGTGAGACCGACGGGTCGAGCAGGGACGAAAGTCGGGACTAGTGATCCGGCGGTGGCTTGTGGAAGCGCCGTCGCTCAACGGATAAAAGGTACCCCGGGGATAACAGGCTGATCTTCCCCAAGAGTCCATATCGACGGGATGGTTTGGCACCTCGATGTCGGCTCGTCGCATCCTGGGGCTGGAGTCGGTCCCAAGGGTTGGGCTGTTCGCCCATTAAAGCGGTACGCGAGCTGGGTTTAGAACGTCGTGAGACAGTTCGGTCCCTATCCGCTGTGCGCGTAGGAGTCTTGAGAAGGGCTGTCCCTAGTACGAGAGGACCGGGACGGACGAACCTCTGGTGTGCCAGTTGTTCTGCCAAGGGCATGGCTGGTTGGCTACGTTCGGGAGGGATAACCGCTGAAAGCATCTAAGCGGGAAGCCTGCTTCGAGATGAGGACTCCCACCCACTTGATGGGGTAAGGCTCCCAGTAGACGACTGGGTTGATAGGCCAGATCTGGAAGCATCGTGAGGTGTGGAGGTGACTGGTACTAATAGGCCGAGGGCTTGTCCTCAGTTGCTCGCGTTCACTGTGTTGGTTCTGAAACCACGAACAATCGCACCCTGACGGGTGGTCGGGTTGTGTGTTTCATAGTGTTTCGGTGGTCATAGCGTGAGGGAAACGCCCGGTTACATTCCGAACCCGGAAGCTAAGCCTCAGAGCGCCGATGGTACTGCAGGGGGGACCCTGTGGGAGAGTAGGACGCCGCCGAACAAAATTTGAGAGCTGGTCCCCGAACTTCGGTTCGGGGACCAGCTTTTTTGCGTTGGCCGTCACTTGGTGTTCACCTGGTGGCATCAGCATCCCAGCCATGGGTACTGCTGGAATGCTCAGCGCCGCGGGCGTCGGCGCCGGTGATGAGGTCATCGTGCCGGCCTTCGGCACCATCGAGGTGGCCGAGGCCGTGTGCCGGGCCGGTGCGACACCCGTCTTCGCCGACATAGATCCCGTGACGTACTGCCTGGACTCCGTGGCCGTCGAGGCCGCGGTGACACCGGAGACCGTCGCGGTCGTCGTGGTGCACCGGTTCGGGCGGCCTGCCGACATCGCGCGGCTGCATGAGATCGGGCAGCGGCACGGCCTCCTGGTGCTGGAACAGGGGGAGTCCGAGACGCCGTACGAGGACGTCGCGCAGCGCCGTGAGCGGGCCGCCTACCTCGACCGGCGGCTGCGTGGCGTGGTGACGCCCGGAAGCAGCGGAGGGCACACCTACCAGCAGTACGTCGTACGGGTGCCCGGCAACGGCCGGCCGGACCGTGACGCCTTCGCACGCGCCCTCAAGGCCAAGGGAATCGACTGCCGGGTACCGGTGAAGACGCCGGTGCACCGCATGCCGGGATTCCGGCGCGATGTATGTCTGCCCGAGACCGAGCGGGCCGCCGACGAGACGCTCTCGCTGCCCGTGGACGCGTCGCTGACGAGACGTGAGATGAACAGGATCGTCGGAGCGTGCAACGCCCTGGGCGGGCTGCTGCAGCCCGCCTTCTGAACCGGATGTTCGAGGTTGGGAGCACACGTCAGTTCGGGGTATGATCTATTCCGTTGCCGGGGGGGAAACCTCCGAAAAGGCGACAGGCCCCTATAGCTCAGTCGGTAGAGCGTCTCCATGGTAAGGAGAAGGTCAACGGTTCGATTCCGTTTGGGGGCTCGACCAAAAAGGCCTCGCCCATCAGGGCGAGGCCTTTTGCATGTCTCGACTCGGGCCCGCGGCACGGGACTTGGCCCGGCCCCCGCGGGCCTTCCTCACTCCTTGAGCAGGCCCGGCACCCGCATCGCCAGGATCGCCATGTCATCGGACGGGGCGTCGGACGCGAAGCGCTCCACCGCACGCAGGATGCGGGCCGCCACCGCGCCCGCCGTGAGGCCCGTGCAGGTCGTCAGCACGTCGGCGAGGCCGTCGTCGCCCAGCATGCGGGTGCCCTCGCGGCGTTCGGTGACGCCGTCCGTGACGCACAGCAGGACATCGCCCGGGTCCAGCGTCACCGTCTGCTCGTACAGCTCCAGATCGTCCATGACGCCGAGCAGCGGCTGCGGTTCCGCGGCCGGCTCCACCGTGCCGTCCTGGCGCAGCCGGAGCGGGAGCGGATGGCCGGCACAGACCACCTTCAGGACCGCGCTGCCGTCGTCCTGCGGCCACAACTCGCCGTACAGCAGCGTCAGGAAGCGGCTGCGGGCGCCCTCGTCGAGGATCGCGGAGTTCAGGCGCTCCAGGACCGCCGGGCCGCCGAAGCCCTCGCGGGCCAGCAGCCGCAGGGCGTGCCGGGCCAGGCCCGTGACCGCCGCCGCCTCCGGTCCCGTACCGCAGACGTCGCCGATGGCGAAGCCGTAGGCGCCGTCGCGGATCGGGAACAGGTCGTAGAAGTCGCCGCCGACCTCGTTGCCCTCACCGGCGGCACGGTAGATGACCTCGACCTCCACGCCGTCGACCTGAGGCAGCTCCGGCGGGAGCAGACTGCGCTGGAGGGACTGGCTGATGGCGGTGCGCTCCGAGTACAGCCGGGCGTTGTCCAGCGCCAGGGCCGCCCGGCGGCTCAGGTCCTCGGCCAGCTCCAGGATCTCCTGGCGGAAGTGTTCGTCCGTCGGCCTGCCCAGGGTCAGCATGCCGATGACGCGGTTGCGGGCCACCAGGGGAAGCACGACGGTCTCCCCGCCGACCGTGGCCGCGGTCGCCAGCGTCGTGCCGATGCCGGAGCTGACGGTCGACGGCTCGCCCAGCCCCAGGCTCCGCATGGAGGTGCGCAGCGCCGCCTGGTGGGCCGCCTCCGACGGGGCCGACCAGACCCGGGCGCCCGGTGTGGGGATCGGCTCCGGCGGCGGGATCTTCGACAGCAGCGCCTTGAGGCCGTCGATGCGTTCCTCGTCCTCGTGCAGCACATAGGAGAGATACGGCTCCGAGGCCTGGTCGGCGATCGTGTAGACCGCGCACCAGGTGGCCAGCGTGGGGATGGTCATCTGGGCCATGAGCGCCAGCGTCTGATCGCGGTCCAGGGTGCCCGCGAGGAGATCGGAGGCCTCGACCAGGAAGCTCAGCGAGCCGCGGCGCAGCCGTTGCAGCTCGCCCAGGCGGGCCGATTCCACGGCCAGGGCGATACGGTCGGCCGCGAACTGGAGGCGCAGCGCCTCCTCGTTGGAGTAGCGGGAGGGCACCTCGGCCGCCACCCCGAGGGAGCCGGTGAGCCGGCCCTCCACCTTCAGCGGGACCGTCACCACCGACCGCATGCCCGTGCCGCCCAGCAGCGGGACCGCGCTGGGCACGGCCGCCAGATCGTCATGGACGGCGGGCATCCGGGCCGAGCCGTAGCGGCCCGCCTCGACGGGGACGCGGGCGAAGCGCTGACGGGCGGAGGGCAGACCGGTGGAGGCACGTACCTCCAGTTCCGTCTCGTCGTCGGTGGCCAGCAGGAGGAAGGCGGCGTCGCCGTCGAGCATGTCGCGGGCGCGTTCCACGGTGCGCTGCAGCAGGCCGTCGAGGTCGTCGGGGGCCGGGGAGCCGATGAAGACCTCGAAGGGGTCCGTGGCCTGGCCGTCCTGGGCGGCCGTGCTGTCGGGAGCCGCCCCGCGCAGCGGGGTCTGCAGAACGGCGCGCTCATGGTCGCGCACCAGCAGACAGACCGTGGAGGGCGCGCCGCCCGTGTCGCGGACGCGCAGATGGGAGGCGTAGACGGGGACCACGCGACCGTTGGCGCCGCGGATGCCGTAGCTGCCCTCCCAGCGCGAGAGCTGAAGGGCCTCCGCGATGCCGGTGCCGGTGCCCGGGGTGTGCGGCCAGGCCGCGAGGTCGGTGAGCGGCTTCCCGGTGACGTGGTCGCCCGGGTACCCGAAGAGTTCCTCCGCGTCCTCGTTCCAGGAACCGATGGATCCGTTCCGGTCGATCTGGACGACGGCGACCCGCACCCGGCCGTCGGCGAGCGGAAGCAGTTCGGCGGGCAGACAGGGGCCCGCCGCGCGGGTGCCCACCGGGCGCTCCGGAAGATCGAGCTGGAACCAGACCCGCTTGTGGGTGGGGGTGTACTCGACGCCCCAGTGGCCCGCCAGGGCGGCGCAGAGCTGAAGGCCGCGGCCGCCCTCGCGGTCGGGTCCGCCCATGGAGACGGCCGCCGACTGCAATGGGAGCTCGCGCTCCGGATACCGGTCGGCGACCTCGATGCGCACCCCGTCGTCGCTGCGCAGGCACAGCACCTCCGCGGCGGTGCCCGCGTGGACGACGGCGTTGGTGACGAGTTCGCTGGTCAGGACCACCGCGTCGTCGATGATGTCCGCGAAGCCCCAGCCCTGGAGCGAGTCACGGACGAAGGAGCGGGCACTGGCGACCGATCGCCCGACAGGCTCGAAACTGGCGGCCGCGCGCGCGGTGATCACAGAACTCCTCGTACGGTTGTCTACGTACGGCACATCCGGGCCGACCCGCTCCTGGTGAGGCAGCCGCTGGCTCCCCGTGTGCCGGGGATCCCGGGGTGGTCCTCCGGGATGCAGTCCGGTGGTCATGGTGCGGCGCCCCTCCGATGCCTGCCCGCTCGTGCTCGTGCCGCCGCCCAGGCCGGCCGGACCGGTGAGGCTGGACAGCCGCATGCAAGGTTACTTACCTTCGCCGTCCATGCGGATGCCGGTCGCCGGTGTTGACGCCGGAGGGTGCGCGGAGCGTGTGCGAAAGCTGCCGAACTGTTATGGCCTGGTTCAAGCAGGGTGAAACACTGGGCAGGCTTCCGGAAAAACTTCGGGCGGACCACGTGGCGTGTACCACGCCGGGCAGGGGCACTCGTGTGTGCCTCGCCGCACAGGGCGGCACTACGCTCCGGTAGATGTACGCCGAGCGGTACCCCGGAGCACAGCAGTGATGGTCGATCCCTGCGGGAGGGACACAGTGGAGTCTGGCGCAGCGACGAGGGGCACGAAGACGCGCGCACAAGGCGGACGGTCCCTGAGCGCTCAGCGCACGGCGGGCAAGGGGACCACCGAGGTGGACACGGCGGCCCTGAACCGTCTGCTGGCGGCCCTGGAGTCGATGAAGGACGGCAATTTCCGCAGGCGTCTGCCGGTGTCCGGAGACGGGGTGATGGCGGAGATCGCCGCCGTCTTCAACGAGGTCGCCGACCGCAATCTGCATCTGACCGGTGAACTGGCGCGGGTGCGGCGCATGGTGGGGCGTGAGGGGAAGCTCACGGAGCGGCTGGAGACGGGGGTCTGCGAGGGCTCCTGGGCGACCGCGATCGACGCCTCCAACGCGCTGGTCGACGATCTCGTGCGCCCGGTCTCCGAGGTCGGCCGGGTGCTGTCGGCGGTGGCCGAGGGCGATCTGTCGCCGCGGATGGATCTGCGCACCCAGGGGCCGGACGGCTCCGGGCATCCGCTGCGCGGTGAGTTCCTGAAGGTCGGCCGTACCGTCAACAATCTGGTCGACCAGCTGTCCACCTTCACCGACGAGGTGACCCGGGTGGCCATCGAGGTGGGCACCCAGGGCAAGCTGGGCGGGCAGGCCCGGGTGCGGGGGATGTCCGGTTCGTGGAAGGACCTCACGGACTCCGTCAACACCATGGCCTACCAGCTGACCGCTCAGGTGCGGGACATCGCGCTGGTGACCACGGCCGTGGCCAAGGGCGACCTGTCCCGGAAGGTCACGGTCCATGTGGCCGGGGAGATGCTGGAGCTGAAGAACACCGTCAACACGATGGTGGACCAGCTGTCCTCCTTCTCGTCCGAGGTGACGCGCGTCGCCCGTGAGGTCGGCACCGAGGGCGAACTGGGCGGGCAGGCGCAGGTGCCCGGGGTGGCCGGTGTGTGGAAGGACCTCACCGATTCGGTGAACCTGATGGCCGGCAATCTGACCGCCCAGGTGCGAGGGATCGCGCAGGTGACGACCGCGGTCGCCAACGGCGACCTGTCGCAGAAGGTGACCGTCTCGGCGCGCGGTGAGGTCGCGCAGCTGGCGGAGACGATCAACCAGATGACCGAGACGCTGCGCACCTTCGCGGACGAGGTCACCCGGGTGGCCAACGAGGTCGGCGCCGAGGGCAGGCTCGGCGGCCAGGCGAACGTGCCGGGCGCGGCGGGCACCTGGAAGGACCTCACCGATTCGGTGAACACGGTCTTCCGGAACCTGACCACCCAGGTCAGGGACATCGCCGCGGTGACGACGGCGGTGGCCAACGGTGATCTGTCGCAGAAGGTCACCGTCGATGTGGCCGGCGAGATGCTGGAGCTGAAGAACACCGTCAACGGGATGGTGGACCAGCTGTCCGCGTTCGGCTCCGAGGTCACCCGGGTGGCGCGGGAGATCGGTGTCGAGGGCGAGCTGGGCGGCCAGGCGCAGGTGACGGGCGCCGCCGGCACCTGGAAGGACCTCGCGGACTCCGTGAACACGGCGTTCCGCAACCTCACCGGCCAGGTGCGCAACATCGCCCAGGTGACGACGGCGGTGGCCAACGGGGATCTGTCGCAGAAGGTCACGGTGGACGTCTCCGGCGAGATGCTCCAGCTGAAGAACACCGTGAACACCATGGTGGATCAGCTGTCGTCGTTCGCCGACCAGGTCACCAGGATGGCCCGGGACGTCGGCACGGAGGGGCGGCTGGGTGGCCAGGCCCTGGTGCCGGGCGTCAGCGGCACCTGGAAGGAGCTCACCGACTCCGTCAACTTCATGGCGGGCAATCTGACCTCGCAGGTACGGCAGATCGCCCAGGTCACCACGGCGGTGGCCCGCGGTGATCTGTCGCAGAAGATCGATGTGGATGCCCGGGGCGAGATCCTGGAGCTGAAGAACACCATCAACAACCTGGTGGACCAGCTCTCCGCCTTCGCGGAGCAGGTGACGCGAGTGGCGCGCGAGGTGGGCACCGAGGGGCGGCTGGGCGGCCAGGCCCAGGTGCCCGGAGTGGCGGGTGTGTGGCGTGATCTGACCGACTCCGTCAACGGCATGGCCGGCAACCTCACCACCCAGGTGCGCAACATCGCCCAGGTCGCGACCGCGGTGGCCCGCGGTGATCTGTCGCAGAAGATCGATGTGGACGCCCGGGGCGAGATCCTGGAGCTGAAGAACACCATCAACACGATGGTCGACCAGCTCTCCAACTTCGCGGAGCAGGTGACGCGGGTAGCGCGTGAGGTGGGCACGGAGGGCATCCTCGGCGGCCAGGCCGAGGTCCAGGGGGTCTCCGGCACCTGGAAGGACCTCACCCAGTCCGTGAACTTCATGGCGAACAACCTGACCATCCAGGTGCGCAACATCGCCGAGGTCACGACGGCGGTCGCCAAGGGCGACCTGTCCAAGAAGATCACCGTCGACGCCAAGGGCGAGATCCTCGAACTGGTCACCACCGTCAACACGATGGTCGACCAGCTGTCGTCCTTCGCGGAGCAGGTGACGCGGGTGGCGCGTGAGGTGGGCACCGAGGGCATCCTCGGCGGCCAGGCGCATGTGCCCGGCGTCACGGGCATCTGGAAGGACCTCAGCGACAACGTCAACCTGATGGCCAAGAACCTCACCATGCAGGTGCGCAACATCTCCCAGGTCGCGGCGGCCGTCGCCAACGGCGATCTGACCCGCACGGTGACGATCGAGGCGCGCGGCGAGGTGGCACAGCTCGCCGACACCTTCAACACCATGGTGAAGACGCTGAGTTCGTTCGCCGACCAGGTCACCAAGGTGGCCCGGGAGGTGGGCACGGACGGCATCCTCGGCGGTCAGGCGCATGTGCCGGGCGTGGCCGGCACCTGGAAGGACCTCACCGAGTCGGTGAACCAGATGGCCTCCAACCTCACCGGGCAGGTGCGCAACATCGCCATGGTGACCACGGCCATCGCCAAGGGCGATCTCACCAAGAAGATCGACATCGAGGCGCGCGGTGAGATCCTCGAACTCAAGACCACCATCAACACCATGGTCGACCAGCTCTCCTCGTTCGCCGAGGAGGTCACCAGGGTGGCCCGTGAGGTGGGCACGGAAGGCCAGCTCGGCGGGCAGGCGCGGGTCCGTGACGTCGACGGCACCTGGCGTGACCTGACCGAGTCGGTGAATGAGATGGCCGGGAATCTGACCCGGCAGGTGCGTGCGATCGCCCGGGTGGCGACCGCGGTGACCAGGGGCGATCTCAATCTGAAGATCGACGTGGACGCCTCAGGCGAGATCCAGGAGCTGCAGGACTACATCAACAAGATGATCGCCAACCTGCGGGACACCACGATCGCCAACAAGGAGCAGGACTGGCTCAAGGGCAACCTGGCCCGGATCTCCGCCCTGATGCAGGGCCGCCGTGACCTGGTGGACGTGGCCTCGCTGATCATGAGCGAGCTGACCCCGGTGGTCTCCGCCCAGCACGGCGCGTTCTTCCTGGCCATGCCGCTGGTCGACGGCAAGGACCTGGGGACCGGGGCGGACGACGCCTACGAACTGCGGATGCTGGGGTCGTACGGCTATTCGCTGGGGTCCATGCCGACCTCGTTCCGGCCGGGTGAGGCGCTCATCGGGACGGCCGCCGAGGAGAAGCGCACGATCCTGGTGGAGAAGGCGCCGAGCGGCTATCTGAAGATCTCGTCCGGCCTCGGGGAGGCACCCCCCGCGCAGGTCATCGTGCTCCCGGTGCTCTTCGAGGGCACCGTGCTCGGCGTCATCGAGCTGGCCTCCTTCACCCCCTTCACCCACATCCAGAAGGACTTCCTCAACCAGATCGCCGAGATGATCGCGACGAGCGTCAACACCATCTCCGTCAACACCAAGACCGAGGTGCTGCTGAGGCAGTCCCAGGAGCTGACCGAGCAGCTGAGGCTGCGGTCCGAGGAGCTGGAGCAGCGGCAGAAGGCCCTCCAGGCGTCCAACGCGGAACTGGAGGAGAAGGCCGAGCTGCTGGCTCGGCAGAACCGCGACATCGAGGTCAAGAACACCGAGATCGAGGAGGCGCGGCAGGTCCTGGAGGAGCGCGCCGAGCAGCTCGCCGTCTCCATGCGCTACAAGAGCGAGTTCCTCGCCAATATGTCGCACGAGCTGCGCACGCCGCTCAACTCCCTGCTGATCCTGGCCAAGCTGCTCGCCGACAACGCCGAGGGCAATCTGTCCCCGAAGCAGGTCGAGTTCGCCGAGACCATCCATGGCGCCGGCTCCGACCTGCTCCAGCTGATCAACGACATCCTCGATCTGTCGAAGGTCGAGGCGGGCAAGATGGACGTGTCCCCGACACGGATCGCGCTCGTCCAGCTCGTCGACTACGTGGAGGCCACCTTCCGGCCGCTGACCGCGGAGAAGGGCCTCGACTTCTCCGTACGGGTGTCACCCGAGCTTCCCGCCACGCTGCACACCGATGAACAACGCCTGCTCCAGGTGCTGCGCAATCTGCTGTCCAACGCCGTGAAGTTCACCGACACCGGGGCCGTGGAGCTGGTCATCCGGCCCGCGGGCGCCGATGTCCCGGTGGCCATCCGGGAGCAGCTGCTGGAGTCCGGTTCGCTGAGCGATCCGGAGGCGGAGGTGATCGCCTTCTCGGTGGCCGACACGGGCATCGGTATCGCGGCCGGCAAGATGCGGGTGATCTTCGAGGCCTTCAAGCAGGCGGACGGCACCACCAGCCGCAAGTACGGCGGCACGGGGCTCGGGCTGTCGATCTCGAGGGAGATCGCCCGGCTGCTCGGCGGTGAGATCCATGCGCAGAGCGAGCCCGGCCGCGGCTCGACGTTCACCTTGTATCTGCCGCTGCACCCGAGCGAACTGCCGCCGCAGGGCTATGGGCAGCAGGCGCCCGCGCTGGAGGCCGAGGAGTTGCTGGCGTCCGAGACGGACCCGGCCGCTCCGGGCGTCGAGACCCCGGCCGAGGTGAAGTCGTACCAGGAGGCCCAGAGCGGCCCCGCGGCGCTCTTCCGCCGCCGGCGCAGGGCGGTCTCCGCGGCCCCGCAGCAGGGCGGCGTCGGCCGGGAGCAGTGGGCCGGTGAGCGGGAGACCGCCGCCGAGCCGCGGCGGGTCATCCGGTTCGACAGCGAGAAGGTGCTGATCGTCGACGACGACATCCGCAATGTCTTCGCGCTCACCAGTGTCCTGGAGCAGCACGGACTGTCGGTCCTGTACGCCGAGAACGGCCGTGAGGGCATCGAGGTCCTGGAGCAGCACGACGATGTCACGGTCGTGTTGATGGACATCATGATGCCGGAGATGGACGGGTACGCCACGACCACGGCGATCCGGCGGATGCCGCAGTTCGCGGGGCTGCCGATCATCGCGCTGACGGCGAAGGCGATGAAGGGCGACCGGGAGAAGGCCATCGAGTCGGGAGCCTCCGACTATGTGACCAAGCCCGTCGACCCCGATCATCTGCTGTCGGTGATGGAACAGTGGATGCGTGGGGAGTGAGGGGCACGCGGAATGTTCACACGCAGTTGCCGACCCGGCGGGCCCGGGGCCGTGTAGAAGTGCGGTGGACGGGGAATCTTCTGATCTCCTGCCGCGTTTCTGCTACGTGCACAGTGACATCGCGGTGACAGGGTGTGGCGACAGGTGGGGTGCGGCTACGATGACCGGCACAAGGACGGGCGGCGCAAGGGAGTCGTCCCCTGGGGTGGCGCCGGGCGGCGTCATCGCGAGTCCTGAGGACAGGGGAGGCCCCAAGCCGGGGCGAGGAGGGCGGGCCATGGTGCAGAAGGCCAAGATCCTCCTGGTCGATGACCGGCCGGAGAATCTGCTGGCGCTGGAGGCCATCCTCTCCGCGCTCGATCAGACGCTGGTCAGGGCATCGTCCGGGGAGGAAGCGCTCAAGGCACTGCTGACGGACGATTTCGCGGTCATTCTGCTGGACGTCCAGATGCCGGGCATGGACGGTTTCGAGACCGCCGCGCACATCAAGCGGCGGGAGCGGACCCGGGACATCCCGATCATCTTCCTGACCGCCATCAACCACGGCCCGCACCACACCTTCCGGGGATATGCGGCGGGCGCGGTCGACTACATCTCCAAGCCGTTCGACCCGTGGGTGCTGCGCGCCAAGGTCTCCGTGTTCGTCGAGCTCTATATGAAGAACTGCCAACTGCGCGAGCAGGCGGCCCTGTTGCGGCTCCAGCTGGAGGGTGGCAGGTCCTCGGAGAACAAGGAGCCCATCGGACTGCTGGCCGAGCTCTCCGCGCGGCTCGCGGCGGTCGAGGAGCAGGCCGAGGCACTGTCCAAGCAGCTCGACGACGACTCAGTGGACGCCGCGGCGGTAGCCACCGCCGCCCATCTCGAACGCAAGCTCACCGGGTTGCGGAGGGCGCTGGACGCCCTGGAGCCGGGCACCGGCAGCGGTCCGCCCCCACTGGCCTCCCAGGGCTGACGGCCCGTCCCCTCGGTCCGCCCGGCGCTCGTGGCGAGCGCCTCGGCGGTACTCCCGGCGCGGGCGCGTCATCTGCGGTATGACTGCGCGTCAGTTCGGTGCCTCTCCCGTGACGACACGAACGGGTGAAGCAGTGAGCGCGCGTGTCACCCGTCGTCTCCACCGGTAATCTCACACCCATGGCCTCACGTCCCGCAGCCAAGAAGTCGCCCGCCAAGAAGGCGGCCGCTCCGAGGAAGGCTCCGGCGAAGAAGGCCCCCGGGAAGAAGGCGCCGGGGAAACCGGCCGCGGTCAGGAAGACGGCCGCGTGGAAGCCCGCCCCCGCGCCGGCGCCCAGTCCGACCGCGGGCGTGTTCCGATTGCTGCGCGCGCTCTGGCTCGGTCTCGCGCACGCCGTGGGCGCCCTGTTCCGGGGCATAGGGCGGGGCGCGAAGGGGCTGGACCCGGCGCATCGCAAGGACGGCGTGGCGCTTCTGCTGCTCGCTCTCGCTCTGATCGTCGCCGCGGGCACCTGGGCCCATCTCAGCGGCCCCGTCGGCGATCTGGTCAAGTTGCTGGTGACCGGCGCCTTCGGCCGCCTCGATCTGCTGGTGCCGATACTGCTGGGTGTGATCGCCGTGCGGGTGATCCTGCATCCGGAGCGGCCGGAGGCCAACGGCCGTATCGTCATCGGCCTCTCCGCCCTGGTCATCGGCGTCCTCGGGCAGGTGCACATCGCCTGCGGCGGGCCGGCCCGCAGCGACGGCATGCAGGCGATAAGGGACGCCGGGGGGCTCATCGGCTGGGGTGCCGCCGCCCCGCTGACGTACACGATGGGCGATGTCCTCGCCGTGCCGCTGCTCGTCCTGCTGACGTTCTTCGGGCTGCTCGTCGTCACCGCCACGCCGGTCACCGCCATTCCGCAGCGGCTGCGGACGCTCGGGGTGAAGCTCGGGATCCTGCACGACCCGGAGGAGTTCGCCCGCACCGAGGACGACGAGCGCTACGAGGAGCAGTGGCGCGAGGCGCTGCCCCGCTCCCGGCGGCGCGGCCCGGACCCCGAGGCGTTCCAGCCGGCCGAGGCGGAGCAGGAGGCGCTCGCCCGGCGTCGCAGCCGCCCCCGGCGCCCCTCCGCACAGCCCGCCCTGGGCCGGGAGATGGACGCCGTGGATGTCGCGGCCGCCGCGGCTGCCGCCCTGGACGGCGCCGTTCTGCACGGGATGCCGCCGTCCCCGGTGGTCGCCGACCTCACCCAGGGCGTCAGCGTGGGCGACCGCGAGGAGGCGACCACGCCCACCCCGGTGCCGCCCGTCCGCCCGCAGCAGGAGCGGCTCCCGGCCGGGGCCGCCGTGCCCGATCTCACCAAGGCGGCGCCCCAGGAGCCCCGCGACCTTCCGCCGCGCGCCGAGCAGCTCCAGCTCTCCGGTGACATCACCTACGCCCTGCCGTCGCTGGACCTGCTGGAGCGCGGCGGTCCCGGGAAGGCGCGCAGCGCCGCCAATGACGCGGTCGTCGCCTCCCTCACCAATGTCTTCACCGAGTTCAAGGTCGACGCGGCCGTCACCGGCTTCACCCGTGGCCCGACGGTCACCCGCTACGAGGTCGAACTGGGCCCCGCGGTGAAGGTGGAGCGGATCACCGCGCTCACCAAGAACATCGCGTACGCCGTCGCCAGCCCCGATGTGCGGATCATCAGCCCGATCCCGGGCAAGTCCGCGGTCGGCATCGAGATCCCGAACACCGACCGGGAGATGGTCAATCTCGGGGACGTTCTCCGCCTGGCGGAGGCCGCCGAGGACGATCATCCGATGCTGGTCGCGCTCGGCAAGGACGTCGAGGGCGGCTATGTGATGGCGAACATCGCGAAGATGCCGCATGTCCTCGTCGCCGGCGCCACCGGTTCCGGCAAGTCGTCCTGCATCAACTGCCTGATCACCTCGATCATGATGCGGGCGACACCGGAGGATGTGCGCATGGTGCTGGTCGACCCCAAGCGGGTCGAGCTGACCGCCTACGAGGGCATTCCGCATCTGATCACACCGATCATCACCAACCCGAAACGGGCCGCCGAGGCGCTCCAGTGGGTCGTCCGGGAGATGGATCTGCGCTACGACGACCTGGCGGCGTACGGCTTCCGGCACATCGACGACTTCAACGAGGCCATCAGGAAGGGCAGGATCAAGGCGCCCGAGGGCAGCGAGCGCGAACTCCAGCCGTACCCCTATCTGCTGGTGATCGTCGACGAGCTGGCCGATCTGATGATGGTCGCGCCCCGCGACGTCGAGGACGCGATCGTCCGGATCACCCAGCTCGCACGGGCGGCCGGCATCCATCTGGTGCTGGCCACCCAGCGGCCCTCGGTGGACGTCGTGACCGGTCTGATCAAGGCGAATGTGCCCTCCCGGCTCGCCTTCGCCACCTCCTCGCTGGCCGACTCGCGCGTCATCCTCGACCAGCCCGGGGCGGAGAAGCTGATCGGCAAGGGCGACGGGCTCTTTCTGCCGATGGGCGCGAACAAGGCGACCCGGCTGCAGGGTGCGTTCGTGACCGAGGAGGAGGTCGCGGCCGTCGTCCGGCACTGCAAGGAGCAGATGACGCCCGTCTTCCGGGAGGACGTCACGGTCGGCGGCCGGCAGAAGAAGGAGATCGACGAGGACATCGGCGACGACCTCGACCTGCTGTGCCAGGCGGCCGAACTGGTCGTCTCCACCCAGTTCGGATCGACCTCGATGCTCCAGCGGAAGCTGCGGGTCGGCTTCGCCAAGGCGGGACGGCTGATGGATCTCATGGAGTCGCGGAACATCGTCGGCCCGAGCGAGGGGTCCAAGGCGCGTGACGTTCTGGTGAAACCCGACGAACTGGACGGCGTGCTCGCGCAGATCCGGGGGGATGCTCCTTCCTAGTACTCCCGGTCGGTACTCCCGGTCGGCCGAATGCGGAGGTCGTCCGGCGCGTCCGTCCGTACCCCGCGTGGCGCTCGGTCGCCCTACCGTGACCCACTCGTAAGGGATCCGTGAGCAACCGTCTCCCGTCGGTGTACGTCAAGTTGAGGGAGGGAACACGAGCTTGTCCCGGGCTTCAGGATGACCGGCCATTCTGATGGCGTACAAAGTCCTACCGCCGGATTGCCTCACTTTTTCGTACTGTCTCTAGACTGAATTTCCAGCACAGGTGGCTACACCCTCGAAAGGCGCCCCCGTGTCCATCGGCAACTCCCCTGACGACAACTCCCCTGAGGACGCACGTCCGTTCGAAGATCATCGTGACGACGCCCCCGCGTCGGAGCGTCCTTCGATCGGCCGGGCCCTGCAACAGGCGCGCAGGGCGGCCGGGCTGACCGTCGACGACGTCAGCGACGCCACCCGGGTCCGCGCCGGCATCATCCACGCGATCGAACGGGACGACTTCGCCCCCTGCGGCGGCGATGTCTACGCCCGAGGCCACATCCGCACCCTCGCGCATGCGGTGCACCTCGATCCGGCCCCCCTGCTCCAGCAGTACACCGACGAGTACGGCGGACGGTCCGCCCCGACCCCGACGGCCCCGATCTTCGAGGCGGAACGCATCCGCCCCGAGCGGCGCGGACCCAACTGGACCGCGGCCATGGTCGCGGCGATCGTCGCGGTCGTCGGCTTCGTCGGGTTCACGGTGATCAAGGGGACCGGCGACGACAAGGGCACCAAGGCGCATGTCGCCGAGGGCGCCACACCGACCGCCTCCAGGACCGCCTCGCCCACACCCAGCAGCGAGCCGGCCGACCCCAAGCCCGAACCGTCCGACAGCGCCATCGCGGCCGCTCCCCAGGACAAGGTGACCGTCCAGGTGAGCGCCACCGACGGCCGCAGCTGGATCTCGGCCAAGGACCACAACGGCCGGACCATGTTCGACGGGCTGCTGGAGCGGGGCGACTCGCAGACCTTCCAGGACAAGGAGAAGATCGACCTGGTCCTCGGCGACGCGGGCGCGGTCCAGCTGTTCGTCAACGGCAAGAAGATCCAGGACGACTTCCGGCCCGGACAGGTCGAGCGTCTGACCTACACCAAGGGCGACCCCGTCACGGGCTGACGGGACGCCGACGGCGCCCACGAGGCGCCCGAACGGTACACAAGCGGAACCCAAGGGATACCGGCGCACGGGGTTGGCCAAGATCGGCCAACCCCGTCGACGTGGGCCGTCGCCGGGACGAAGTAGTCTTGAGCCCATGCCTGAACGCCGTACCGTCGCACTCGTCACCCTTGGCTGCGCCCGTAACGAGGTGGACTCGGAGGAGCTCGCGGGCCGCTTGGAGGCGGACGGCTGGCAACTCGTGGACGACGCCGAGAACGCCGATGTCGCCGTCGTCAACACCTGCGGCTTCGTCGAAGCCGCCAAGAAGGACTCCGTGGACGCCCTGTTGGAGGCCAACGACCTCAAGGGGCACGGAAGAACGCAGGCCGTCGTGGCGGTGGGCTGCATGGCCGAGCGGTACGGCAAGGAACTCGCCGAGGCCCTGCCGGAGGCCGACGGCGTGCTCGGCTTCGACGACTACGCCGACATCTCGGACCGCCTCCAGACCATCCTCAACGGCGGCATCCACGCCTCCCACACCCCGCGCGACCGGCGCAAACTGCTGCCGATCAGCCCGGCGGAGCGACAGGACTCGGCCGCGTCGGTGGCGCTGCCCGGCCACGCTCCGGTGGACCTTCCGGAGGGCCTCGCTCCGGCCTCGGGCCCCCGCGCACCCCTGCGCCGCCGCCTCGACGGCTCTCCGGTGGCCTCCGTGAAGCTCGCCTCGGGCTGCGACCGGCGTTGCTCCTTCTGCGCCATCCCCTCCTTCCGCGGCTCCTTCATCTCACGCCGCCCGAGCGATGTGCTGAACGAGACGCGCTGGCTGGCCGAACAGGGTGTGAAGGAGATCATGCTGGTCTCCGAGAACAACACCTCCTACGGCAAGGACCTGGGCGACATCCGCCTCCTGGAGTCCCTGCTGCCGGAGCTCGCCGAGGTCGACGGCATCGAGCGGGTCCGCGTCAGCTATCTCCAGCCGGCGGAGATGCGGCCCGGACTCATCGACGTGCTCACCTCCACGCCCAAGGTCGTGCCGTACTTCGATCTGTCCTTCCAGCACTCCGCGCCCGATGTGCTGCGCGCGATGCGGCGCTTCGGCGACACCGACCGCTTCCTGGAGCTGCTGGACACCATCAGGAGCAAGGCACCCCAGGCGGGAGTGCGCTCCAACTTCATCGTGGGCTTCCCCGGCGAGACCGAGGCCGACCTGGCCGAGCTGGAGCGCTTTCTGAACGGGGCGCGACTGGACGCGATCGGGGTCTTCGGCTACTCCGATGAGGAGGGCACCGAGGCCGCGACCTACGAGAACAAGCTCGACGAGGACCTCGTCGCCGAACGGCTGGCCCGTGTCTCCCGGCTGGCGGAGGAACTGGTGTCCCAGCGCGCCGAGGAGCGCGTCGGCGAGACCGTGCACGTCCTGGTGGAGTCGGTGGACGGCGAGGACGGCGCCTACGGCCGTGGGGCGCACCAGGCCCCCGAGACCGACGGCCAGGTGCTGTTCACGACGGGCGAGGGCCTGGCCGTGGGCCGTATGGTCGAGGCGAAGGTGGTCGGGACGGAGGGGGTCGATCTGGTGGCCGAGCCCCTGGTGGGTTCGCTCGGGTGTCCTGAGGAGGCGGGCAGATGACCGGGATCCCGGCATCCGCGGCGGGCGGGCCGTCCGGTGCGCGGGGAGCCGCGTCCGTGCCGGGCGGCCCCGGTGCGGCGGGCACCTCCGGTGCCAAGGCGGTCCAGAGCCCCGGCAACCGGGAGGGGGCGGGCACCTCGGGCGAGCGGGACGGCGCACGGCCGGGGCGGGGCGGCAAACTGACGGCCGCCGCGGTCAACCAGGCGAGCGTCTGGAACGTCGCCAATCTTCTGACCATGCTCCGGCTGCTCCTCGTCCCGGGCTTTGTCGCGCTGATGCTGGCGGACGGCGGATATGACCCGGCGTGGCGCTCGCTCGCCTGGGCGGCCTTCGCCATCGCCATGATCACCGACCTGTTCGACGGGCATCTGGCGCGGACGTACAACCTGGTCACCGACTTCGGGAAGATCGCCGATCCGATCGCCGACAAGGCGATCATGGGGGCGGCGCTGATCTGTCTGTCCTGGCTCGACGATCTGCCGTGGTGGGTGACAGGAGTGATCCTCGGCCGTGAGCTGGGAATCACCCTGCTGCGATTCCTGGTGATCCGCTACGGAGTGATCCCCGCGAGCCGCGGGGGCAAGCTGAAGACCCTGACTCAGGGCGTGGCCGTCGGTATGTACGTCCTGGCACTGACCGGGTGGCTCGCCACCCTGAGGTTCTGGGTGATGGCCGCCGCGATCGTCCTGACGGTCGCCACCGGCCTCGACTATGTGCGACAGGCCGTGGTGCTGCGCAGGCGCGGAATCGCCGAGCGGAAGGCGGCGGCCGAGGAGGCGGCCCGGTGAATCACCTGGCCGGCGAGGTGCTGCGGCTCCTCGGGGCAAGGAGCGAGACGCTCGCCGTCGCCGAGTCGTTGACCGGCGGACTGGTCGCCGCGGAGATCACCGCGGTGCCCGGGGCCTCCCGGGTCTTCCGAGGCTCGGTGACCACATACGCCACCGATCTCAAGCGGCAGGTCCTCGGGGTCGACGGCGCCCTGCTGGAGGCGCGCGGAGCGGTGGATCCGCAGGTCGCGGCCCAGATGGCGGCCGGGGTGCGGATAGCCCTCGGCGCGGACTGGGGGCTGGCGACCACCGGTGTGGCCGGACCCGAACCCCAGGACGGACAGCCGGTCGGCACGGTCTTCGTCGCCGTGCACGGCCCGTCCGAAGGGGTGTCCGGCGAACCCGGTGGCGGGAAAGTGGCCGCTCTGCGGTTGAACGGGGACCGTGGGGAAATCCGTAGGGAGAGTGTACGGAGTGTGCTCGCGCTGCTTCTGGAAGAGCTCGCGGGCGAACAGATCGGGAATGCGCGGGCACAGGATACGGAACAGAACGGGGGGACTTGATGCTTACAGCCCAGAGTGAACACAACAGCGCTCCCCGCACGGCCGCCGCGCGAGGCGGTACGGTGGGGCGTGAAGGATGCGGTTACGCGGTCCGAGGAGGGAGCCACCGATGATTCTGCTCCGTCGCCTGCTGGGTGACGTGCTGCGTCGGCAGCGCCAGCGCCAGGGCCGTACTCTGCGCGAAGTCTCCTCGTCCGCCCGAGTTTCGCTCGGCTATCTCTCCGAGGTGGAGCGGGGGCAGAAGGAGGCGTCCTCCGAACTGCTCTCCGCGATCTGCGACGCGCTGGACGTACGGATGTCCGAGCTCATGCGGGAAGTGAGCGACGAGCTCGCCCTCGCCGAGCTGGCACGGTCGGCTGCGGCAACCGAGCCGGTGCGCGCACCGGTGCGTCGCCCGATGCTCAACTCCGTCTCCGTCGCCGGTGTCCCACCGGAACGGGTCACGATCAAGGCCCCCACCGAGGCGGTGGACGTGGTCGCAGCCTGACCTTCCCCGCAGGTGGGTGGGTGAGGCGGTGTGTGTACCAGAGCCCTGGCCTGGGCTGTCCGGGAGACCGGAGAGCGCGGCCGGGGCTTTGGTGCGTCCGGGGCCCATGTACTCCGGGCCGACGTGAACGTGTCCTGGTCCCGTTTGCCGGGCCCGGGGGGTGCGGTCATGGTGGGAAGGACGGGCTCGGGGCCACCCACGAACTTGCGAGGATGCCGATGTACGTCGTGAAGAGCCCACGGACCGCCTCGGACCTCACCGTCGTCTCCGGGCCCCGCGCATGCTCCCGGCGTTCCCGGCATGCGGGGCACCACCCCACGCACGGCCTCTCCCACCGGCGATGCGATAGGCGCCGGCCCCCCTTCCGCGCCCCGTGCGCCTGTGTGCCGCTGGTGCGCCCTCCCCTGCCGTGACGGGCCGCTCTAGGGTCTGGTTCCTCGGGTTGGAGGTGGCGGCCATGGCGGGGCGCGCGGCGCGCTGGGGGGTGGCGCTGGCGCTGGGCGGGCTGTGGTGGTGGGGCATGCTCCGACTTGTGCTGGCACCCGACGCGGGGGTGCTGGAGGGGGCGGTCGTGACCGGGGGATGGGGGCTCAGCCTGCTGCCGGTGCACTGTGTGCCGAAGGCCCGGGGCGAGGGGGCGGCCGGGCCGCGCCGGTGGCCGGGGGCGTGGCCGCGGTGGCGTTCCGCGCGGGGGCGGGGGAGGCCGTCCGGGTGAGGGGGCGCCCGGGCGGACGTCGTCAGCCGGTCGTACGGGCCCGGCCGCCGTGGTGGTCCGCCGCCGGGGCCGGGCCCCACTGGCAGACGGGGCACCAGTAGGCGGGGCGCTCCCGGGAGCCGTCGCCCTGGCCGGCCACCCGGACCGGGGTGCCGCAGCGCAGACAGGGGCGGGGCGCGCGGCCGTACACAAAGAGGTTCTGTTCGCGTCGTCCCGTGGTGTTGCGGGCCGGGCGGTCGCGGTTCGCCTCCAGGAGCCTTTTGGCGAGGGCGGGCAGACGGGTGAGATGCCCGGCGGGGAGATCGCCGACGGGCAGCCAGGGGGTCACCCGGAGCAGGAAGCACACCTCGCTCTTGTAGACATTGCCGATACCGGCCAGATTGCGCTGGTCGAGAAGGGCCTCGCCGAGGGGGAGGGCGGGGTCGCGCAGCAGGTTCTCCAGCACCCGGTCGGGGTCCCAGTCGGGGCCCAGGAGGTCGGGGCCGAGATGGCCCACGGCGCGCTGTTCGTCGGCGGTGCGCAGCAGTTCCAGCACGGGCAGCCGGTAGCCGACAGCCGTGCGGTCGGCGGTGCCGAGGACGGCGCGGATCTGGTGGCCGGGACCGCCGCTCCAGCGCTGTCCCGGTGTGTAGATCTTCCACGCGCCGTCCATCTGCAGATGGGAATGCAGGGTGAGCCCGCCCTCGATGCGGGTGAGGAGATGCTTGCCGCGCGGGGCGACGGCCAGGACGGTGCGGCCGGTGAGGTCGGCGGTCGCGTGGGCGGGCACCCGCAGATCGGAGACGGTCAGCACCTTACCCGCGAGCGCCGCGTGCAGACGCCTGGCGGCCTGGTGGACGGTATCGCCTTCGGGCATGGGTCAAGGGTGACACGCGGGGGGCGAGGTGCGGGGACGGGCCGGAGGCTCATGCGCGGATCCGGAGTCCTCGCGGGGTCGCGATGAAGCCCGCTCCTTCCAGGAGGATGCCGAAGGGGGAGGAGAGGGCCGCACCGCCGTTGACCCGCTCCACCGTGACCGTGCCCAGCGAGCCCGCCCGTGCCGCCGCCCCCAGGGCCTCGGCGGCGGCGCGCAGCCGGGCGTCCTCCGTGGGCGCGGCCTCGGGGTCCGAGGGCCAGGCCAGCAGGGTCTTGCCGCCCCGCTCCATGTAGAGCGCCAGCTCCCCGTCGACCAGGACCACCAGGGAACCCGCCTTGCGTCCCGGCTTGTGCCCCGCACCGGTCGGCGGCTCCGGCCAGGTGAGCGCCGCGCCGTAGGCGTTCGCCGGGTCGGCGGCGGCCAGGACCACGGTCCGGTCCGGACCGGTGGAACCGGTGCGGTGGGGCGGAAGGCCCGGCCGCCCGTGAGGGGAGCGGGAGCCGGGTGCGCCCGGGTAGGAGCCGGAACCCGAGCGAGGGCCTCCGAAGCCGGGGGAGTCCAGCGGGTCCGGGACGGCCGGGCCCAGGTCGAGGAGATCGCCGAACGGGTCTTGCGGGCCGCCGTGGTCATCGGTGCCGGGCGGGGCACCCGGTCCTTCGAACGGGTCGTGTCCGCCGCCGGGGGCCTCCTGGGGGGCGAACGGGCCCCCGGGACCGGGCGGGAAGCCGTTTCCGGCGCCGGGCTCCGCACCGCCGGTGCCGGGCAGTGGTGCGCCTCGGTCGTGTGCGTTCGCCACCGCGCGCAGCCGGTCCACCGCGCCGTCCATCGCGAACTGGGCGGCGCCGAGGCCCTCGACCACATAGCCGCGCCGGGCCTGGCCGCTCTCCTCGAAGGCCGACAGCACGCGGTACACGGCCGAGAAGCCGCCCTGCACGCCTTCCGCGGCCACCGCGCCCCGGGTCACCACCCCGTGCCGGTCCAGCAGGGTCCGGGCCAGGGCATGGGCGCGGACGGTGGGATCGGCCTCCCGGGACGGCAGCCGCGACCAGCGGCCCGCCACGGTCGGCGGGCCCGTACGCGACTGGGGGCGGGCGGCGGCCGTCAGCGAGCCGTAGCGTCCGCGTGGCACCGCGCGTCTGGCGCGGTGGGCCGTGGCGCCCGCGGTGCGGCCCGAACCGAGCAGCGACCGCAACGGCGCGAGGGTGTCGTTGGTCAGCCGCCCCGACCAGGCCAGGTCCCAGATGGCGTCGGCCAGCTGTGGATCGGTGACGTCGGGGTGCGTGGTGGTGCGGACATGGTCGGCGATCTGCCGGAAGAACAGGCCGTAGCCTCCCGAGAGGGCGTCCAGGACCGACTGGTGGAGCGCCGTCAGCTCCAGGGGGTGCGGGTCGGGCAGCAGCAGGGGCGCCGCGTCCGCGAGACAGAGGGAGATCCAGCCGTCCTTCCCGGGCAGCGCGCCCGCCCCCACCCACACCACCTCGCCGGCCGCCATGAGTTCGTCCAGTGCCGAGGGCGTGTAGTGCGAGACGCGGGAGGGCAGGACGAGCTTCTCCAGCGCGGACGCGGGCACGGCGGCGCCCTGCAACTGTTCGACGACGCGCAGCAGGCCGTCGACGCCCCGTAGACCGTGGCCGCCGCCGAGGTGCTGCCACTGCGGCAGGAACTGCGCCAGCGCGGCCGGGGACACGGGCTCCAGCTCGTGCCGCAGCGCCGCGAGCGAACGGCGCCGCAGTCTGCGGAGCACCGTCGCGTCGCACCACTCCTGGCCGATCCCCGCCGGATGGAACTCTCCCTGGACGATCCGGCCGGACGCCGCGAGGCGTTGCAGGGCGCCCTCGGTCACGGCCACCCCGAGGCCGAACCGCTCGGCCGCCGTGGCCGAGGTGAACGGGCCATGGGTGCGTGCATGGCGCGCGAGCAGGTCGCCGAGCGGATCCTTGACCGGTTCGGTGAACGCCTCGGGGACGCCCACCGGCAGTGCCGTGCCCAGGGCGTCGCGCAGCCGGCCCGCGTCCTCGATCGCCGCCCAGTGGTCGGCGCCCGCGATCCGCACCCTGATCGCACGGCGGGCGGCGGCCAGCTCCCCGGCCCACTCGGGCTCGGCCCCCCGCCGCACCAGCTCGGCCTCGGTGAGCGGCCCCAGCAGCCGCAGGACGTCGGCGACGCCCTCCAGGTCCTTGATGCGCCGGTCCTCGGTGAGCCACTGCAGCTCGCGCTCCAGCTCGGTCAGCACCTCGGCGTCGAGCAGCTCGCGCAGCTCCGCCTGCCCCAGCAGCTCGGCCAGCAGCCGGGAGTCCAGCGACAGCGCGGCGGCGCGCCGCTCGGCGAGCGGTGAGTCCCCCTCGTAGAGGAACTGGGCGACATACCCGAACAGCAGTGAGCGGGCGAAGGGGGACGGCTCCGGGGTGGTGACCTCGACCAGCCGTACCTTGCGGGACCCGATGTCGCCCATCAGCTCGACCAGGCCCGGGACGTCGAAGACGTCCTGAAGGCATTCGCGGACGGCTTCCAGGACGATCGGGAACGAGCCGAACTCGCCGGCCACCTGGAGCAGCTGGGCCGCGCGCTGACGCTGCTGCCACAGCGGGGTGCGCCGGCCGGGGCTGCGGCGCGGCAGCAGCAGCGCCCGGGCCGCGCACTCCCGGAACCGGGAGGCGAAGAGTGCCGAGCCGCCGACCTGGTCCGTGACGGTGCGGTCCACCTCGCCCGGGTCGAAGGCGACGTCCGCCGCGCCCACCGGTGCCTGCTCGGTGTCGTATTCCGTGCCCGCCCTCGTCGGTTCCTGGTCGAGCAGGTCCAGGCCCAGCAGATCGGCGTCGGGCAGCCGCAGCACGATGCCGTCGTCGGCGTGCATGACCTGGGCGTCCATGCCGTACCGCTCGGCCAGCCGGGCGCCCAGCGCCAGCGCCCAGGGGGCGTGGACCTGGGCGCCGAAGGGGGAGTGCACCACGACCCGCCAGTCACCCAGCTCGTCGCGGAACCGCTCGACGACGATGGTCCGGTCGTCCGGGACATGGCCGCAGGCCTCGCGCTGCTCCCGCAGATACGACAGCACATTGTCGGCCGCCCAGGCGTCGAGCCCGGCGGCCAGTAGCCTCAGCCGTGCGTCCTCCTCGGGCAGCGAGCCCACCTCGCGCAGGAACGCGCCCACCGCGCGGCCCAGTTCCAGGGGGCGGCCCAGCTGGTCGCCCTTCCAGAACGGCAGCCGTCCGGGGACGCCCGGTGCGGGGGAGACCAGGACGCGGTCGCGGGTGATGTCCTCGATCCGCCAGGAGCTGGTGCCCAGGGTGAACACGTCCCCGATCCGGGACTCGTACACCATCTCCTCGTCCAGCTCACCGACCCGGCCGCCGCCCTTCTTCGGGTCGGCGCCGGCCAGGAACACCCCGAAGAGCCCGCGGTCCGGGATGGTGCCTCCGGAGGTGACGGCGAGGCGCTGGGCGCCGGGGCGGCCGGTGATCGTGCCCGCGACCCGGTCCCACACCACCCGCGGGCGCAGCTCCGCGAAGGCGTCCGAGGGATAGCGGCCCGCGAGCATGTCGAGCACCGCCGTGAACGCCGACTCCGGGAGCGAGGCGAAAGGGGCTGCCCGGCGCACGGTGGCCAGGAGCTCGTCGAACTGCCAGGTGTCCAGCGCCGTCATGGCCACGAGCTGCTGGGCGAGCACATCCAGCGGGTTCGCCGGGATTCTCAACGACTCGATCGCGCCGGACCGCATCCGCTCGGTGACCACGGCGGCCTGTACCAGGTCGCCCCGGTACTTCGGGAAGACCACGCCCGTGGAGACCGCGCCGACCTGGTGTCCCGCGCGGCCCACGCGCTGCAGCCCGGAGGCGACGGACGGCGGCGACTCGACCTGGACGACGAGGTCCACGGCGCCCATGTCGATGCCCAGCTCCAGGCTGGAGGTGGCGACCACGGCGGGCAGCCGGCCCGCCTTCAGGTCCTCCTCCACCTGGGCCCGCTGCTCCTTGGAGACCGAGCCGTGGTGGGCGCGGGCGAGCACGGGCGGTGCCCCCCGGGCCGCGCCCGAGCCGCCCATCAGCTGGGCGGGGGCGTGGTGCTCCTCGAGGGGTTCGCCGGTGGCCCTCTCGTGGGCGATCTCATTGAGACGGTTGCACAGCCGCTCCGCGAGGCGGCGGGAGTTGGCGAAGACGATCGTGGAGCGATGGGCCTGGACCAGATCGGCGATCCGCTCCTCGACATGCGGCCAGATCGACGGGCGCTCGGCGCCCTCGCTCCCGTCGGCCACCGGGGAGCCGCCCAGCTCGCCCAGGTCCTCGACGGGGACCACCACCGAGAGGTCGAACTCCTTGCCGGAACCGGGCTGGACGATCTCCACCTTGCGGTGCGGGGACAGGAAGCGGGCCACCTCGTCCACCGGGCGCACGGTGGCGGACAGCCCGATGCGCCGCGCGGGCCGGGGCAGCAACTCGTCCAGCCGCTCCAGGGAGAGCGCCAGATGCGCGCCCCGCTTGGTGCCCGCCACCGCGTGCACCTCGTCCAGGATCACCGTCTCGACCCCCGTGAGCGCATCGCGGGTGGCCGACGTCAGCATCAGGAACAGCGACTCGGGGGTGGTGATCAGAATGTCCGGCGGCCGGGTGGCCAGGGCGCGGCGCTCGGCGGGCGGGGTGTCGCCGGAGCGGATACCCACCTTCACCTCCGGCTCGGGCAGGCCGAGCCGCACCGACTCCTGACGGATGCCCGTGAGCGGACTGCGCAGATTCCGCTCCACATCGACCGCGAGGGCCTTCAGCGGGGACACATACAGCACCCGGCAGCGCTTCCTGGGATCGGCGGGCGGCGGGGCGGACGCCAGCTGGTCGAGGGCGGCGAGGAAGGCCGCCAGCGTCTTGCCGGAGCCGGTCGGGGCCACCACCAGCACGTCGGAGCCCTCGGCGATGGCACGCCACGCCCCGGCCTGGGCCGCGGTGGGCGCGGAGAACGCCCCCGTGAACCAGCCGCGGGTCGCGGGCGAGAAACCGTCGAGGCCTCGGTGTGCGGGACTGACCATGGGTCCATCCTGCACCCGCCCACTGACAACACCTCTGACCTGCGGGGACACCTGGTGGTGGCGGTCGGCGGGAGGAGTGTGGGCCGTGCCGCAGAATGGGATGGTGGCGGCTTCCGGCGAGCGGGCGAGGCACTGGCGGTACGAGGAACTGCCCGGTGTCGATCTGCTGCGGGCCCGCTACATCCGTAAGAGCTTCGTACGTCACACCCATGAGCACTTTGTGATCGCGGCCATCGCCGACGGTGTCGAGGTCTTCCACCACGGCGGCTCCGACCAGTACGCGGGCCCGGGGGCGCTGGCCCTGGTCAACCCGGACACCCCGCACACGGGCCGGGCCGGCGTCCCCGAGGGCTGGCGGTACGGGGCCGTCTATCCCTCCCCGGAACTGGTGTCCGAGATCGCCGCCGAGACGACGGCCCTGCGCGGCACCCCGGGCTTCGCCCGTCCGGTGCTCGAGGACCCGTATGCCGTCGGGCTGGTGCACGAGGTGCTCCGGGCCACGGACGAGGGCAACGCGCTGGCCGCCGACACTCTGCTGCGGGTCGCGGTGACCCGGCTGCTGCGGCTCAACGGCGGGCCGATGCCGCAGCGCGCGGTGCGCACCGCGGGGGCTCGTGCCGCCGCACGCGCGCGGGCCGTGCTGGAGGAACGGATGGCCGAGCCCCCGGGCCTGGAGCGGCTCGCGGCCGAACTGGGCACCAGCCCCTTCGCACTGCTGCGCGCCTTCCGTGACGCCTATGGGATGCCGCCGCACACCTGGCTGACCGACGCCCGGGTGCGTCGGGCCCGGCGACTTCTGGACGCGGGTGTCACACCCGCCGAGGCGGCCGTCACGGTCGGCTTCACCGATCAGCCGCACCTCAACCGCCACTTCACCCGCATGGTGGGCGTGCCCCCGGGGGCGTACCAGCGCGAGCGCAGAAGTGAGAGCGCGCGCCCCGGTGATCGCAAGAACGTACAAGACGACCGGCAGGGCCTCCTCGTACCGTTCCGTCCGTGACAGAACTCACCGCGCACACGGACATGCACAGGGACGACCGGGACGTCGGCGAAAAGCCGGACGCCGCCGTCGTCCGGGACGCCCTCGGGGTCGGGGTCGCCGTAGGGCTGTCCGGTTTCGCCTTCGGGGTGACCTCGGCCGGCAGCGGGCTCACCCTGCTGCAGACCTGCGCACTGAGCCTGCTGGTGTTCACCGGGGCCTCGCAGTTCGCTCTGGTGGGCGCTCTGGCGGCCGGCGGTAATCCGTTCACGGCGGCCGCGGGCGCCTTCTTCCTCGGGGTGCGGAACGCGTTCTACGGCTTGCGGCTGTCGCAGCTGCTGGCGCTTCCGCGCGCGGTGCGGCCGTTCGCCGCGCAGTGGGTCATCGACGAGACCACCGCCGTGGCGCTCGCCCAGCCGACCCGCCGCAGTGTCCGGATCGGCTTCACGGTCACCGGGCTCAGTCTCTATGTGCTGTGGAACCTGACCACCCTGCTGGGAGCCGTCGGCGCGCGGGCCGTCGGAAACACCGACGCCTGGGGGCTGGACGCCGCCGGTCCCGCGGTGTTCCTGGCACTGCTCGCACCGATGCTCAAGAGCGCCACGGAGCGCGTCGTGGCGGGCGCCGCTGTGGTGCTGGGGCTCGGCCTGCTGCCGGTGCTGCCGGCCGGTGTGCCGGTCCTGGTGGCGGCACTGGCGGCCCCGGTCGTCCTCTGGGCGGAGGGCCGCCGCAGGGGGACGGCGGACCTGAACGACCCGGTCGACGCCCGGGACGCACGGAACGACGACGGACAGAAGGAAAGCCGTTGAACATCTGGATCGCCATCGGTGTGACCGCGGTCGGCTGCTACGCCGTCAAACTGCTCGGCCTGCTGGTGCCCGCGGGAGTTCTGGAGCGGCCGGTCGTGCGGCGGCTCGCGGCCCTGATGCCCGTGGCTCTGCTGGCCGCCCTGACGGCCCAGCAGACCTTCGCCGACGGTCGCGTGCTGGTGCTGGACGCCAAGGCCGCGGGCCTGGCGGCAGCCGCTCTGGCGCTGCTGCTGCGTGCCCCCTTCTTGGTCGTCGTCGGCGCGGCCGTCGTGGTGACGGCGGGGGTCCGGGCCGTCATGGGCTGAGCGGCCGGCAGAGAGACGACCGGGCGACGACCGGACCGGGCGGTGCCTCAGGCGACGGTGACGGACCGTCCGTGGGCCCGGAGGGCCAGCAGCGCCTCGATGGTCGCCATGGGGCGGCACTCCAGGTCCGTGCCCGGTGCCGACGGGTGCCGTCTCACCGGCCAGCCGCCGTCCTCCCGCTGCTCGGCCGCGAGGAAGTCCAGGGCACGTGCCATCTCCTCGTCGGTGAACCATGCGCGTGCCAGGGAGTCCGGGGTGCGCGCGAAGTCGTACGGGAAACGGTGCTCGCCCGGCGCGTATCCGGGGGCTACCGGGAAGGCCTCCGGGCGGTCCGGGTCCAGGACCGCGAGCCGTTGTGCGCGCACCGTACGGCCCAGCCGGTCGGCGACCGCCTGCGCGCGCGAGCGGTCGGGCGCCGAGTCCAGGAAGGCCACGGCCGCCTCGACCTCGTACGGATGGGACGTGTCCAGGGACTCGACCGCCCGCCAGCAGAAGTCGGTGGCCCGGAACAGCCAGGCGTGCCACACCTCGTTGCGGTGCAGCAGCCCCACGACGGGGCCCGTGGCGAGGAGATCGCTCGGCGGGGTGGCCACGATCGGCACGAAGGGCGCCGCCGGACAGTCGCGCCGGCCGGGAAGGACCGCGGGAAGGGCTCCTTCCGGGGTCGAGACCGCGGTCAGATAGCGGCACAGCCGTTCCACCCGCTGCCCGCCGCAGCGCCCGATCGAGTCCAGGACGCGCAGCGCGTGCGCGGCGTGCAGCGGCCGGCTGACCGGGCCGCGCAGATCGGGTTCGAGGGCGTGGCCGTAGCCCTCGTCCTCGTTGCGGTAGGCGGTCAGTGCGGTTTCCACCGGGTCGGCGCCGCCGCCCAGGAAGTGGTACGCGAAGCGGCGCTGTTCCAGCACGCGCGCGGTGAGCCAGACGAACCCCTCGGCGCGGGACAGCGGGGAGGGCGCCGGGAGTGTCGGGGGGAGTGGGGATGCTCCGGATGCGGCCATGGCTCAGACCGTAGGACGGAAAGCGTTCTCGGCGAGGGGCCACGGCCCGGACCCACTCTCAGGGGCGGGATACTGGGTTCATGCGGTTGACGGTCTTCTGGCAGCGGATGGCGGAGCATTTCGGCGCGGGGTACGCCGACACCTTCGCGCGTGATCATGTGATGTCGGAACTCGGCGGGCGCACCGTGCACCAGGCCCTGGACGCCGGCTGGGAGGCCAAGGACGTGTGGCGCGCGGTGTGCACCGCCGTGGGCGTGCCCCACGAGAAGCGCTGACGGGCCACCGGTTGTCCACAGGTGGTCCGGGGAGGTCGGCGGCGTGCGCGAGACTTGCCCCGTGACGCCGACAGACGAAACCGCGCAGGTCCCCCACCAGGAGCCGCCGCCCGGTACGACCCCGCCCGCCCCGCCCCCGGAGGGCGACGACGCCGTGCCGGGCGCCCGTATGCCGCGCTGGCTGCCGCGCGCCATGGTGCTGGCCCTCGCCCTCGTCGCCGCGTTCCAGCTCGGCAGCTGGGCGTTCCACCAGGTCACCGGTCTGCTGATCAATGTGCTGATCGCGTTCTTCCTGGCGCTCGCCATCGAGCCCGCGGTGAGCAGGCTGGCCTCGTCCGGGATGCGCCGGGGGCTGGCCACCTTCCTGGTGTTCCTCGGTCTGACGGTCGCCGTGGCCGGGTTCGTGATCCTGCTCGGCTCGATGCTCGCGGGCCAGATCATCAAGATGATCGAGGGCTTCCCGGAGTATCTCGACTCCCTGATCAACTGGATCAACAGCACCTTCCACAGCGAGCTCAGACGGGTGGACGTGCAGGAGAGCCTGGTGCACTCCGACTGGCTCAGGAAGTACGTCCAGAACAGCGCCGGCGGCGTCCTGGACGTCTCGGCACAGGTGCTGGGCGGGCTGTTCCAGCTGCTGACGATCACGCTGTTCTCGTTCTACTTCGCGGCCGACGGGCCCCGGCTCCGGCGCGCCCTGTGCTCCGTGCTGCCGCCGGCCCGCCAGGCCGAGGTGCTGCGCGCCTGGGAGATCGCCGTCGACAAGACCGGCGGTTACATCTACTCGCGCGGTCTGATGGCGCTGATCTCGGGCGTGGCGCACTATGCGCTGCTCCAGGCGCTGGGCATTCCGTACGCGCCGGTGCTGGCCGTCTGGGTCGGTCTGGTCTCGCAGTTCATACCCACCATCGGCACCTATCTCGCCGGTGCGCTGCCGATGCTGATCGCCTTCACCGTGGCCCCCTGGTACGCGGTGTGGGTGCTGGCCTTCGTGGTGATCTACCAGCAGTTCGAGAACTACATGCTGCAGCCCAAGCTGACCGCGCGGTCCGTTGACATCCACCCCGCGGTCGCCTTCGGGTCGGTCATCGCGGGCACCGCGCTGCTGGGTGCGGTCGGCGCCCTGATCTCCATCCCGGCCGTCGCCACGCTGCAGGCGTTCCTGGGGGCGTATGTGAAGCGGTACGACGTCACCGACGACCCCCGGGTGCAGGGGCAGCGCCGCACGCGTGGGCCGGGCAGCCTCGTCGTGCGCCTACGCGGGCTGTTCGGGGGGTGAGAGCGGTCCGGGAGGGCCACCGGCCCGCCCGGACGGCCCGTCGGGTGCGGTGGCCGACAGGGCTCACCAGGTGAGCGCGGCCCAGACCCCGGCGGCGAGGACGGCGGCCGTGTAGGCGCCGGCCGCCGCGTACACGATCCGCCGCCTGGTGGCGTCGCTCCATGCCGTGCGGTCCAGCGACCGGGCCAGGACGGGCAGCACCAGCACTCCGTGCAGGCTCACCCCGTGCAGCGGCTTGAGCGGCGCCGTGGAGTGGTACGCCGCCTCGGGGTGCCCGGTGCGGGACAGTACGACCCCGCGCGCGATCATCACGGCTCCCGAGAGCAGCCCGACCATCAGCAGGGCGAACCCGGACCGCAGCGCGGGGGCCATGCCCGGGGGGCCGTCCGGCCGGTGCCGGAACGCGGCGGCGGCGAACGCCGAGAGCACCACGACCAGGACGCCCCCGCCCACCGCGAGGGTCATCGAGACCGCGGTGTCGAAGGGTGTCTCCATGTTCAGATGGGAGGGCACACGGCGCCAGGCCTGGAGGGTGATCCCGGCGACCTCCACGACGCAGTCGGCGGCGAACACCAGCAGCAGGACGGCACGGGAGCGGGCGCCGACGCGCAGACAGGACGTCACCCAGGCGACCGCGATCAGCGTCAGCCCGAAGGAGAGCCCGAAGGTGACGGGCTTGCGCCAGGAGACCGGTCCGTCCCAGGGGCCGCCGTCGACGGCGAACACCAGCAGATGCGCCAGCCCGGACAGCACGAGGGCCGCACCGATCGCGTAGCACAGGCGTTCGGTCGGGCGGGCGGTGAGCCGAGGGGTGCGCGTCCGGCCGCCCGGGGTACCGGCACCCGCCGGGCCGGACGAGGGAGCGGCGGGGGGAGGGATCGTGTCGCGGTCCATGGCACCAGCCTCGAGGGAACGGCCCGCGCGGTCGTCGTATCCCCGGAGGCTTCTGCCGTACGACCCCGGAAGTAGCGCCCGGCACGGTCCGGGAGCCGGTGCGGTCGTGGTCCGGTGGCTGCGGGCCGGTGCGGGCGGGACCGGAGGTGTCAGGGCGGCGCCCGATGCGCTTGACACAAAAATCGAACATCCATTCTTATGGAGGCTCCGGCAGGTCCTACGGCGGGGAATTCCGGCGCGCTCCTCATGGATCCGGCAGGATTTTCCCGGGTTGGGGCCCGAGTTATCCACAGGCCGGACGAGCGTCGGGGCGCGTTGTCAGTGGCAGGCGCTAGCGTCATTGACGTGAAGCGATCGACTCAAGCAAACCGGGTGGAACCCATGGCAGGAACCGACCGCGAGAAGGCCCTGGACGCCGCACTCGCGCAGATCGAACGGCAATTCGGCAAGGGCGCGGTCATGCGCATGGGCGAGCGGTCGAAGGAGCCCATCGAGGTCATCCCGACCGGGTCGACCGCGCTCGACGTGGCCCTCGGCGTCGGCGGTCTGCCGCGCGGCCGCGTCGTGGAGATCTACGGACCGGAGTCCTCCGGCAAGACGACCCTGACCCTGCACGCCGTGGCGAACGCGCAGAAGGCCGGCGGCCAGGTGGCCTTCGTGGACGCGGAGCACGCCCTCGACCCCGAGTACGCGCGCAAGCTCGGCGTCGACATCGACAATCTGATCCTCTCCCAGCCGGACAACGGCGAGCAGGCCCTGGAGATCGTGGACATGCTCGTCCGCTCCGGAGCCCTCGACCTCATCGTCATCGACTCCGTCGCGGCCCTCGTCCCGCGCGCGGAGATCGAGGGCGAGATGGGCGACTCGCACGTGGGTCTCCAGGCGCGCCTGATGAGCCAGGCCCTGCGGAAGATCACCAGCGCGCTCAACCAGTCGAAGACCACGGCGATCTTCATCAACCAGCTGCGCGAGAAGATCGGTGTGATGTTCGGCTCCCCGGAGACCACGACCGGTGGCCGCGCCCTGAAGTTCTACGCCTCGGTGCGCATCGACATCCGCCGTATCGAGACCCTGAAGGACGGCACGGAGGCGGTCGGCAACCGCACCCGCTGCAAGGTCGTCAAGAACAAGGTCGCCCCGCCCTTCAAGCAGGCGGAGTTCGACATTCTCTACGGCCAGGGCATCAGCCGTGAGGGCGGTCTCATCGACATGGGTGTCGAGCACGGCTTCGTCCGCAAGGCCGGCGCCTGGTACACCTACGAGGGCGACCAGCTCGGCCAGGGCAAGGAGAACGCGCGCAACTTCCTCAAGGACAACCCCGACCTGGCCAACGAGATCGAGAAGAAGATCAAGGAGAAGCTGGGCGTCGGTGTGCGCCCCGAGGAGCCCGCGGCCGAGACCGGCGCGGACGCCGCGAGCACCGCCGCGCCCAAGGCCGCGGACACCGCCAAGCCGGCGACCGCCTCGGCGGCCAAGGCGACCAAGTCCAAGGCCCCCGCCGCCAAGAGCTAGCCCATGACACGACGAACCGACTGGGCCGAGTACGCCCACCCGGCCGCCCCCCGGGAGCGGGGGAGCCGGGGCGACGGGGGAACCGCCGGGGAGGGCGACGGGGGGTACGAGGACCCGCGCGGCGACACGGGCGCGGATCCGTACGGTGAGGACGTCCCGCGCGGGGAGCGTGGCACCCGGCGAAGACGCGGTCGGCGGAGCGGTTTCGGGGAACCGGCCGACGACCCACAGGATCGGGGCTCCTCCCTCTCGTCGAGGGCCGAGAAGGAGGAGCCCTCGGCGGACCCGGCCGAGCGGGCGCGGGCGATCTGTCTGCGCCTGCTCACCGGAACCCCGCGCACCCGCAAGCAGCTCGCGGACGCCCTGCGTAAGCGGGAGATCCCCGAGGAGGTGGCCGACGAGGTGCTGTCGCGCTTCGAGGAGGTCGGCCTGATCGACGACGGCGCCTTTGCGGACGCCTGGGTGGAGTCCCGGCACCACGGCCGGGGGCTGTCCCGCCGGGCGCTCGCACGGGAACTGCGGACCAAGGGTGTGGACTCCGTGCTGATCGACGAGGCGGTGGGGCAGCTCGACTCCGAGCAGGAAGAGACCACCGCGCGGGAGCTGGTCGCCCGCAAGCTCCGTGCGACGCGGGGCCTCGACCGTGACAAGCGGCTGCGCCGGCTCGCGGGCATGCTCGCCCGCAAGGGCTACTCCGAGGGGATGGCCCTGCGGGTGGTGCGCCAGGCACTGGAGGAAGAGGGCGAGGACACCGAGGGGCTGGGCGACGAGGGGTTCTGACCGTGCGTAGGGCGCCCGGGCGCGGCCCTCAGCTCTCCCCGCCGCCTGCCGTCTCGGGGCTCCCCGTCCCTCTTGTCACCGGCAGCCCCGCCGCCCGCCAGGCCTGGAAGCCGCCCACCAGATCGGTGGCACGGTGCAGACCCAGCCGCCGCAGGGACTCGGCGGCCAGACTGGAGGCGTAGCCCTCGTTGCAGACGACCACCACACGCAGGTCGTGGCTGGTGGCCTCGGGGACACGATGGCTGCCCCGCGGATCCAGGCGCCACTCCAGTTCGTTGCGCTCGACGACCAGGGCGCCGGGTATCACCCCGTCCCGGTCACGCAGCGCCGCGTACCGGATGTCCACCAGCAGTGCCTCGCCGGCCCTCGCGGCCTCGTGGGCCTCGGCCGCCGCCACCCGGTCGAGTCCCTCGCGGACCCGTTCCAGCAGTTCGTCGATGCCCACCGGCTCCCCGGGCGCGGAACTCACTGCCAGTCCTCGGGCAGTTCGACCTGCTCCAGACGCAGTACCTGCCCCGTGCGGCTGTAGCGGCGGATCTGCGGCAGCGGCGGGTAGTAGGCATGAACCGAGACCGCGTGGAGCTCGGCCGACTCATTGAGCACCTCGTGCACATGATGCTGTCCGAAGGCGCGGCCGGTGCCGGCGGGCAGCCGCCGCTCCCGGTCCATCCCCTCGGTGAGTTCAAGGGTCCGCCAGCCGTCGGACGGCAGCCGGGCGGCCAGCGAGTTCTCCGTGAGCTCGCCCGAGGCGGTGACGAAGGCCCCCACCGACTCGGCGTGATCGTGCCAGCCCGTGCCGGTGCCCGGCGGCCAGCCGATCAGCCAGGCCTCACTGCCGCCGGGACCGTCGAGGCGTACCCAGGTACGGCCCTCGGGGTCCAGCGGGAGCGAGGCGATCAGCTCCGTGTCGGCGGCCGTGCGGCGCGCGAAGTCGAGCAGATCGACCTGGGTGGGGGGTGAGACGGGGGCGGAAGCGGAAGCGGCGGGAGAGGCAGAGGGAGACACAGACACCGGGGACCGTCCTGAGGTTCGCAAGAGGCGCACTGAGCTAGGGAGATGGCACCAGCGGGAAAAGAGGCGATGTCAGCAGGACGGGCGACACACGCAGCCCGCATAGCGGACGAGGTCCATATGGACCCTCCGCCACAGGCGCACACAGGTGTCGGTCACGATCCGGAGTACACCATGGCGGTGCGGGCCGGTCAACTCGGGGCCGCAGTGCGGACGCCGGGCCGCGGGGCGGACCTGACCGCGAAAGACCCCGGCCGGCATCGCGAAAGACCCGGCCGACGCGGACGGGCGCCGCGTCCGTCAGCTCGCGTTCGCCGTGGCCTGTTCCGGTGCCGTGCCGCCCACCGTGGCCTCCGCCGCCTGGTACAGGTCCGCCGGGCGCACCCCGCTCAGCGCCGTGACCAGATGGCCGTCCGGACGGACCAGCAGGACCGTATGGGGAGCCGCCCCCGGGTAGCCCTCGGCGACCAGCAGCTCCGCGGGATGGGGCAGGGCGGTCACCGCCGCGGCCAGTCGGGGCATGATCCCGGCCGACAGCCAGTGCTTGCGCTCCCATACGCCGGTGCCCGGCGCGACCAGCACCACCAGTAGCGATCCGCGGCCCAGCCGGTCCCACAGCCGCACGGACGAGCCGTCCTCGGCCGTCACCCGCACATCGGCGATCCGTTCCCCGGGGGCGGTGTCCACGGGCACCGCGGACTCGGCGGACGCGGGTGCGAGCGGCGAGTTGGCGTACGCCCCCGGCGCACCCAACGCACCCTGCCCCAGATGGGCGTGGGCGAGCAGGGCGTCATGACCGCGGGCGGACCCGGGCACCAGGGCACGCAGCCCCCCGCCGCGCAACTGTGGCAGCGCCTGGTCGGCGGCGCGCAGCCGGTCCGCCACCACCGCGCGGCGTTCCGCCTGGTAGCTGTCGAGCAGCGCCTTGCGCGGGCTGTGGTGCCAGGCGATCCCCAGCTTCCAGGCGAGGTTGTCGATGTCCCTGAGGCCTTCGTCGAGACCCTGGGTGCCGAGCGCGCCGAGCAGATGCGCGGCGTCCCCGGCGAGGAAGACCCGGCCGGCCCGCCAGCGGCGGGCGAGCCGGTGGTGGACGGTGTGGACGCCTGTGTCCAGCAGTTCGTACGGGGGAGTGGTCCCCTCGTGCCAGCCCGCCAGGGTCTCCCGGATGAGGGTCACCAGCACCTCGGGCGTGACCAGGTCCTTGCCCGGCGGAAGCAGCCAGTCCAGGCGCCACACCCCCTGGGGCAGGGGACGTGCGGAGACCTCCCCGCCCGAGGGCCAGGACGTCCGCCACGGTGGTGCCCGGTGCAGCAACGCCCGGTCCGGCCAGGGCAGTTCGGTGCGCAGGGCGGCAACGGCGTGGCGCTCCACGGCCGTACGGCCCGGGAAGCGGATGTCGAGCAGTTTGCGTACCGTGGAGCGCGGCCCGTCGCAGCCGACCAGAAAGCTGCCGCGCCACCAGGTGCCCCGGGGACCGCGTGTGTGCGCCGTGACACCCGAGGCCTCCTGCTCCAGCAGGTCCAGTCGGCTCTCCACGGCGACCTTCACCAGCGGTTCGCGGGCGATGGCGTGCCGCAGCGCACCGGTGAGCACATGCTGGGCGAGGTGCAGCGGGGCGGGTTCCTCGGCGGCGCCGGGGCCGTCGTCCGCGTTCTTGAGGGTGTCGGTGGTGCCGTATCCGCTCTCGTGCCGCTCCCGCGCGCCCGGGGAGCGGAACGTGACCTCCCGCACCACTTGTCTGCGCCGCATCGACCGCCATCCGCTCCAGCGCAGTCCGGCCTCGGCGAGCGGCATCCCGGTCAGTCGTTCCAGCAGGGCGGTGGTGTCCTCGCGCAGCACCACGGTGCGGGCGGCCCGCTGTTCGTCGTGGCCCGGACCCTCGTCGAGCAGCACGGACGGCACGTCCTGGCGGGCCAGCGCCAGCGCCAGCGAGAGCCCGACGGGCCCCGCCCCCACGATGATCACCGGGTCCACGGCGCGGTGCCCCCTGCTCGCAGTGGTGCCCTGAGGGGCGTGGGTGAAGAGAAAGTCGGAGCAGGGTGCACGATCACAATGCGTATGCAACCCACTGCCGCGGCCCACGTCAAGCGAGCGAGGGGCGGTGGCGATCATGCCACCGCCCCCCTGTGGAGCATGAGGAGAAAGAGCGCGTCAGAGAGTCGCGCCGGTCGACTCGCTCCCCGCGACCGACGCCGGGGGAAGCACCGCTCCGGTCGACTTCTTGCCCCGTCGCAGCCGCTTCTCCAGCCAACTCGCGAAGGTCGTCAGCGAGAAGTTGATGGCGATGAAGATGAGCGCCACGATCGTGAAGCTCGCGATGGTGTTGGCACCGTAGTAGGAAGCCATCGGCGAGACGGCCGCCAGCAGTTCGGGGAAGGTGAGGACCGCGCCGCCCAGCGCCGTGTCCTTCACGATCACCACCAGCTGGCTGACGATCGCCGGCAGCATGGTGGTGACCGCCTGCGGCAGCAGGATGAACCGCATCGCCTGGTTCTTGCGCAGGCCGATCGCCAGCGCGGCCTCGGACTGGCCCTTCGGCAGGGCCAGGATGCCCGCCCGGACGATCTCCGCGAGAACCGAGGCGTTGTAGAGGACGAGACCCGTGACCACCGCGTACAGCGGGCTGTCGTCCGAGTTGACGTTCGTGTAGCCGGAGAACAGGGCGAGACCGAAGATCATCAGGACGAGCACCGGGATGGCCCGGAAGAACTCCACCACGACGGTGACCGGGACCCGGATCCAGGCGTGCTCGGAGAGCCGGGCGATACCCAGGACCGCACCGAGCGGCAGTGCGATCAGCATCGACAGGGCCGCCGCCTCGAGGGTCTTCCACAGCCCCGGCAGAAGATAGGTCGACCAGGCCTCCGTACCTGCGAGGAACGGCTTCCACTTGTCCCAGGCGAGCTGGTCCTTGTCGTTGAGCCCGGTGATCACCCACCACAGCACTGCGGCCGCGAGGACCACGAACAGCACCGAGTAGAGGACGTTGCGCCGCTTGGCCCGGGGCCCCTGGGCGTCGTAGAGGACGGAACTCATCGCTTCACCGCCACCTTCTTGCCCACCCAGCCGAGGATCAGGCCGGTCGGCAGCGTCAGACACACGAACCCGAAGGCGATCACCGCGGAGATCAGCAGGAGTTGGGCCTCGTTCTCGATCATCTGTTTCATCAGGAGGGCCGCCTCCGCGACACCGATCGCGGCCGCCACCGTGGTGTTCTTCGTCAAGGCGATCAGTACGTTGGTCAGGGGGCCCACGACCGAGCGGAACGCCTGCGGCAGCACCACCAGCGTGAGCACCTGGGTGAAGCCCAGCCCCAGCGCGCGGGCCGCCTCCGCCTGCCCGACGGGCACGGTGTTGATGCCCGCACGCAGCGCCTCGCAGACGAACGCCGAGGTGTAGGCGATCAGGGCGAGGACGGCCAGCCGGAAGTTGATGACCTGGAAGTCGGTCGCGCCGAGGTTGATCCCCAGCGTCTGACTGAGCCCCAGCGAGGAGAACAAGATGATCACGGTCAGCGGGATGTTCCGCACGATGTTCACATAGGCGGTCCCGAAGCCGCGCATCACCGGCACCGGGCCGACGCGCATGGCGGCCAGCACAGTGCCCCAGATCAGGGAGCCGACCGCGGAGAGGACGGTGAGCTGCACCGTCGTCCAGAACGCCGCCAGCAGGTCGTAGCGATCAAGAAAGTCGAACATGAGGTCCCGCGCTTCCGCGTGTCGGAAAGGCCGGGTGCGCCGCCCCGAGGGCGGCGCACCTCGTCAGGCCCTGCTTACTGGACGATGTTGCCGATCTTCGGCGCGGGCTCGTTCTTGTAGTCGGCGGGGCCGAAGTTCTTGTCCACGGCCTTCTGCCACTCGCCGTCCGAGACCATCTTCTCCAGAGCAGAGTTGATCTTCGCCTTGAGGTCGCTGCCCTTCTTGACGCCGATGCCGTAGTTCTCGTTGGTCATCTTGAAGCCGCCGAGCTTGAACTTGCCCTTGAAGGCGTCCTGCGAGGCGTAGCCGGCGAGGATCGAGTCGTCGGTGGTCAGCGCGTCGACGGCGCCGTTCTGCAGACCCGTCAGACAGGCCGAGTACGTCGGGTACTCCAGCAGGTTGGCCTTCGGGGCGAGCTTGTCGTGGACGTTCTGGGCCGAGGTGGAGCCCGTCACCGAACACAGCTTCTTGGAGTTCAGGTCGGCGGGCGCCTTGATCTTCTTCTCGTCGGCGCGCAGCAGCACGTCCTGGTGGGCGAGCAGATACGGGCCGGCGAAGTCGACCTTCTGCTCACGCTCCGGGGTGATCGAGTAGGAGGCCGCGATGAACTCGACGTCGCCGCGCTGCAGCATGGTCTCGCGGTCGGCGCTCTTGGACTCCTTCCACTCGATCTGGCCGGCGTCGTAACCGAGCTGCTTGGCGACATAGGTGGCGACGTCCACGTCGAAGCCGGTGTAGCCCTGCGGGGTCTTCTGGCCGATGCCCGGCTGGTCGAACTTGATGCCGATCTTGATCTTCTTGCTGCCGCCGCCGGAGGAGCCGCCGTCGCCCTTGTCGTTCGACGAGCAGGCGGTGGCGGCGGTGGCGAGAGCGAGCACGGCGACCGTGGCCGCGGTGACCTTGCGGAGCTTCATGGTGAACGTCCTTTGCGTGGTGAAGAGATGCTGACCGAGGCCCCGGACAGGGGCCGTCGGTGGCTGGTGGCGCAGGCCGTCGGGCGCGGCCCGGGGCGTCAGTGATGCAGGATCTTCGACAGGAAGTCCTTGGCCCGGTCGCTGCGCGGGTTGCTGAAGAACTGGTCCGGCGTGGCCTGTTCGACGATGCGGCCGTCGGCCATGAAGACCACACGGTTGGCCGCCGAACGGGCGAAGCCCATCTCATGGGTGACGACGACCATGGTCATTCCGTCACGGGCGAGCTGCTGCATGACCTCGAGGACCTCGTTGATCATCTCGGGGTCCAGCGCCGAGGTCGGCTCGTCGAAGAGCATGACCTTGGGGTCCATGGCCAGCGCGCGGGCGATCGCCACACGCTGCTGCTGGCCGCCGGAGAGCTGCGCGGGGTACTTGTCCGCCTGGGTGCCGACACCCACCCGGTCGAGCAGCCCGCGCGCCTTTTCCTCGGCCTTCTGCTTGTCCGCCTTGCGGACCTTGACCTGGCCCAGCATCACGTTCTCGAGCACCGTCTTGTGCGCGAAGAGGTTGAAGGACTGGAAGACCATCCCGACGTCGGCGCGCAGCCGCGCCAGCTCCTTGCCCTCGTGGGGCAGCGGCTTTCCGTCGATCCGGATGTCGCCGGAATCTATGGTCTCCAGGCGGTTGATGGTGCGGCACAGAGTGGACTTGCCCGACCCCGACGGGCCGATGACCACGACGACCTCGCCACGGGCGATGGTCAGGTCGACGTCCTGGAGCACGTGCAACGCGCCGAAATGCTTGTTGACGCTCTTCAGGACGACCAGCTCGTCGGTTGCGGCCACCGAGTCCTTGGCCACCGATACTTCGGTCATGTGCTGACTGGCTCCGTCCTCGCTCGGTTTCGGAGGACAGTAGTGATGCGTACGACCTGCGTCATTACATCTGAGGGAGATCTGAGCATCACGATCCGGTAGACAATGGGCACGTCCGGTAGCGGGCTGACCCGGGCGCGTACCGGCTGGGTAACGGATGCCGCCCGGCGACTTTCAGACTCTTGACGCGGTCCTTGTTCATCGGCGTGACTGCCTTGGTGCACACGCGCGCGTGCTCGTGTTCGTGCGGACGACGCATGGACGAGGCAGGGACGACGCACTTCAGCCGATGACGCCTTCCGGTTCCGGGTGGGCGCGCATCCCTGAACCGACCGTGAGCGAAGGGACCGTACGACCGACGAACCGGAGGGGGCCGGAATGAGACTGCTGCTCGTCGAGGACGACAACCATGTCGCGGCCGCCCTGTCCGCGGTGCTCACCAGGCACGGCTTCGACGTCACCCATGCCCGCAGCGGGGAGGAGGCGCTCCGGGCGCTGGTCCCCGAGGGCGACGGCTTCGGTGTCGTCCTGCTCGACCTGGGCCTGCCGGACCAGGACGGCTACGAGGTCTGCGGCAAGATCCGCAAGCGCACCAACACCCCGGTCATCATGGTGACCGCGCGCGCCGACGTACGCTCCCGCATCCACGGCCTCAACCTGGGCGCCGACGACTATGTGGTCAAGCCGTACGACACCGGTGAGCTGCTCGCCCGCATCCATGCCGTCAGCCGGCGCACCCCGCACCTGGACGACACCGGAGCCACCGAGACGGCGCTGCGACTGGGTGCCGTCCACATCGAACTGCTCACCCGCAGGGTCAGCGTGGGCGGTTCCGCGGTCCAGCTGACCCGGAAGGAGTTTGACCTGCTCGCCCTGCTGGCCCAGCGCCCCGGCGTGGTGTTCCGCCGCGAGCAGATCATCAGCGAGGTGTGGCAGACCAGTTGGGAGGGGACCGGGCGCACGCTGGAGGTGCATGTGGCGTCCCTGCGCTCCAAACTGCGCCTGCCGGCCCTGATCGAGACCGTGCGCGGCGTCGGGTACCGGCTCGTCGCCCCGGCCGCCTAGCGGGGACGGGTGCGCACTCGCCTGCTTCCGCTGCTCATCGTCCTGATGGCCGCCGTGCTGCTCGCGCTCGGCGTTCCGCTCGCGGTGAGCCTCGCCGCCGCGCAGCAGCAGCGGGTCGTGGTCGACCGCATCGACGACACGGCGCGCTTCGCGGCGCTGGCGCAGTTCGTCACCGACCGTCCCTCGGGCCCCTTCGCGGGGACCGTCGATGAACGCGGCGAGACCCTGCGCAAGGAGCTCGCCATGTACTACAGCGTGTACGGCATTCGGGCCGGCGTCTACTACCGCGACGACGTACCCATGGCCAACGCACCGAACGACTGGTATCTGCCGGAGCAGGGCGAGGGCCGTGACGCCTTCAACGAGGCCCTGCTCGGCCGCCGCAGCCACGATCCCGAGCAGGTCTGGCCCTGGCAGCGCAGCAGGCTGGTGGTGGCCTCTCCGGTCATCCGCGACGGCGATGTCATCGCGGTGGTCGTCACCGACTCGCCCACCGGGGACATGCGGTCGAGGATCCAGCACGGCTGGCTGCTGATCGTCGTCGGCGAGAGCGCCGCCATGCTGCTCGCCGTCGGCGCGGCACTGCGGCTGACCGGCTGGGTGCTCAGGCCGGTACGGGTCCTGGACGCGACCACCCACGACATCGCGACCGGACGGCTCAAGTCCCGGGTGGCACCCGCCGGCGGGCCGCCGGAACTGCGACGTCTGGCCCGGTCCTTCAACGAGATGGCGGACAACGTCGAGGAGGTCCTCGAACGCCAGCGCGCCTTTGTCGCCGACGCCTCCCACCAGTTGCGCAATCCGCTCGCCGCGCTGCTGCTGCGCATCGAACTGCTCGCCCTCGAACTGCCCGAGGGCAACGAGGAGATCGCCTCGGTGCGCACCGAGGGCAAGCGCCTGGCCCAGGTCCTGGACGATCTGCTCGACCTGGCGACCGCCGAACACACCGAGGTGGAGCTCCGGCTCACCGACATCGGCGCCCTGGCCGCCGAGCGGGTCGCGGCCTGGGGACCGGCCGCGGCGGCCCAAGGGGTGCGGCTGACCGGGGACTGCCCGCCCACCACCGCCTGGGTGGACCCGGTCACGCTGTCCAGCGCGCTGGACGCGGTCATCGACAACGCGGTCAAGTTCACGCCGGCGGGGGAGCGCGTCGAGGTGGCGGTCGCGGCGAGCGGCGAGAGGGCCACGATCGTGGTCACCGACGGCGGTCCGGGGCTCGGCGACGAGGAACTCGCCCGCGTCGGCGACCGCTTCTGGCGCAGCGCGGCACACCAGAACATCAAGGGCTCAGGACTCGGCCTGTCGATCTCCCGGGCGCTGCTGACGGCGGGCGGGGGCTCGATCTCCTACCGGCACCGCCGGCCGCACGGGCTGAAGGTGACGGTCACGGTCCCCCGGTCGGACGTCCGGCCGGGCGGACCCACGGGGGAGCCCATCGGGCTTCCCTGACGCCGGGGCACCGGCCGCTGAGGCCGCGCCTGCCCCGGACGGCACCCGGCTGCGGCACCCGCGGGCAGCTGCCCGGATCCAGGTGCGGGCCGGCTGCGACACTCCGGGCGGCGCTACCGGTCGCGTCCTGCTCCGGGCGCGCGGGGTGGTTTCGGCCGTGCGCCGGGTGCGCAGCTGTCGCGCGCGCTCCGGGGCCCGGAGCTGTAGGGCTTGCCGGGGTGTCATGCGGTGCGCCGGGATGCGCGCCCTACGCCGGGACGTCGGGGGTCTCGCGTCCTTTCCCAGGTGCACGGAACGAGTCGTGCTCCGGGCGCGAGGGGTGGTGTCGGTCCTGCGCCGGGGGCGCGGAGCGGTCGTCCGCGCGCGCCAGGATGCCGGGCCGTGCGCCCGGCGCCCGGAGTCAGGGCTTCACCGAGCGGTAGTACCGCCGGGCGCCCCGGTGCAGCTCCAGGGGATCCGAGTAGATCGCCGTGCGCAGATCCACCAGCTGGGCCGCGTGAACCTGCGCTCCGATCCGGTCCCGGCTGTCGATCACCACGCGGGTGATCCGCTCGGTCAGGTCCGCGTCCATGTCCTCCCGGGTCACCAGGAGATTCGCGACGGCCACGGTCTGCACGGACGACCCCCGCTCGGCGTCCGGATAGGCGTCGGCGGGTATCAGGGCGGCCCGGTAATAGCGCGAGGAGCCGCCCTGCTGATGCAGCTTGGTCACCAGGTCGCTGCCGATCGGCACCAGGCGGACGGGGAAGTTCCGCGACAGCTCGGTGACCGCGCTGGTGGGTAGTCCGCCCGACCAGAAGAACGCGTCGATCTTGTGGTGCCTGAGCCGGTCGGGCATGGTCCCGATGCCGTCGGACAGCGGTGTGATGTCCTTCTCCGGGTCGAGGCCGGCCGCCTCCAGCACATGCTCGGCGATCAGCCGGACCCCGGACCCGCTCGGCCCGACGGCGACCGTACGGCCCTTGAGGTCCGCCACGGAACGCACCGGGGACGAGCGCGGCACCACCAGATGCACATAGTCGTCGTACAGCCGTGCGCAGGCGCGCAGTCGGTCGGCCCCCGGCTTGTTCTCCAGCTTGTACATCTCCACGGCGTCGGCCGCCGCGATGGTGAAGTCCGCCTTCCCCGCGGCCACACGCCGCACGTTCTCCTGCGACCCGTCGCTGTTCAGCAACCGGACGTCCAGCTCCGGCAGATCCTTGGCGAGCGCCGTCCGCAGCAGCACGCCGTACTTCTGGTAGACGCCGCTCGGGGTGCCCGTGCTCACGGTGACCGTGCCGCGGGGCGTCCCGTCGCCGATCGGCAGCAGCCACCACAGCAGCAGCCCGAGGGCCGTGAGCACGGCGGCCGAGCCCAGCAGTGCGCGGCGTCCGCCGATCCGGGTGAGTGCCTGGGACATGCGCGCGATCCTGCCAGGCCATGGGCGCCCCTGACCAGGGTGAGGGCCCGGCCGGTGACCGGGCGGCAGGGCGGGACACGCGGCCCGGTGTGGAACACGGGCGGCGGGACGGGGCGCGGGGCCGGTGCGGAAAACCGGCGGAGCGGGCCGATAGGGTCGCGGAATGCGTCCCTCCCCCGCCTCCCCCGCCGCCCTCGTCCGAGAGTTCCATCTCGCCTTCGGCCTCGACGCCCGTACCGAGCCGACGGAGGTCTCCCCGGAACTGGCCGCACACCGCGGGGAACTGCTCGCCGAGGAGGCCGCGGAGGTCGTCGAGGTGTCCGTGACCGGCCCCCTCGACCGGCTGGCCCATGAACTGGCCGATGTCGTGTATGTGGCGTACGGCACGGCCCTGGTGCACGGCATCGACCTGGACGCCGTGATCGCCGAGATCCACCGCGCCAATATGACCAAGATCGGCCCGGACGGCACCGTCTCCCGCCGGGCCGACGGCAAGGTACTCAAGGGCGACCACTACCGTGCCCCGGACATCGCGGAGATCCTGCGCCGTCAGGGCTGGACGCCTCAGGACTCCTCCCAGGGCTCCCAGGACCCGACGCCCGCACGGCCGTAGGACCCGCCCGTGCGGGCGCGCCGACCCGCGGGCGTCATGAACTCGCCGACGTCATGAACTCGCGGGCGCGCCCTCGAGCGCGACCGCTCACCGGCGCACCCACACGCCCCGGGGGTGTCCGCCCCGCGCGCGTCGGCCGGCCGCGCGCCCCGGCTCGGGTCCCCCGCGGCGTGATCGCGAGGGCTGATGGAGGTCGAGTTCGCTCTCGAGCTCGTCGAGCGCGCGGCGGACCGTGGCGATCCGGTCCCGCAGGGGCTGCGGCTCGCCCGGCGTCTCCGGCGGCTGCTCTTCCGCCTCCAGGTCGCGGGCCTCGTCGAAGGAGGTGACGACGATGCCGATCAGCACATTGACCAGGACGAAGGAGGCGAGCAGCACATAGGAGGCGTAATAGAAGATGCTCCAGCGCGAGACCTCCAGACCCGCGTGGACCGCCTCGCCTATGCCGTCCAGGGTCATCAGCAGAAAGAGTGTCAGAAGGGCGCGGCCCATGGACCCGTAGTGCTGGGGGTCCTGGCGCGCGAAGAACACCCAGCCGGCCATCGCGTACACATACAGCACCAGCGTCCCGACGAGCAGAAAGCTCAGTGTGCCGGGCAGACTGCGGACGACCGCGACCAGGACGATGCGCAACTGGGGCAGGAACCGCGCCGTACGCAGGACCCGGGCCAGCCGCAGCAGCCGCAGGATCGTGGTGTTCTCGCTGACCACCGGCAAAAACGCGCTCGCCACCACGACCACGTCGAACAGGTTCCACGGGTCGCGGAAGAACGCCGCCGGGCGGTCGGCATGGGCCGCCAGCCGCAGCGCGATCTCCACGGTGAACGCGGCGACGCAGCAGTGTTCGGCCAGCCGTAACCAGCGGTGCCAGTCCTCGACCACACCGCTGTAGGTCTCCAGGCCGAGGAGCATCGCGTTCACCACGATCAGGCCGAAGACGGCGATGGCGAACCAACGTGCCTCGGTGAGGGCACGGCTCCGCCGCGCCACCGTCTCGCGGACGGAGGCCCGCCCCGCGGTCACGTCCGTCATGCTTCCTCTGTGTCCCTCCGTGCAGCACAATGCGCCCGGCGACCGGTCGGGCCGGCGGACGCATCGAGTGATCATTCCTCTGGGGAGACTTCTACCGCACGTCGGCCGTATGGTCACGCGCGGTGGCCGACGGGGCACTCCTGGGGCGCGCGGCGGCCTCCGTCCGTACGGCCCACGGGGCCGGTGGGCGGGGCCGCCTAGACTGGGACGGCTCGCAGGACGGACACGGGGTGCAAGGAGGACGACGGTGGCGGCAGACGGCGGTGATTTCGAGGACCCGTCCGTCGAGGTGCTGGCGGAGGCCGCCGCCGCGTTCGGGCTGCTGGCCTCGTCCGCGCGACTGCACATCGTCTGGGCGCTGGCGCAGGGTGAGAGCGATGTCACCGGACTCGCCGAGCGGGTCGGGGGCGCACTGCCCGCCGTGAGCCAGCATCTGACCAAGCTCAAGCTCGCCGGTCTGGTCCGCTCCCGCCGCGAGGGCCGCCGCCAGGTGTACTTCGTCGACGACACGGACATCGTGACCGTGGTGCGTCTGATGGTGGGCCAGCTCACCGACCGCGCCGAGCAGAACCGGGCCCCGGCGCCCCGGCTCCGTGGCCTCTGAGACGGCCCCACCCTCGGCGACCCCGCGGTCGCCGGAGGCAGGCGTGGCCGGACCCACCCTCCTCCAGGAGCTGCGGCGGGTGGAGAGCAGTCCGCGCGGACTCACCGACGCGGAGGCGGAGGCGCGCCTCGCGGACCTCGGGGAGAATGTGCTCCCCGAGGCCCGTACGCCCTCCTGGGCCCGGCTCTTCGTACGCGGTCTGCGTGATCCCTTCACCACCGTGCTGCTCTGCCTCGGGCTGGTCTCGGCGACCGTCTCCGCCTGGGGCACCGCAGGGGTGATCCTCTCCCTCGTCGTGGTCAGCTGCGTGCTGCGGGCCGGCGGCGAACACCGGGCCGACCGCTCGATGGCCGCGCTGCGCGAACTCGTCGCCACCACGACGACCGCGGTGCGCCGTACGGACCCGGACCGGCCGCCGCGGGAGCGGGAGACGCCCGCCGCCGAACTGGTGCCGGGCGATGTGATCCGGCTCGCTCCCGGCGACCTGGTGCCGGCCGATGTACGACTGCTGCACGCGAGCGGTCTGACCGTGCACCAGGCGGCCCTGACCGGTGAGTCGGCGCCCGTGGCGAAGTACGCGCAGGACACCCCCGTGGAGTCCGGGGCCGGGCCCTTCGCCGAGCCGCATCTCTGTTTCCAGGGCAGCAGCGTCGCCTCCGGCAGCGCCACCGCGGTCGTCCTGGAGACGGGAGCCCGGACCCGGTTCGCCCGGGCCCACGGCACCGGCGTCCGGCGGGGGGCCAGCTCCTTCGACCGGTCCGTGCACGGCATCTCCTGGGTGCTGATCCGGTTCATGCTGCTCACCCCGCCGCTGGTCCTCACGGCCAACGCGGCGCTGCGCGGCCGGGGTCTGGAGACGCTCCCCTTCGCCGTCGCGGTAGCCGTCGGTCTCACCCCCGAGATGCTGCCGGTCATCGTCACCACCTGTCTGGCCCGCGGAGCCGCCTTCCTCGCCCGCACCCACGGTGTGATCGTCAAACGCCTGCCCGCCCTGCACGACCTCGGCGCCGTCGATGTGCTGTGCATCGACAAGACGGGCACCCTCACCCAGGACCGGCCCGTCGTGGCACGGGCCCTGGACGGCGACGGCGAGGACGCGCCCGACGTCCTGCGCTGGGCCGCCGCGGGCGCCTGGTGGACCCTCCAGCTCGCCGATCTGCCGACCGCGGACGCCCTCGACGAGGCGCTGCTGGACGCGGCCGACGGGGCCTGGGAGGCGTACGAGGGCGTGGCCGCCCTGCCCTTCGACCCGGTGCGCCGGCTCGCCACCGCCGTCGTCCGCGGTCGGCTCGGCAGCCACACCCTCCTCGTCAGGGGCGCCCCCGAGGCGGTGCTGGAGCGCTGCGAACTGGAGCCCGAGGAGCGGGAACGGCTGCGCGCACGGGCCGCGCATCAGGCGGACCAGGGGCTGAGGCTGCTCGCCGTCGCCACCGCCGACCGCGACGTCCGCACCCGCGCCTACACCCCCGCCGACGAGCGCGGACTGACCTTCCGGGGCTTCGTCGCCTTCCACGACGCCCTCGCCCCGACCGCCGGACAGGCCCTGGGCGACCTCGCCGCCTGTGGCGTCGCCGTACGGATCCTCACCGGCGACCACCCCGGCACCGCGGCCCGCGCCTGCCGCGACCTCGGCCTTGACCCCGGTGAGGTGCGTACCGCGGGCGCCCCGGACGAGCTCTCCGCGACGGTCGTAGCCCGCTGCACCCCCGAGGACAAGGCGCGGATCGTCGCCGGACTGCGTGCGGCCGGGCACACCGTCGGCTTCCTCGGTGACGGCCTCAACGACGTGCCCGCGCTGCGCGCCGCCGATGTGGGCATCGCCCCGCGCGAGGCCGTCGAGGTGGCCCGGGAGAGCGCGGACGTCGTCCTGGCGCACAAGGACCTCACCGCGATCGACCACGCGGTCACCGCCGGACGCCACAGCAGCGGCAACATCGCCACCTATCTCCGGGTGACGCTCTCCTCCAACCTCGGCAACGTCGTGGCGATGCTCGCCGCGGGCCTGCTGCTGCCCTTCCTCCCGATGCTCCCGGCCCAGGTCCTCACCCAGAACCTGTGCTTCGACATGGCCCAGCTCGCCTTCGCCCACGACCGCCCCGCGCGCCGGGTGCTGATGCGCCCCACCGCGCTGCGCCCGCCCGCCTTCCTGCGCTTCATCACCGGCTTCGGCCTGGTCAACGCGATCGCCGACCTCGCCACCTTCGGCGTTCTCGCGGTCGCGCTGTACGGCCCCGACACGCTCGACGACGAGGCGGTCTTCCACTCCGCCTGGTTCACCGAGAACCTGCTCACCCAGGCCCTGGTCATGGTGCTGCTGCGGTCCGGCCGCGCGGTCGCCGAGGGCCGCGCCCCGGGCCCGGTCGGACGGGCCGCGGGCGTCCTTGCCGCCGTCGGGCTCTTTCTGCCTCTCACCCCGCTCGGCGCCCTCGTCGGTCTGTCCGCCCTCCCGACGATGTACTACCTGCTGGTGGCCGCCGTCCTCCCGCTGTACGCGGTCGCGCTGTGGGCGCTGCGGGCGCGCTTCGAACGGCGGTCGGGCGAGGACCGTGAGGGCCCTCGCCCGACCCGGCCGTAGACACGGTCACGACGGGTTGCGTCCGGTTCAGCCGTAGCTGAGGTCCGAGCAGGGGTTGTCGTCGGCGGAACGGGCGCTGTCGGCGACGCTGCTCGGGACCGGGACCGGTGGGGCGGAGGCCTTGGCCGCCGGCGAGTCGGCGTAGTCCTGGCCGAGCACCACACTGACCCCCGGCGCCGTCACGGACGCCAACTGCGCACCGGGGAACAGGAGTGCGACGGTGCGTGCCGTCGCCTCCTGGCCGGGCCCGTACTCGACGCGGGTGTCCGGGTGGTCCTGGGAGCGGGCGGTGTCGGTGCCGGTCACCGTGAAGCCGTGCGCGGTGAGGACGCTCGCGGCGTGCCCGGCCAGCCCGGTGACCGTGGTGCCGTTGTAGACGGCGACGCTCAGCCCGGCACCGGAGACCGTGGCGGCGGGGTCCGGCGCGGCGGACGCGGAGGGCTGCGCGCCGGCGTTCTTCCTGCCGCTCGCGTCCTTGCCGTCGAGCGTGCGGTCCGCCCTGAGCGCGGCCCACAGGGCATCGGCGTCGGGCTCGACGATCGCGATGCGCTCGCCCTGGTAGCGCCACGGGATGGTGATGAACTTGGTGTTGTGCAGATCGATGTCCTTCATCGACATCGCGAAGGAGATCAGCTTGTCGGCGGAGCCGAGACCGGGGTCGACGGTCAGGGACTTGGTGGCGGCGTCCGCCAGCGGGAACAGCTTGGTCGGGGTCAGGCCGTTGCTCTTGACCTTCGTCAGCAGGCTCGACACAAACGCCTGCTGGCGCTTTATGCGGCCGATGTCGGAACCGTCGCCGATGCCGTGCCGGATGCGCACATAGTCCAGGGCCTGCTGCCCCGAGACCTTCTGGGGGCCCTTGGCGAACAGCATTTTCCCGCGGACGGTGCGGTTGGGGTTGAGGTCCCGCTGATAGATGTCGTTCGGCAGACACACCTCCACTCCGCCGACCACCCGGGTGAGGGCCGCGAAGCCCTTGAAGTCGACGACCACGGTGTGGTCGACGCGCATTCCGGTCAGATTCTCGACCGTGTTCTGGGTGCAGGCCGGATTGCCCTCGGTGGTCCCCCCGACCGAGTACGCCGCATTGAACATCTTGTCGGTCTGCGTCTCGGTCCAGCTGCCGTCGGGGAGCTTGCACGGCGGGATGGTGACCAGGGTGTCGCGCGGGATGGAGACGGCGACCGCGTGCTGATGGTCGGCGTATATGTGCAGCAGGAACGCGGTGTCGGAGCGGCCGATGTCGTTCTGGTCGCCGCCGCCGAGCGCGCTGTTGCCCCCGGTGCGTGCGTCCGAGCCGATGACGAGGACGTTCTCGCCCTTGGACGATCCCGCGGCGGGCCGGTTGTCGGAGAGGCCCCCGGCATCGAAGGTGTTGATGTCGCCGTTCAGCCGCATATAGAGCCAGCCGGCTCCGGCCACCACCAGCACCAGCAGTGAGAGGCAGAGGGCCAGCACCGTCCGCCCCCGGCCGCCGCGCTTGCGTCTGCGGTCACGGCCGCCCCTGCGGGAGCCGCCGGCCCCGCCCTCCTGCCCGCCCCGCCGGCGCCGGGAGCGCTCGCCCTCGCCGTCCCCCGTGTCTCCTTGGCGCCGGGAGCCGTCGCCCTCGTCGTCCCTCGTGCCGTCCCGACGGCGCGTTGATGTCGTGCGTCGGCTGCTGGTGATGCTCATCGGCGCCCCATCCGGTCCGATCCCGCTCGATGGTTGTACAGTTGCGCAATGTAGCAATCATCAATGGGAGGGCGAGCGGCGGTAGGCGCCCTCGGCCGAGCGAGGAAGGGTGGGCGCGGTCATGCTCCGAAACGGACTTGAGCCCTGGCATCTGCTGATCGTGGCGATCGTCGTCATCTTGGTGTTCGGTTCCAAGAAACTCCCCGAGACCGCTCGGGCGCTCGGCAAGTCGATGCGCATCCTCAAGAGCGAGGCGAAAGCGATGAAGGACGAGAACGCGCCGTCCGTGAGCGCCGCCTCCGAGTCCGCCGTCGTGACACCGTCGGTCGTCCGGACCTCAGCGGAGGCCTCCGTCGCGGAGCCCCCGGCCGGCGCCCGCTGAGGCGCGCCGTCGGGGGCCGGTGTGACGGCCGGTGTCCGTCAGGGGCTGGCGCTGTCGTAGCCGTAGCTCAGCGGCTCGCTGTGCACGCCGAGTTGGCGCCGGTAGATGTAAAGAGCCTCCACTCGTACCTCTCCTGTCGGGCCATCGGTCCGACAAGGGACGGTCACCTGCAGTACCGAGGGCCGGTCGGCGACCTGCATGCGCAGGCCGTCGGCCGGCCCTCCTGCGAGGACCGCCGTCTCCCACTTCGTCGCGACTTGAAGATCCATGGCAGAACTTTATAGTTGCGCAATTGTTGAAGTGATTGTGAGTTGTGCCACGTGCCCAGGCGGGCGGGCCGGTCACCGGCCGACCGGGCGGAGATCCCGCGGGCAGATCCTCAGGTCCCCGCAGGTTCGGAGGGCATGGCGTCGTCCAGGACGTCGAGCAGCGCCCGGAGCGGGGCGCTCGGGCGGCGGGTCGCGGAGACGGCGACGGACAGCGTCCACCGCAGGCTCGGCTCCGCCAGCGGCAGCACGGCCAGCCCCGCCCCGTCCACATCGGCCGTGATGTCGTGCAGGAAGGCGATGCCGAGCCCGGCGCGCACATACGAGGCGACGGTGCCGACGTCGGTCGCCTCCAGCACCACCTGCCGCCGCAGCCCGGCGCGGGCGAAGGCGCGGTCCACCACCTCCCGGTTGCCGTAGCCGACGGGGGTGTCGACGAACTGCTCGGCGGCCAGTTCCGTCAGCTCACGCGGACCGTCCGCCTCCGCCAGGGGATGCTCGGCCGGGACCAGCAGCGCCATCGGTGTGCTGTAGAGGTCGCGCACGCGCAGCCCGGCCGGGGGACCGCCGGGCAGTGAGACGAAGGCCAGGTCGAGACTGCCCGCGAGGAGTCCCTCGACGAGGCCGGCCGAGCCGCGGGGGGACACCGCGAGCCGCAGCGACACCGCCGGGTGGAGCCGGTGGAACCGTCCCAGGAGTCCCGGGAGATCGGGCCGGACGACCGAACTCAGCGTGCCGATCTGCACCGTGCCCCGCAGCCGGCCCTCGCTGAGCTGCGCCGCCTCGCGCGCGGTCCGGGCCGCGTCCAGGGTGGCGCGGGCCTCGGGCAGCAGTGCGGCGCCCGCGGTGGTGAGGGCGACGCGCTGCGAGGAGCGCTCGAAGAGGGCCGGGCCCAACTCCCGCTCCAGCGAACGGATCGCCGCGGAGACGGCCGACTGCACCACATGCAGCCGTTCCGCGGCGCGTGTGAAGCTCAGCTCCTCCGCCACAGCGACGAAGTACTCCAGCTGGCGCAGCTCCATACCGGAATTATCGCGGGGCCGGCTCGGGTGCCGCTCGGCACGGCCGCGGCCCTCGGGCTGGTGCTGCTGCTCGTCGGCGCGGTGAGCGCGCACCGGCGCTCCGGTGACGCCCTGCCGGCCCTGGTCCCCCGGCCTGGCTGGCCCTGCTGTCCGCGGTCACCGCGGTCGTCGGCACCGTGCCGTAGACGTACCGGCGGCCCGGTACCGGGAGACGAACCCTCGGCACCCTGGAAGGGGTGCTGTCGCACGCCCTTACCCTTGAGCCATGACCAGCAGCAGTGACCGGGCCAAAGCGGTGGATGAAGTGGGCGTTACTCGAAGCTACGAGATCCGCACCTACGGGTGCCAGATGAACGTCCACGATTCCGAGCGATTGTCCGGGCTGCTCGAGGAGGCGGGGTACGTACGCGCACCCGAGGGGTCCGACGGCGACGCCGATGTGGTCGTCTTCAACACCTGCGCTGTCCGGGAGAACGCCGACAACCGGCTTTACGGCAACCTCGGCCGCCTCGCACCGAGGAAGGCCACCCGGCCCGGTATGCAGATCGCGGTCGGCGGCTGTCTGGCGCAGAAGGACCGCGACACCATCGTGAAGAAGGCGCCCTGGGTGGATGTCGTCTTCGGCACCCACAACATCGGCAAGCTGCCCGTCCTGCTGGAACGCGCCCGCGTGCAGGAGGAGGCGCAGGTCGAGATCGCCGAGTCCCTGGAGGCCTTCCCGTCGACGCTGCCGACGCGGCGCGAGAGCGCCTACGCGGCCTGGGTGTCGATCTCGGTCGGCTGTAACAACACCTGCACCTTCTGTATCGTCCCTGCCCTGCGCGGCAAGGAGAAGGACCGCCGTCCCGGCGACATCCTGGCCGAGGTGGAGGCGCTGGTCGCCGAGGGCGTCTCCGAGATCACGCTGCTCGGTCAGAACGTCAACGCGTACGGCTCCGACATCGGCGACCGCGAGGCCTTCAGCAAGCTGCTGCGCGCCTGCGGGAAGGTCGAGGGCCTGGAGCGGGTCCGCTTCACCTCGCCGCACCCGCGTGACTTCACCGACGATGTCATCGCGGCCATGGCCGAGACGCCGAATGTGATGCCGCAGCTGCACATGCCGCTGCAGTCCGGCTCTGACACGGTCCTCAAGGCGATGCGCCGCTCGTACCGGCAGGAGCGCTATCTGGGGATCATCGAGAAGGTGCGGGCCGCCATCCCGCACGCGGCGATCACCACGGACATCATCGTGGGCTTCCCCGGCGAGACCGAGGAGGACTTCGAGCAGACCCTGCACGTGGTGCGCGAGGCCCGGTTCACCCAGGCCTTCACCTTCCAGTACTCCAAGCGGCCCGGCACCCCCGCCGCCACCATGGACGACCAGATCCCCAAGGAGGTCGTGCAGGCGCGCTACGAGCGCCTGGTCGCCCTCCAGGAGGAGATCTCCTGGGAGGAGAACAAGAAGCAGGTCGGCCGCACCCTGGAGCTGATGGTCGCCGAGGGCGAGGGCCGCAAGGACGGCGCCACCCACCGTCTCTCCGGGCGCGCCCCCGACAACCGTCTCGTCCACTTCACCAAGCCCGACGAGGAGGTCCGCCCGGGCGATGTGGTGACGGTCGAGGTCACCTATGCCGCCCCGCACCACCTGCTCGCCGAGGGCGCCGTGCTGGGCGTGCGCCGCACCCGCGCGGGCGACGCCTGGGAGAAGCGGACCGCCGCCCGGGCCGCACAGCCGGCCGGTGTGATGCTGGGCCTGCCGAAGATCGGCGTCCCCGAACCCCTGCCCGCGGCCACCGCCGGCGCCTGCGGCTGCGACTGACGTCCCCGCCACCGGCATACGTCGCGCGGGGCGCCGGGTGCCTTCGGGTCCCGGCGCCCCGCGCTTCGCGCTGCGCGTACGGAGGGGGCGGCGTAGCGGGATTCCGGGCGGGGCTACTCTGCGGATCATGCTTGTCGCCGCCGCCGTCTGCCCCTGTCCGCCGCTGCTGGTGCCCGAGGTCGCCGCGGGTGCCGCACCCGAGCTGGACGACGCCCGCGCCGCCTGTGCGGATGCGCTGGGCGCCCTCGCCGCCGCCCGTCCGGACCGGCTGGTGATCGTCGGTCCCGCCGAGGAGAACGGGCACGGCTCGTATCCCGAAGGCGCGCGCGGGTCCTTCCGCCGCTTCGGTGTGGCTCTCGACGTACGACTGGGCACCGTCGGGACGCAACCGGACGCGGCCGGGCCCGAGCTGCCGCCCTCGCTCGCCGTGGCCGCCTGGCTGCTGGAGAGCAGGGGCTGGGCGGACGCGCCCGTCGAGGGGCTCGGCGTGACGGAGTCCCTCGCACCGGAGAGGTGCGCCGAACTGGGCGCGGAGCTTGCCGGGCGGGAGGCCCGCACGGCCCTGCTGGTCATGGGGGACGCCAGTGCGTGCCGCACGCTCAAGGCGCCGGGGTATCTGGACGAGCGCGCAGCCGGATTCGACGCGGAGGTCGCGCGTGCGCTCGGGGCGGTGGACCTGCCGGCCCTCGCCTCGCTGGACGCCGTACTCGCGCGTGAACTCCAGGCCCGCGGCCGGGCCCCGTGGCAGATCCTCGCGGGCGCGGCCGAGGGTGCCGGACTGTCGGGCGCCCTCCTGTACGAGGACGCGCCCTACGGGGTGGGGTACCTGGTGGCCACCTGGTCGTAGCACGCCGGGGGCCGCCCGAACGGGCCGTCGCGCCGCCGATGCCGGCGCCCCCGTGAACGGGGCGCCCGGGCCGACGCCGACGTCGTGCGGACGGCCGTGAAGCCCGTGCCCCACGGCCGTGCGCCGAGGTGTCCTCCGGTATCGGGCCTCGTGATCAGGAGGCCATGGGCGGCTGCGGTGTGGTCCCTCCGCCGCCCCCCGGGCCGTCGTCCCGGTGCGCGATGCGCTCCACCGCGACCTTCGCCTTGTCCGTACCGGTGTGGATCTTGTCGCTGTACTTGCCCTTGGTTCTGTCGTCGATCATCTTGGCGGCCTTTTCGAGGCCACGGTCGACCGTCCCCTCGTGCTGCTGTGCGAACTCCGTGACCTTGGCTTTCAGGTTGTCCACGAGACCCATGATCCACCTTCCCTCGCCGGGGGAGTTATGTGCGGGCGCCCGCATCGGCCTCGCTGTCGGCGGTCCGGTCGGCGGACGGCTGCTCGGGGATCCCGATGCCTCCGACGGGCCGTGGGGGTTCCGCCTTCGCGGCCCCCGGCCCGGCCTCGGGCGTGTCCTTCGCCCCGTCCGCCGCCTCCGGCTCGGCCGGTGCCGTCGTCCGCGTGGCTACCGCCTCCGCGGACAACGCCTCCTCCGTCGTCCTCGACCTCCGGAAAAAACCGTGCATAAACGCCCATATCACCTCCTTACATTACCCGTACGGACGAAATGTCGCGTGGCTCGGGAGCGTCTGCCCGCCGCGTCGTGTGTGCCCCGGGTGTTCCATGGCCCTTCGAGGTGTCGTCCGGCGGTTTGGGAGACTGTCGCCGTGAGTAGTGCAGCTCCCGCTCCGCGGGTCATCGCCGTCGTCGGGCCCACCGCGGCCGGAAAGTCCGATCTGGGGGTCTTCCTGGCCCAGCGCCTTGGTGGCGAGGTGGTCAACGCCGATTCCATGCAGCTCTACCGCGGGATGGACATCGGTACCGCCAAGTTGACACTCGAGGAGCGCGGTGATGTCCCGCACCATCTGCTGGACGTCTGGGAGGTGACGGTGACCGCCTCCGTCGCCGAGTACCAGCGCCTCGCCCGCGCCCGGATCGACGCGCTGCTCGCCGAGGGCCGCTGGCCCGTCCTCGTGGGCGGCTCCGGCCTCTATGTGCGCGGCGCGGTCGACCATCTGGAGTTCCCCGGGACCGACCCCGAGGTGCGCGCCCGGCTCGAGGAGGAGCTGGCGGCACACGGCTCGGGCGCGCTGCACGCACGCCTGGCGGCGGCCGATCCCGAGGCGGCGCAGGCGATCCTGCCCGGCAACGGCCGCCGTATCGTCCGGGCCCTGGAGGTCATCGAGATCACCGGCCGGCCTTTCACCGCCAATCTCCCGGGTCATGACTCCGTCTACGACACCGTGCAGATCGGGGTCGACGTGGCGCGCCCCGAGCTCGACGACCGCATCGCGCGCCGGGTGGACCGGATGTGGGAGGCGGGGCTGGTGGACGAGGTGCGCGCGCTGGAGGCGCGCGGACTGCGCGAGGGGCGCACGGCATCGCGTGCGCTCGGGTACCAGCAGGTGCTCGCGGCACTGGCGGGCGAGTGCACGCTGGAGGAGGCGCGCACCGAGACGGTGCGCGCCACCAAACGCTTCGCACGGCGTCAGGACTCCTGGTTCCGCCGGGACCCGCGGGTGCACTGGCTCAGCGGCGCCGAGGCCGACCGCGGGGAACTTCCGGGCCTCGCACTGGCGTTGGTCGAACGACCGGTCACAGCCTGATCACGTGATGGCATCGGGACGCTCCGCCCGTCATCGACGCCTTCGGCGGCATGCCATCATCGAGCTGCGATCGACCAAGTGGAGTCCGAGTGGGGAGGGCGCGTGGCGATGGAGGCCGGCCCTCGTGACACCGCACCAGGCGCGGAGTACGACACCGCTGAGGGCGGGGACCAGGGACTCAGTTCCGACGGTCCTGACGAGGAGTCCCCTGGCGGCGTGACCGCCGACGGGCCCGATCCGGACGAGCTGACCGCCGGGCCCGAGGTCGAGGTCGAGCTGCGCCCGCAGCGCCGGCTGAGGATCTGGCAGCTCGCCCCCATCGTGGCGCTGGCGGCCGTCGGCTCCCTGATGTTCGCTTTCCCGCTGGCCTTCGAGTTCGGTGACGGCGGCGCGGTCGTCGCGATGCTCGGTCTGCTGATCTGCTCCTGCGCGGCCGGCTGGGGCATGATGGCCGCGCGCCGGGTCGGCCACACCTGGCCGGGGCTGCCGCAGCGGGGCTCCGGACGGCGCGCGGACTGGCGTGTGGTGCTCGGCTACGCCGTGGTGGTGGCCGCGGTGGTGGTGCTGGCCGTGTGGCGCGTGGCCCGGCTGCGCTGAGGCCTGGGGTCCGTCGGCAGGACCCGCTCCCGGATGCCGGACTGTTGCCCGGAGAGGCGCCGGACCGGCGCTCCCGGGGCCGGGCCGACCCCGTACGATCGAGGAATGAGCCAGCGGATCGCCTTCCTCAAGGGTCATGGCACCGAGAACGACTTTGTGATCGTCCCGGACCCCGAGAACGTCATCGACCTGCCCCCGGCCGCCGTCGCCGCCCTGTGCGACCGCCGTGCGGGCATCGGCGGGGACGGACTGCTGCATGTGGTGCGGTCCGCCGCGCACCCCGAGGCCCGGGCGATGGCCGGCCGGGCCGAATGGTTCATGGACTACCGCAACGCGGACGGCTCGATCGCGGAGATGTGCGGGAACGGCGTGCGGGTCTTCGCGCACTACCTCCAGCGCGCCGGTCATACGACGGCGGGAGATCTCGCGGTCGCCACCCGCGGGGGAGTGAAGACCGTGTACATCGCCGGGAACGGAGACATCACCGTCGGCATGGGCAAGGCTCTGCTCCCCGAGGCGGAGGTCACGGTGAGCGTCGGCGAACGCAGCTGGCCCGCCCGCAATGTGAACATGGGAAACCCGCACGCGGTCGCCTTCGTCGACGACCTCGCCCACGCGGGCAACCTGTTCACCCCGCCCCCGTTCAGCCCCGCCTCGGTCTACCCGGACGGCGTGAACGTCGAGTTCGTGGTCGAGCGGTCCCCCCGGCATGTGGCGATGCGGGTCCATGAGCGCGGCTCCGGCGAGACCCGCTCCTGCGGCACGGGCGCCTGCGCGGTGGCCGTCGCCACCGCCCGCCGGGACGGCGCCGACCCGGCCCTGACGGGCGTTCCGGCGACCTACACGGTGGACGTGCCCGGCGGCACCCTGGTGATCACCGAGCACCCGGACGGCGAGATCGAGATGACCGGACCCGCGGTGATCGTGGCCGAGGGCGAGATCGACCCCGAGTGGCTCGCGACCGCGCTCCGCTGATCCACGACGGCCGGTGAACTCCCGCCGCCCGGCCCCTCCTTGGGGGCGAACGGGCGGCGCGCCGATGCACATGGGGGCACGTGGACCCTGACACTCGTCAGGGCCAGGTGGCGCCACCTGGCCGGAAAGCGTCATCGGCCGCGCGGAGGACCGGCTCCGTATCACTGATCGGAGCGGGCCGGACGCTGTGATTCGCAGCTCAGAGGCGGAGGGGGAGGCATCAATCAACGGCGGCTGCCTCTTCCCGTGGCGCAAAAGCGTAAACCCGTGGACCGTCGCTCGAATGGGTGATCCGTTTCACGCTCGACGAGAGCCGGTCTGGTGCGCGTGATGGGGTCGGTAGCATCAAGCACCGGCCCGGACGGGGGACCGGCGCCCTCATCTGCGCCGTGTACGCCATGGGGCACCCCTCGTCCGCCGGTCCATGGAGCCGGAGGTGCCCAATGAGTGCGGAGGCCACGAACCCTGCCACGCCCGTCCCCTCGACACCGGGGACGCACCGCAGAAAGAGCCGCCCCCGGATCGACCTGCTCCGCCTGGGCCGGGCGGCACTGCTCGGTACCGCCGCCCGTGACCGGCTGCCCGACGCCATCGGCCATGTCGCCGAGGCGCACCGCGCCCACCACCCCGACGCCGACCTCGAACCCCTGCGCCGCGCCTATCTGTTGGCCGAGTCCTCGCACCGCGGGCAGATGCGCAAGAGCGGTGAGCCGTACATCACCCACCCGCTGGCCGTGACCCTGATCCTCGCCGAACTCGGCGCCGAGACCACCACCTTGACCGCGTCCCTGCTGCACGACACCGTCGAGGACACCGATGTGACGCTCGATCAGGTGAGGGAGCAGTTCGGCGAGGAGGTGCGCTATCTCGTCGACGGCGTCACCAAGCTGGAGAAGGTCGACTACGGCGCGGCGGCCGAGCCCGAGACCTTCCGCAAGATGCTCGTCGCCACCGGCAGCGACGTCCGGGTGATGTCCATCAAACTCGCCGACCGGCTGCACAACATGCGCACCCTGAGCGTGATGCGCCGGGAGAAGCAGGAACGCATCGCCAAGGTCACCCGGGACGTGCTGATCCCGCTCGCCGAGCGCCTCGGCGTCCAGGCCCTCAAGACGGAACTCGAGGACCTGGTCTTCGCGATCCTGCACCCCGAGGAGTACAAGCACACCCGGGAACTGATCGCCGAGAACGCGGCGCAGCGCGACGATCCCCTCGCCGAGATGGCCGAACAGACGCGGGCGGTGCTGCGCGAGGCCGGTATCCCGTCCGAAGTCCTCATAAGGCCACGCCACTTCGTCTCCGTCCACCGCATCTCCCGCAAACGCGGCCGGCTGCGCGGCGCCGACTTCGGCCGGCTCCTGGTGCTGGTGAACGAGGACGCCGACTGCTACGGGGTCCTCGGCGAACTGCACACCTGTATGACCCCGGTGATCTCGGAGTTCAAGGACTTCATCGCCGTTCCCAAGTTCAACCTGTACCAGTCGCTGCACACCGCGGTCGCACGCGAGGACGGGGAGATCGCCGAAGTCCTCATCCGCACCCACCAGATGCACAAGGTCGCCGAGGCGGGGGTGATCGCGCTCGGCAACCCCTACGCCCCCGGGTCCGACGACCCGGCCGAGGGCGAGCGTGCCGACCCCACCCGCCCGGGCTGGCTCTCCCGGCTGCTGGAGTGGCAGGAGGCCGCCCCGGACGCCGACATCTTCTGGTCGACGCTGCGTGAAGACCTCGCCCAGGACCGGGAGATCACCGTGTTCCGCCCCGACGGGGGCGCACTGGGGCTCCCCGAGGGCGCGAGTTGCGTGGACGCCGCGTACGCCCAGTACGGGGAGGACGCCCATGCCTGCATCGGCGCCCGCGTCAACGGCCGGCTCGCGACGCTGAGCACGGTCCTCAGGGACGGCGACACCGTGCAGCTCCTGATGGGCCAGGACCCGGCCTCCGAGCCCTCCCGGGAATGGCTGGAGCACGCCCACACCCCCGCCGCCCGGATCGCCATCCAGCGCCGGCTGGCGACCCCTCCCGCGCCGGGGGAGCCCTCCGACGGCACGCCGGAACCGGGCACCGCACGGCCGGGCGCCCAGGCGTCCCCGGACACCGGCGCGCTCGGCTCCACCGCCCGCCCGCCCGCGCGCCCCACCCCGGACGCGCCCGGCGCGCGCACCGCCGACGCCGTCGTCGACCTGCCCGGGGCCTCCGTACGCCTGGCGGGCTGCTGCACCCCCGTACCCCCCGACGAGATCACCGGATTCGCCGTGCGCGGAGGCGCGGTGACCATCCATCGCGTCCAATGCTCCGGAGCGGCGCGCATGAAGAGCGCCGGGCGCACGGAGGTCGGCGTGCGCTGGGGCGACACCACCGAATGCCGGGTCACCCTCGTCGCCGAGTCCTTCGGACGCCCCCATCTGCTCGCGGACCTCACCGAGGCCATCGCGCTGCAGGGCGTCGCCATCGTCTCCGCCACCGTCGAACCGCCCAGCCAGCAGCGGGTCCGCCACACCTACACGCTCCAACTCCCGGACGCGGCCCGGCTGCCGGCTCTGATGCGCGCCATGCGCAATGTGCCCGGCGTGTACGACGTCAACCGCGCCCAGCACCCCGCGGCGGCGTACTGACCGCCGAGAAGCCGCCCCGGCCGTCCCGATGAGGGCGGACGGACGGAGCCGGGCGGCCGGGACCGGATCCGTTCGGGTGGGCCCGGCGCGCGTCTGCGCCATGTGACCGGTGCGCGCTGATAGCGGTGTGACCCATGCCGCACAGCCTCCGCTCCGTGATCCCCCGTGCCCGCCGCGCCAAAGCGGCCCTGCTGGCCTCCGCCGTCTCCGGCTGTCTGATCGCCGCGAGCGCACCCGCGCCCGCCGTGCCCCTGGGCCTCGGCGACCCGCTCTTCCCGACGCTGGGCAACCCGGGATACGACGTCCGGTCGTACGACCTGGCCTTCACCTACTCCGGCAGCAACGACAAGCCCCTGTCCGCCGTCACCACCATCCGGGCGCGCGCCACCGAACGCCTGGAGCGCATCAACCTCGACTTCACGCACGGCACGGTGCAGTCCGTCGACGTCAACGGCACACCCGCGGCCTTCACCGGAGCGGGGGAGGACCTGGTGATCACTCCGGAGGTCCCGCTCCCCCGGGGCGGCGCGCTGCGGATCACCGTGCGGCACACCAGCGACCCGAGGCCCGCCACGGGCACGGAGGGCGGCTGGGTGCGGACCGAGGACGGGCTCGCCATGGCCAACCAGGCCGACGCCGCCCATCTTGTCTTCCCGTGCAACGACCACCCCTCCGACAAGGCGATGTTCACCTTCCGTGTGACCGCCCCGGACGGCTACACGGTCGTGGCCAACGGGGTGCCGGCGGGCACCGAGCACACCGGCCGGGGCACCACCTGGACGTATCGCACCAAGCACCCCATGGCGACCGAGCTCGCCCAGGTCTCCATCGGCCGCAGCGCGGTGCTGCACCGCCGAGGACCCCACGGCCTGCCCGTCCGTGACGTGGTACCCGCCGAGGACCGCGCGCTCCTCGAACCGTGGCTGGCCAAGACCCCCCAGCAGATCGCCTGGCTGGAGAAGAAGGTCGGCCCGTTCCCCTTCGAGGCCTACGGGCTGCTGATCGCCCGGGCACAGACCGGCTTCGAACTGGAGACACAGACGCTCTCCCTCTTCGAGAAAGGCGTGTTCACCCAGCCCGCGTACCCCGCGTGGTACGTCGAGTCACTGATGGTGCACGAGCTGTCCCACCAGTGGTTCGGCGACAGCGTCAGCCCGCGCACCTGGTCCGACCTGTGGCTGAACGAGGGACACGCCACCTGGTACGAATCCCTGTACGCGGAGGAGACCGCGCAGCGGCCCATGGAGACCCGGATGAAGGCCGCGTACGGCCTCTCCGACCGCTGGCGCGCCACCGGCGGACCGCCGGCCGCGCCCAGGCCGCCGAAGCCCGGCCGGAAGATCAGCCTCTTCAGGCCCAGCGTCTACGACGGTGCCGCGCTGGTGCTGTACGCGCTGCGCCAGGAGATCGGGGCCCCCGCCTTCGAGCGCCTGGAGCGGGCCTGGGTGGCGGTGCACCGGGACGGCACGGCCACCACGGCGGACTTCCGGCGCCTGGCCTCCGGCATCGCGGGACGCGATCTGAGCGGGTTCTTCCGGGCCTGGCTCTACGGCGAGAAGACGCCGCCGATGCCCGGGCACCCGGACTGGAAGAGCGACCCTCCGCAGGCCTCCGAGACCGCACGGTAAGTCGGATGACGGGACGGGGCGGGCCGTGCGACCATCGTCAGGTCGGCGGCACCGCCCACGAGCGGGCGGCCGGGAATGTCTTGAGCTGCTCGAACGTTGTGATTCATGACGAGCCGTGCGGCCCTCACGGTCCGCACCCCGTCGCCGCGAACGGAATCCCCCAACGACGTAAGGACCCAATGACCTCCTCTTCTTCCCTTCCCCAGGACAGCACGCGCTTCGCACACGCCTACCCCGAGGGTCTTCGGGCCGATGCCCTGATGGAAGAGGACGTCGCCTGGAGCCACGGGATCGACGGAGAGCGGGACGGCGACCAGTTCGACCGTTCCGAGCGCGCGGCCCTGCGCCGTGTCGCGGGACTGTCCACCGAGCTCGAGGACGTCACCGAGGTCGAGTACCGGCAGCTGCGCCTGGAGCGCGTGGTGCTCGTCGGGGTGTGGACCTCGGGGACCGCACAGGACGCGGAGAACTCCCTCGCGGAGCTCGCCGCCCTCGCGGAGACCGCCGGCGCGCTGGTGCTGGACGGTGTGATGCAGCGCCGCGACACCCCCGACGCGTCCACCTACATCGGCTCCGGCAAGGCCACCGAGCTGCGGGACATCGTCCTGGAGACGGGCGCCGACACCGTGGTCTGCGACGGAGAGCTGAGCCCGGCCCAGCTGATCCACCTCGAGGACATCGTCAAGGTCAAGGTCATCGACCGCACCGCCCTGATCCTGGACATCTTCGCCCAGCACGCCAAGTCCCGCGAGGGCAAGGCACAGGTCGCGCTCGCGCAGATGCAGTACATGCTGCCGAGGCTCCGTGGCTGGGGTCAGTCGCTGTCCCGGCAGATGGGCGGCGGCAGTGGCGGCCTGGCGACCCGTGGTCCCGGTGAGACCAAGATCGAGACGGACCGGCGGCGGATCCGCGAGAAGATGGCGAAGATGCGCCGGGAGATCGCGGAGATGAAGACCGGCCGCGAGATCAAGCGCCAGGAGCGCAGGCGTCACAAGGTCCCCTCGGTGGCCATCGCCGGCTACACCAACGCCGGAAAGTCCTCCCTGCTCAACCGGCTCACGGGCGCGGGCGTCCTGGTCGAGAACGCGCTGTTCGCGACCCTCGACCCGACCGTGCGCCGGGCCGAGACCCCGAGCGGGCGGCTCTACACGCTGGCGGACACCGTCGGCTTCGTCCGGCACCTGCCGCACCACCTGGTCGAGGCGTTCCGTTCCACGATGGAAGAGGTCGGCGACGCCGATCTGATCCTGCACGTGGTCGACGGTTCGCACCCCGTGCCGGAGGAGCAGCTGGCCGCCGTGCGCGAGGTGATCAGGGATGTCGGCGCCACCGATGTGCCCGAGATCGTCGTGATCAACAAGGCGGACGCGGCCGACCCGCTGGTGCTCCAACGGCTGCTCCGGGTCGAGAAGCGTTCCCTCGCGGTCTCCGCGCGCACCGGTGCGGGCATCGAGGAGCTGCTGGCCCTCATCGACGACGAGCTGCCCAAGCCGTCGGTCGAGATCGAGGCGCTGGTGCCCTACACCCACGGCCGGCTGGTCGCGCTCGCCCACACCGAGGGCGAGGTGAACTCCGAGGAGCACACCCCGGAGGGCACCCTCCTCAAGGCCCGGGTGCACCCGGAACTGGCCGCGGAGCTGGCACCGTACATCCCGGCCTCCGCGCTCTGACCCACATGCGGAAGAAGGGCCCGCTCACCCCGTATCGGGGGAGCGGGCCCTTCGCCGTTCACGGGAGCGGCACGCCCGGGCGGCGGCGGGGGATGCCCTGCCGCCGCCGGGTCCCGCCTGTCGGACGTCCCTATCAGACGTCCCTATCAGACGTCCGTATCAGACGTCCCTGTCAGACGTCGCAGGTCACTGGTCCGCGAACTTCTTGCTGACCGACTGATAGAGACCCTTCGCCACATCGCCCAGTCGGGGCCCGGCCAGCCAGCCCGCGCTCACCGGGCCGATCGAGGTGTTGGAGACCAGTACCGGCTTGCCGTCCGTGCCCGTCTCCACCCATCCGCCGCCGGAGGAACCGCCCGTCATGGTGCAGCCGATGCGGTACATCGTCGGATCCGTCCGCACGATGGACAGCCGGCCCGGCTTGTCCTGGCACTGGTACAGCTTCTGCCCGTCGTACGGGGCCGCGGCGGGGTAGCCCGTCGCCCTGATGCTGTCGACCTTCGACACGGCCGGCGCGTCGAAGTTCACCGGGAGCGCCGAACCGACCGTCTCTTCAAGAGACTTGCCTCCGCTGCCCTGCTCCGGAGTGACATGGATGACGGCGAAGTCATAGGCCGCGCCCGCACCGCCCGTCGCGCCGCCCTGCTCGATCCACTGGTCCGAGGTCTGCGCCCAGTCGCCCCACCAGACCCCGTACGGAGCGACCTCCTCGCGCCCCGCGTCCGTCAACTCGGCCTCCGACTTCGCGGCGTTGTTGTACGACGGCACGAAGGCGATGTTGCGGTACCAGCCGCCCGCCTTGCCGGCGTGCACACAGTGGCCCGCGGTCCACACCAGGTTGGACTTGCCCGGGTGCGCCGGGTCCTCGACCACGGTCGCCGAGCAGACCATGGTGCCGTCGGGGGCGTCGAAGAAGACCTTGCCGGCCGTCGGCGCGCTGTCGTGGTACCCCGCCGGCACCGCCTGTGCCTGCACCGGCGCCGGAGTCGGGTCCGTGACACCCTGGTCACCCGAGAGGTCGTTGTCGTCGACGCCCCTGTCGGGGTCCTCGGCCTTGCGCATCCGCTCCGGGTCCCAGAGACCCTTGATGATCGGGTTGATGTATTCGTCGGCCTCGCGCAGCCAGTCGTCCTTGTCCCACTTCTTCCAGGCGCCGTTCTTCCACTTGTCGATGTCGATCCCGTGGTCCTTGAGCTTGCGCCTGATGTCGTCCGGGATCTGGATCTTGCCGTCGTCGCCGGCCGAGACGGACGCGCTCGCCTGATCGCTCGCCTCGGTGTCCCCGCCGGAGCCGCAGGCGGTCGCGGTCAGCGCCAGCGCCAGGGCGAGGCCGGCCGCCGCCGGCACCGGGGAGATTCGGCGGCGTGCGCTCCGGCCCCGGCGGGCCGCGAAGAGCGGGCGTATGGATCGCATGGTCTGAACTCCCCCTGGAATGAACCTGAGTGAAGGAAACGGTCTACCGCCGTGGAAGGCGGGACCTCGTCGTCGATCACTGCCTCCACTGAACGCCCCCACACCCTATGCACTCGCTGTGGGGGACTTCCGACGGAAGGGCAACGGTTCCGTCACGGCGGCGATCACAAGACACCTCGCCGGGGCGGGCCGTGCGGCGCCGAGCGGCGGTGTGCGAGAAGCAGTCGAAAACGCGTCAGGAAATCGATCAGGAAGACAAGGACTTTCCGAGTGCCCGCTTCCCCGGGGCGTTTGCGTCGTTGGTACCCACGGGGTGAACTGCCGTCCCTGGTCCAACCCTTGCCCAACCCCTCTGAGCTGCGGGAGGAACTGACGTCGTGACCGTGACGGAGACTGCGGTGGTACCGGTGAAGGGCGAGCCGGAGGGGAGCGCGGCAGCGGCGGGGGAGCGCCCGGCGCGCGCGGTGACACACCGGACGGGGGAAGCGCGCGCGGCGCAGGAGGACATTCTGCGACGGCAGTCGGCGCGCGAGTCCGCCGCGCGCACCTATGCGCGCGCCCTGCCGATCGTGCCCGTGCGAGCGCGCGGCCTCACCATCGAGGGGGCCGACGGACGCCGTTACCTGGACTGCCTCTCCGGTGCGGGCACCCTGGCCCTCGGCCACAACCATCCGGTCGTTCTGGAGGCGATCCGCAAGGTCCTCGACTCCGGTGCGCCGCTGCACGTCCTGGATCTGGCCACCCCCGTCAAGGACGCCTTCACCACGGAACTGTTCCGCACCCTGCCGCCCGGCCTCGCCGAGCGGGCCCGTGTGCAGTTCTGCGGGCCGGCGGGGACGGACGCCGTCGAGGCCGCGCTCAAGCTGGTGCGTCTGGCGACGGGCCGGACCGGCGTGCTCGCCTTCACCGGCGCGTACCACGGGATGACCGCCGGGGCGCTCGAGGTGTCCGGAGGCGCCACCGAGGTACGGGTCACCCGGCTGCCCTATCCGCAGGACTACCGCTGTCCGTTCGGCGTCGGCGGCGAGTACGGGGCCGAACTCGGCGCCCGCTGGACCGAGTCCGTCCTCGACGACACCAAGTCGGGGGTGCCGCTGCCCGCCGGGATGATCCTGGAACCGGTGCAGGGCGAGGGCGGGGTGCATCCCGCGCCGGACGCCTGGATGCGCCGGATGCGGCAGATCACCGAGGACCGGTCGATCCCCCTGATCGCGGACGAGGTGCAGACCGGAGTGGGCCGCACCGGACGCTTCTGGGCGGTCGAACACAGCGGGGTGGTGCCCGATGTGATGGTGCTCTCCAAGGCGATCGGCGGCAGCCTGCCGCTCGCCGTCGTGGTCTACCGGGACGACCTGGACCTCTGGCAACCCGGAGCCCACGCCGGCACATTCCGCGGCAACCAGCTCGCCATGGCCGCCGGCGCGGCCACCCTCGCTCATGTCCGGGAGAACGGCCTGGCCGAGCGCGCCCACTCGGTCGGCACCCGCATGCTGACGCAACTCCGCTCGCTGGCAGCCGAGTTCCCGTGCATCGGGGACGTCAGGGGCCGGGGACTGATGATCGGCGTCGAGCTGGTGGACCCCGAGGCCGCCCCGAGAGCGGCGCCCCTGGACTGCCCGGCCCCTGGTCCCGGGGGCACCGGGCCCCGCCCCGCCGCGCCCGCACTGGCCGCCGCCGTCCAGCAGGAGTGCCTGCGGCGCGGCCTGATCGTGGAACTCGGCGGGCGGCACGCCGGCGTCGTCCGGCTGCTGCCGCCGCTGACGATCAGCGACGAGCAGACGAGCGCGGTCCTGGACCGGTTCGCGGACGCCGTCGCCGCCGTGGCCCGGGGCCCTTTCCACCCCTGAGCCCTTCGACCACCGAGCCCTTCCACCCCTGAGCCGGGCCGCACGCCGCGCTCCGGGGACCGGCTTCGCACCGATCCGCCCGAACCGGCATCGCACCGACCGCCCGTCGCGGGCCATCGTGTCGGGCCGGCCGCACCCCCGTATTCCGTACCACGCACCCGCACGGCCCGTCGCCGCACGGGCCGGAGACCTCACAAGGAACGCCCTTGAACGCCACCCCCACCCCCGAAGGCGGCCCCCGGACGATCGAACGGGAGACCGGCGGCACCCCGACCGCCACGATCCCGCCAGGGCCCCCCGTCATCCCCCGGCAGGAAACGGCCTCACCGGAGACCGTGGCGGGGCACGGCCCCGTCACCGCTCCGCTCGTCGATCCGCTGGAACACCCCGATCCGCACACCGCGGCCCAGACCGCGACCGTGGAGAACCTGCTGCGCTGCTGGGTACGTGAGCACGCCCGCGCCGCCCCCGCCGACGGCATCCTGCGCATCCCGCTGCCGACCAGCGGTACGGCCCTGCTGGTCCCCGTCCTCTACTGGTCCCGGACCGGCTGGCACCGCTTCGGACCGCCCCGCCTCGCCCACACCCAGGACGCGGCCCCACCCGTGGACGCGGTCACGCTCGCAGCCCTGCTGGCCCGAGAGACGGGAGCGCCCGGCACCTCCACCGATCTGGTGGCCCGAGTCGCCGACTCCGTCCGCTGCACCACGGTCTTCATCGCCCGGCGCCGGGAGCAGCCCGCCGACGAGGGCGACCTCTTTCTCTCCGGGGAACAGGCGCTGGTCCTGGGCCACCCGATGCATCCGACGGCCAAGAGCCGCGAGGGCCTCTCCGAGAGCGAAACCGGGCTCTACTCGCCCGAACTGCGCGGCTCCTTCCCGCTCCACTGGATGGCGGTCGCCCCCTCGGTACTCGCCGCCGACTCGGCATGGACGGAACGCGGCCGGCCCGTACCCCCCGGACGGCTGACCGAACGGCTCGCCGGACCGGGGCTCCCCCTGCCCGACGGCTTCACCGCGCTGCCGCTGCACCCCTGGCAGGCGCGGGAGGTCCGGCGCCGACCGCGGACCGCGGCCCTGCTGGAGACCGGGCTGCTCCGGGACCTCGGCCCGCACGGCGAGCCCTGGCACCCCACCTCCTCCGTCCGCACCGTCCATCGCTCGGGCGCCCCCGCGATGTTGAAACTGTCGCTGGGACTGCTCATCACCAACTCCCGCCGAGAGAACCTGCGCAAGGAACTCCGCCGGGGCGTCGAGGTGCACCGGCTGCTGCGCGGCGGGCTCGGCAGACAGTGGCGGTTCGCGCACCCCGGGTTCGACATCGTCCGCGACCCGGCCTGGCTCGCCGTCGACGACATGGACGGCAGCCCCGTGGCAGGGCTGGACGTGGTGATCCGGCACAACCCGTTCGGTCCGACGGTCGACGCCTGCTGTGTCGCCGGGCTCGTCTCGCCCCGGCCCCGCCCCGTGCCCGACGGGTCCCCGCGGCCCGTCCTGCGCTCACGGCTCGCGGAGATCGTCAGCCGACTCGCCGCGCGCACCGGCCGTCCGCGCGAGGCCGTGGCCACCGAGTGGTTCCTGCGCTACCTCGAGCAGGTGGTGCGCCCGATCCTCTGGCTGGACGGCGAGGCCGGTGTCGCCCTGGAGGCGCACCAGCAGAACACCGTGCTGCTGCTCGACCCCGAGGGCTGGCCCACCGGCGGGCGCTACCGCGACAACCAGGGCTACTACTTCCGCCACTCCCGCCGCGCCGAGCTCGACGCGCGGCTGCCCGGCATCGGAGAGCACAGCGACACCTTCGTCTCCGACGAGGTGACCGACGAGCGCTTCGCCTACTACCTCGGCATCAACAATGTGTTCGGCCTGATCGGCGCGTTCGGCTCCCAGCGCCTGGCCGACGAGCGACTGTTGCTCGCCGCCTTCCGGCGCTTCCTGTCCGGTGCCGCCACCGGACCCGACCGGCTGCGTACGCCGCTGCCCGCCCGTCTGCTCGATGCGCCCGTGCTGCGCTGCAAGGCCAATCTGCTCACCCGGCTGCACGGACTCGATGAACTCGTGGGCCCGGTGGACACCCAGTCCGTCTATGTCACCATCGCCAACCCCCTTCACTTCTGAGGAACATGACCCGTCCCGTCCTCTGAGAGGAGCAGTCGTCGTGCCGCCCCCCGACGCGCGTACCGACACCGATGCCGACACCGCCTCCGCCCCGGAGCCCGCCGACGCCAGGGGGCCCGGACCCGGCGCCGGTCCCCGCACCGGCCCGGACTTCCGCTCGGACTGCGAGGAAACCCTCGAGCTGCGCCTGCCCGGCCCCTTCATGACGCCCCCCGGACCGTCCGGGCCGGGCGGTGGCCTGCCGCAGGACGACGACCTCCTCGACCAGGTGGCCGACTGGGGCGGCACCTCCACCTCCGTGGGTACCTTCCAGCTCGTCCCCGTCGACCCCGGCCGCGATCTCCAGCTGATCGCCCGCTGGATGAACGACCCCGCCGTGGCCGTCTTCTGGGATCTGGCGGGGGACACCTCGGTGACCGAGCGGCACCTGTACGCCCAGCTCACCGGTGACGGACGCAGCGTTCCCTGCCTCGGCGTGCTCGACGGCACCCCGATGAGCTACTGGGAGATCTACCGTGCGGACCTCGACCCTCTGGCCCGCCACTTCCCGGCCCGTCCTCATGACACCGGTGTCCACCTCCTCATCGGCGGTGTCGGCGACCGCGGGCGCGGCCTCGGCTCCGCCCTGCTGCGCGCCGTCGCCGATCTCGTCCTGGACCGGCGTCCCTCCTGCGCCCGTGTCGTCGCCGAACCAGACCTGCGCAACACCCCCTCCGTCGCGGCCTTCCTGAGCGCCGGCTTCCGGTTCTCCGCCGAGCTCGACCTGCCCGGCAAACGCGCCGCCCTGATGATCCGAGACCGATCCCTGCGCGCGCTGCTCCAGGATCGTCAGCCCACCACCCCGGACAACGGGCCCACCACCCCGGACGACCTGCCGCACCCTCCGAGCCCCGAATGAGCCCCGAGCCCCGAATGAGTCCCGGGTGGACCGCGGGCATGCGCGCCCGATTGTCGGCGGGGGGCCGTAGGGTGGTCGCGCTATGACGAAGCCCTCACTTCCCGAACTCCTGCATGCAGCCGTCGCAGCCGTCGGCGGCACGGAGCGCCCCGGCCAGGTGACCATGGCCCAATCCGTCGCCGAGGCGATCGACGACGGCTCCCATCTGCTGGTCCAGGCCGGCACCGGCACCGGAAAGTCGCTGGGCTATCTGGTGCCCGCGCTCGCACACGGGGAGACCGTCGTGGTGGCGACCGCCACCCTGGCGCTGCAGCGCCAGCTCGTGGAGCGTGATCTGCCGCGCACGGTCGAGGCGCTGCACCCGTTGCTGCGCCGCCGCCCGGAGTTCGCGATGCTCAAGGGCCGGTCGAACTATCTGTGTCTGCACCGTCTGCACGAGGGCGTGCCGCAGGACGAGGAGGACGGCCTCTTCGACCAGTTCGAGGCCGCCGCGCCCACCAGCAAACTGGGCCAGGACCTGCTGCGGCTGCGCGACTGGTCCCAGGACACGGAGAGCGGCGACCGCGACGACCTCACCCCGGGTGTCTCGGACCGTGCCTGGGCGCAGGTGTCGGTGTCGTCCCGGGAGTGCCTGGGCGCCTCCAAGTGCGCCTACGGTGCCGAGTGCTTCGCCGAGACGGCCCGCGAGCGGGCCAAGCTCGCCGAGGTCGTCGTCACCAACCACGCACTGCTCGCGATCGACGCCATCGAGGGCGCGCCGGTCCTCCCGCAGCACGAGGTGCTGATCGTCGACGAGGCCCATGAGCTGGTCTCCCGGGTGACGGGCGTCGCCACCGGCGAGCTCACCCCGGGCCAGGTCAACCGCGCGGTGCGCCGCGCCGCCAAGCTGGTCGACGAGAAGGCCGCCGACCAGCTCCAGACGGCCGCCGAGGGCTTCGAGCGGCTGATGGAGCTGGCCCTGCCGGGCCGCCTCGAGGAGGTCCCCGAGGATCTCGGCTATGCGCTGATGGCGCTGCGCGACGCCGCCCGCACGGTGATCTCCGCCCTCGGTAACACCCGCGACAAGTCGGTCCAGGACGAGGACGTGGTGCGCAAGCAGGCGCTGGCCTCGGTGGAGTCGGTGCACGATGTGGCCGAGCGGATCACTGCCGGCTCCGAATGGGATGTCGTCTGGTACGAGCGGCACGACCGCTTCGGCGCCTCCCTGCGGGTCGCCCCGATGTCCGTGTCCGGGTTGCTGAGAGAGAAGCTCTTCACCGACCGCTCGGTCGTCCTGGCGTCCGCCACGCTGAAGCTGGGCGGCGACTTCAACGGCGTCGCGGCGTCCCTGGGGCTGTCCCCCGAAGGCACCGAGGGAGACGACGTCCCGCAGTGGAAGGGCGCCGATGTGGGTTCCCCCTTCGACTATCCGAAGCAGGGCATCCTCTATGTCGCCCGGCATCTGTCCCGGCCGGCGCGCGACGGCGATCGCGCCGACATGCTGGACGAGCTGACGGAGCTGATCCAGGCGGCGGGCGGCCGCACCCTGGGGCTCTTCTCGTCGATGCGGGCGGCCCAGCTGGCCGCGGAGGAACTGCGCACCCGTATCCCCGAGTTCCCGATCCTCCTCCAGGGGGAGGAGACCCTCGGCGAGCTGATCAAGAACTTCGCCGCGGACCCCGGAACCTGTCTGTTCGGCACGCTCTCGCTCTGGCAGGGCGTCGACGTCCCGGGTCCCAGCTGTCAGCTGGTGGTCATGGACAAGATCCCCTTCCCCCGCCCCGACGATCCGCTGATGAGTGCCCGGCAGAAGGCCGTCGAGGACGCCGGGGGCAACGGCTTCATGGCGGTCGCCGCCACCCATGCCGCTCTGCTGATGGCGCAGGGCGCGGGCCGCCTGGTACGGGCGTCGGGGGACCGCGGGGTGGTCGCCGTGCTGGACCAGCGGCTGGCGACGGCCCGCTACGGCAGCTATCTGAAGGCGTCACTGCCCGACTTCTGGTACACCACCGACCGCAATCAGGTGCGCAGGTCGCTGTCCGCCATCGACGAGGCGGCGAAGGCCCAGGGCGGCTGACCGCCCGGAACCACCGATGCGTTGTCCCGCGGCCCGGACCGAGGGACAACGCATCGGCATAGGGACCGCAAGCCCGGGGCGCCGATCTGAAGACCCTGGGGCCCCGGACAGCATGGGGCCCCGGAACCGGCGCAGGGGTCCCGGGGCCCGGATCAGGGGTGAGCGTGGGCGGGGGCCGCCCGTCGCGTCGGCGGCGTCACACCCGCCGCAGCACCGCCACCACCTTGCCGAGGATCGTGGCCTCGTCACCCGGGATCGGCTGGTAGGCGGAGTTGTGGGGAAGCAGCCAGACATGGCCGTCCTCGCGCTTGAAGCGTTTGACGGTGGCCTCGCCGTCGAGCATCGCGGCGACGATGTCCCCGTTCTCGGCGACCGGCTGACGGCGGACCGTGACCCAGTCCCCGTCGCAGATCGCGGCCTCGATCATGGAGTCGCCGACGACCTTCAGCACAAAGAGCTCACCGTCACCGACGAGCTGCCGGGGGAGCGGGAAGACGTCCTCGACCGACTCCTCGGCGAGGATGGGGCCGCCGGCCGCGATGCGCCCGACGAGCGGGACATAGGACGCGGCGGGCTTGCCCGCGGTGTCGGTGGGCTGCACGGAGGCCGACTGGTCGGAGCCGCGCACCTCATAGGCGCGCGGGCGGTGGGGGTCACGGCGCAGAAAGCCCTTGCGCTCCAGCGCCATGAGCTGGTGGGCCACCGAGGAGGTGCTGGAGAGACCCACGGCCTGACCGATCTCCCGCATCGACGGCGGGTAGCCACGCCGCTGCACAGAGTCCCGGATGACCTCGATCACTCGGCGCTGCCGGTCGGTCAGCCCGGAGCTGTCCGCCCGGATGCCTGGAGGTCGGCCCGGCAGGGAGCGCTTGGGCCCCTCCTGATTCGTGGCGTCGCTCGTGGTGTGCACCGGGTCGAGTCGGCCCTGGGAGCGGTCCTGGGCAGTGATGGTGGCACTGTCTGCGGTCGTGGTCACGTCGGCCCCTCTCGATGGTCTCCCGTGCAGGACAACGGTAGTTGCTTTCGAAAGGTTGCGCCAAACACACGTTCGAGTGAAAAAACGCGAATTAGCTGACGTGAGTGGGTGTCCGGGTGTATGGCCTATTCCGTCGCCGGCGGCGGACGAAAGTGCTCATTGCGATACTCTTCACCGCCGGGGTGATGGCCTCGCGGGCCGCCGTGACCGGCGCCCAGTCTGCCATCCGGAGGCTGCGGCCCGCCCCTGACCCTCTTCCCCGCGTGGTGTCCAGGGTATCCGTGCATGCTCCGATTCGGTGCGGGCGTACCGCACGCGCCAATCCCCCCGTCGCGGGCGTGTCGTCGCCGAATGTACGAGTCAATCGCTAGATGTAGTGGTTGGATTTCACCGGCGGCCCAGTAGTTGTGGTCCCCCCGGTCTTCGTGGCTCGGACGATCGCCTATGCTTGGGGCTGCTTCGAGGGGCCGGTGAGGTCCCGAGGGGTCCCTGAGTCGCGCTTGAAAAGGAGGGTTGGAGCCATGCACTGCCCCTTCTGCAGGCACCCCGACAGTCGTGTCGTCGACAGCCGTACGACCGATGACGGCACATCCATCCGCAGGCGCCGCCAGTGCCCCGACTGCTCCCGTCGTTTCACGACGGTGGAGACGTGCTCGCTCATGGTGGTCAAGCGGTCCGGGGTCACCGAGCCCTTCAGCCGCATCAAGATCATCAACGGGGTGCGCAAGGCGTGCCAGGGGCGGCCCGTCACCGAGGATGCGCTGGCCCAGCTCGGTCAGCGTGTCGAGGAGGCGGTGCGGGCCACCGGAAGCGCGGAGCTGACCACCCACGACGTGGGTCTGGCCATACTCGGCCCCCTGCAGGAGCTCGATCTCGTCGCCTATCTGCGCTTCGCGTCCGTCTACCGGGCGTTCGACTCGCTGGAGGACTTCGAGGCCGCCATCGCGGAGCTCAGGGAGCAGCAGGGCGAGCAGTCCGCCGTGGACGGCGGCTCCGCGGACACCGCCCTGGAGCGCCGGGGAACCGGCTGCGGGTGCGGAGGGGCGGCCGACGCCCCCGTGCCCGCCATCGCCGCCGACTGACGGGAAGGGCCGGCCGGAACCGGCCCCGCCGACGGCACACAGACCCGTCACGCGTGCTCTCGAACGGTACGCGTGGCAGTAGACAGAACACCGTGCCATGGGAAGAAAAGGGCACTTCGGGGCGTTTTCGCCCGAAATAGGGAGACGGCATGACAGAGACGGCGAGCGGTCCGGCACGAGGTTCCCGGGCGAAGGGTGCCAAGGCCGGCAAGGGACTGCGGATCGAGCGTATCCACACCACTCCCGGCGTACACCCGTACGACGAGGTCGAGTGGGCGAGCCGCGACGTCGTCATGACCAACTGGCGCGACGGCTCGGTCAACTTCGAGCAGCGTGGCGTCGAGTTCCCCGAGTCCTGGTCGGTGAACGCGGTCAACATCGTCACCAGCAAGTACTTCCGCGGTGCCGTCGGCACCCCCCAGCGCGAGACCAGCCTCAAGCAGCTGATCGACCGCATCGTGCAGACGTACCGGAAGGCCGGTGAGGAGTACAAGTACTTCGTCTCGCCCGCGGACGCCGAGATCTTCGAGCACGAACTGACGTACGCCCTGCTGCACCAGATCTTCAGCTTCAACAGCCCCGTCTGGTTCAACGTCGGCACCCCGCAGCCCCAGCAGGTCTCCGCCTGCTTCATCCTGTCCGTCGACGACTCCATGGAGTCGATCCTCGACTGGTACAAGGAAGAGGGCATGATCTTCAAGGGCGGCTCCGGGGCCGGCCTGAACCTGTCCCGCATCCGTTCGTCCAAGGAACTGCTGTCCTCCGGCGGCAACGCCTCAGGACCGGTCTCCTTCATGCGCGGCGCCGACGCCTCCGCCGGGACGATCAAGTCGGGCGGTGCCACCCGCCGGGCCGCCAAGATGGTGATCCTGGACGTCGACCACCCGGACGTCGAGGACTTCATCCAGACCAAGGTCAGCGAAGAGGAGAAGATCCGCGCCCTGCGCGACGCGGGCTTCGACATGGACCTCGGCGGCGATGACATCACCTCCGTCCAGTACCAGAACGCCAACAACTCGGTCCGTGTCAACGACACCTTCATGTCGGCCGTCGAGAGCGCCGGGAAGTTCGGCCTGCGCGCCCGTATGACCGGTGAGGTCATCGAGGAGGTCGACGCCAAGGCGCTCTTCCGCAAGATGGCCGAGGCCGCCTGGGCCTGCGCCGACCCCGGCATCCAGTACGACGACACGATCAACCACTGGCACACCTGTCCCGAGTCCGGCCGTATCAACGGCTCGAACCCGTGCAGCGAGTACATGCACCTGGACAACACGTCCTGCAACCTCGCCTCGCTGAACCTCATGAAGTTCCTGAAGGACGACGGCAAGGGCCGGCAGTCCTTCGAGGTCGAGCGCTTCGCCAAGGTCGTCGAGCTGGTCATCACCGCGATGGACATCTCGATCTGCTTCGCGGACTTCCCGACCCAGAAGATCGGCGAGAACACCCGCGCCTACCGCCAGCTCGGCATCGGCTACGCCAACCTCGGCGCCCTCCTCATGGCGACCGGCCACGCGTACGACTCCGACGGCGGCCGCGCCCTGGCCGGTTCCATCACCTCCCTGATGACCGGCACGGCGTACCGGCGCTCCGCCGAGCTGGCCGCGGTCGTCGGCCCGTACGACGGCTACGCCCGCAACGCCGAGCCGCATCTGCGCGTCATGAAGCAGCACGCCGACGCCAATGCCCGGGCCGTCCGCATGGACGACCTGGACAACCCGGTGTGGGCCGCCGCCACCGAGGCCTGGCAGGACGTGCTCCGCCTCGGCGAGAAGAACGGCTTCCGCAACTCCCAGGCCTCCGTCCTGGCGCCGACCGGCACCATCGGCCTGGCGATGTCCTGCGACACCACCGGTGTCGAGCCGGACCTGGCGCTGGTCAAGTTCAAGAAGCTGGTCGGCGGCGGCTCGATGCAGATCGTGAACGGCACCGTGCCGCAGGCGCTGCGCCGCCTCGGCTACCAGGAGGAGCAGATCGAGGCGATCGTCGCCCATATCGCCGAGCACGGCAATGTGATCGACGCGCCGGGCCTCAAGCAGGAGCACTACGAGGTCTTCGACTGCGCCATGGGCGAGCGCGCCATCTCCCCGATGGGCCACGTCCGCATGATGGGCGCGATCCAGCCGTGGATCTCCGGTGCCATCTCCAAGACGGTCAACATGCCGGAGTCGGCGACCGTCGAGGAGGTCGAGGAGATCTACTTCGAGGCCTGGAAGATGGGCATCAAGGCGCTCGCGATCTACCGCGACAACTGCAAGGTCGGCCAGCCGCTCTCCGCCAAGAAGAAGGAGTCCGCGGACGCGAAGACCGAGGCGCCCGCCGCGGAGTCCAGGGTCGAGAAGGTCGTCGAGTACCGCCCGGTCCGCAAGCGCCTCCCGAAGGGTCGTCCCGGCATCACCACCTCCTTCACCGTCGGCGGTGCCGAGGGCTATATGACCGCCAATTCCTACCCGGACGACGGTCTGGGCGAGGTCTTCCTGAAGATGTCCAAGCAGGGTTCGACCCTCGCGGGCATGATGGACGCCTTCTCCATCGCCGTCTCGGTGGGCCTGCAGTACGGCGTCCCGCTGGAGACCTATGTCTCCAAGTTCACCAATATGCGCTTCGAGCCGGCCGGTATGACGGACGACCCGGACGTGCGGATGGCCCAGTCGATCGTCGACTACATCTTCCGCCGTCTGGCGCTGGACTTCCTGCCCTTCGAGACGCGCTCCGCACTCGGCATCCACTCCGCCGAGGAGCGTCAGCGCCACCTGGAGACGGGGTCCTACGAGCCCGCCGACGACGAGGTCGACGTCGAGGGCCTGGCCCAGTCGGCGCCGCGCGCCCAGGAGCTGAAGGCGGTCGCCACCCCGAAGGCGGAGGCCCCGGCGGCCGGACCGGCCCCGAAGCAGGCGCACACCAGCGCCGAGCTGGTGGAGATGCAGCTGGGCATCCAGGCCGACGCCCCGCTGTGCTTCTCCTGCGGCACCAAGATGCAGCGGGCCGGCTCCTGCTACATCTGCGAGGGCTGCGGCTCGACCAGCGGCTGCAGCTGACCCGGTCCCGAGGGGCGGTACGACCACAGTCGTGCCGCCCTTCGGCGTCTCCGGCCCCTCGCGGCGCGGTCCTCAGGAGCCGTGCGGGGCGCCCATGACGCGGGCGAAGCCCGCCGGGTCCGTGTCATAGCCGCGGATGCCCGGGCGGAACGTCCACTCGCCGTCGGCGTCGCGGACGAACTCGGCCACCGTCGCCGCGGTCGCGCCCAGGACCCTGCCGAAGTCGTCCTCGGCGAGAACGGTGTAGCCCTCGCGCAACCGCACCGCCGGATTCAGGACGCCGGCGAACGTCCTGCGGGCGGGGCGCTGCTGGATGACGACACCGGCCACCACGCGGGCGTACCGGCGGTCGAGCCGATGGAGCTCCAGCGTCATGACCTCGTCCCAGCCGAATCCCCTGCCGTCGAGGCTGTCGCGATTGAGGGAGATCGTGCCGTCCGGGGAACGGCTGTCGAAATGCACCACATAGTCGGGATCCCCGTACGGATCCGTGGCCGGATAGGCCGCGGCGACTAGGTCGAGATCGGTGGGCGGCTGCCCGGCCGGACTGGGGTCCCACTTCACCGCCAGTTCGACCTTGTGGATGCCCTTGTTGAGACCACTCATCACACATCCCCTCCCCGTGCGTGTCACTCCGCCCGAACTTCCGTGCATTGTGGGTCAGTTGTCCATTGTGCCTCGTGCGAGACGGCGCTCGCCCGGGTGTACTGCGCCAGACCGTGACCGATGTCCTCACCGGGGCCTTACGATGGCGCGGTGCTGGTCAAGTGGACTCGCTGCACCGTGGTGGACCGCCGCGGTTTCGAACGGGGGCAGCGAAAATGGGCGGGGCTTCTGGGGGAGCCGGGCTTCCGGGGGCAGGGCGGGGGCTGGAGCCGGGTGCGGCCCGGTGTGGCGCATGTCTTCGCGTTCTGGGAGAGCCGCGCCTTCTACGACTCGTTCATGGCGCGTTCGCACGACCGGCTGGCCGCGTCCCAGTCCGGCACCTTTACGGACCAGCAGGTCAGGCTGTTCGACCATCGTTTCGATGTGAAGACCGGCTTCGAGCCCCGTTTCGCCGACACCGACCTGGTGCGGGTCGCGCACTGCCGGGTGCGTGAGGAGCGCGCCGACCACTTCGCGCTGATGCAGGAGAAGGTGTGGAATCCGGCCATGGCGGGTTCGCCGGGCATGATCCGGGGACTCTTCGGCGAGGCGCCTGGCCATGAGTTTCTGATCCTCTCGATGTGGCAGTCGGCCGCGGAGCACGGCAAATATCGCGAGGAGCGGGTGGAACGCCTGGCGCTGAGGGCGCAGACGGAGGCGGATGTCGCGGCTCTCACCGGGGACATCGTGGAGCTGGAGCCGTCCTGGACGGTGTGATCCCGCGGGCGCGGACGTACGCGCCGGGCCGGGAGACACGCCGGGGGCAGGGGTACGCAGGCAGATCGGACGAGTGTGGCCGGAATGTGAGCTGCGTCGTATGGAGGCGCCTCGGGTGCCCTTTCGGTCGCCCCTCGATCTAGGGTTTCGGCATGGCACGACCGCGGCGCATCGTTCTGGTCCGGCACGGCGAGTCGGTGGGCAACGCCGACGTCTCCGTGTACGAACGCGAGCCCGACCATGCGCTGCCGCTCACCGAGCGGGGCTGGCAGCAGGCGGAGGAGACGGGCGGGCGGTTGCGGGAGCTCTTCGGCGAGGAGCGGGTCAGCGTGTATGTCTCCCCCTACCGCCGCACCCATGAGACGCTGCGCGCCTTCCGCCTGGACCCCGACCTCGTCCGGGTCCGCGAGGAGCCCCGACTGCGTGAGCAGGACTGGGGTAACTGGCAGGACGGCGACGACGTACGGCTCCAGAAGACATACCGGGACGCCTACGGGCACTTCTTCTACCGCTTCGCCCAGGGCGAGTCCGGGGCGGATGTGTACGACCGGGTCGGCAACTTCCTGGAGAGCCTGTTCCGCAGTTTCGAGGCGCCCGACCACCCGCCGAACGTGCTCCTGGTGACCCATGGCCTGGCCATGCGGCTGTTCTGCATGCGCTGGTTCCACTGGACGGTCGCGGAATTCGAGTCCCTCTCCAACCCGGGGAACGGCGAGACGCGGATGCTCCTCCTCGGGGAGGACGGCAAATATCGACTCGACCATCCCTTTGAGCGCTGGCGTGAGCCGGAGCCCTTCTGGGTCACCGGAAAACGTCATCCGGGGCCCTTCCGCCCCACCGGATAGAGTGACAGGGCAATGACCGCTGACGCCGATTCCTCCCCGCACGGGCGCCTGGAACGTGCCCTGGCCAGCCTGCGCGGGCTGGCGGTGGGCGACGCGCTGGGCTCACAGTTCTTCGTTCCCGTGAACCATCCGCTGCTCAAGCGCCGAGAGTTGCCCCCGGGGCTCTGGCAATGGACGGACGACACGGAGATGGCCTGTTCCATCGTGTCCGTCCTGGCCGCGCACCAGCGCATCGACCAGGACGAACTGGCCCGGTCTTTCGCCCACCACCATGACTTCGACCGTGGCTACGGCCCCGCGGTCAATCGCCTCCTCAGGCTGATACGGGAGGGCGGCGACTGGCGTGAGCTGGCCTCCGCGCTGTTCGACGGGCAGGGCTCGTGGGGCAACGGCGCCGCGATGCGGATCGCACCCCTCGGCGCCTGGTACGCCGACGACCCCGAGCAGGCCACCCATCAGGCGGAGATCTCCGCGTACCCCACCCATCAGCACCGTGAGGCCGTGGTCGGGGCGATGGCCGTGGCCGCGGCGGCCGCCCTGGCCGCCGGTCCCGCCGGCCCGCCGTCCGCCGAGGACCTGCTCGACGACGTGATCGCGCTGCTCCCGAGAAGCGCCGTCACGGCGGGGGCTGCGCCGGGCGCGGGACATGCTGGACTACGACGACGCCACGACCGTCGCCGCCGTGCTGGGCTGCGGGCGGCGTACGAGCGCCCATGACACGGTGCCCTTCGCGCTCTGGTCGGCTGCACGGGCCCTCGGCGACTATGAGCGGGGCTTCTGGACGACTGCGCAGGTGGGCGGGGATGTGGACACGACCTGCGCCATCGTCGGAGGGGTGCTCGCCGCCGGGAAGGCCGGGACACCACCCGGTGAGTGGCTCCACCGCACGGAGCGGCTGCCCCACTGGGCTCCGCCGTCGGCCCAGGTCTGACAGGTGCTGTTCGCCCTGTGATGAGGCGAGGGTCTCGCGCTCCGGCCGGTGCCCCGTTCGATGATTCACAAACGCGATGCACGGCCCGGTGAATGGCTCCCCCCGGTGGCCTGTGCGATGCCGCGGCGGTGAGGGCCACGTCATTGCCGGAAGCGGGCCGTTCGCCGGTCCGTCATGGAAATCGGGCACGGTGAGATGCGCCGCGACGCCCCGGACGCCCAGATCCTCGAACGTCGCGTCGATGACGGTGCCGTGCCACTCGAACATGTGCGGATGCGAAGTGAGTCGGTGGTGTATCGAGAAGGCGACCGGCCGACCGTCGTGCCCCTCCGCCGCGGATGTCGCCGTCCGGGGAACCGGGGTGTCGCGCGGGGATTCCCTCGGCGTACGCTAAGGGCGCCATGCCGTACGAACCACCTACTCACACCGTCGAGCGCTCCCTGCGTGCAACGACCGGAGCGAAGATCGTCGCCGGTGTCGACGAGGTGGGGCGCGGTGCCTGGGCCGGCCCCGTCACCGTCTGCGCGGCGGTCACGGGTCTGCGTCGACCGCCCGAGGGCCTCACCGACTCCAAGCTTTTGACCGTCAAGCGACGCACCGAACTCGCCGCGCGGTTGGAGCAGTGGGTGACCGCGTACGCCCTCGGTCATGCCTCCCCCGAGGAGATCGACAAGATCGGGATGACGGCCGCGCTCCGGCTCGCGGCGGAACGCGCCCTGGAGGCGTTGCCCGTCCGCCCCGATGCGGTCATCCTCGACGGGAAGCACGACTATCTCGGCGCGCCCTGGAAGGTCCGTACGGTCATCAAGGGCGACCAGTCGTGCGTGGTGGTCGCGGCGGCCTCGGTGATCGCCAAGGTTCGCCGCGACAAAATGATGGCCGAACTGGGTGTCGACCATGCAGACTTCGGTTTTGCGGCCAACGCCGGGTATCCGTCACCTGTGCACAGGGCCGCACTGGAGGATCGGGGCCCCACCCCGCACCACCGCTTGTCGTGGGCGTATCTTGATGCGCTGCCCCAGTGGCGGCACCTCAAGAAGGTCCGCAACGGGGCGGACGGAAACGCGCCGGAGATCGAAGGCCAGCTCGGCTTCGACTTCTGACCGGTTCCGATCGCACTCATGTGCCACCCGCCGACGTGGGTCGCACCGGCGTTTGATAAATATCAGCTCATGCCTCTCATTCCCGAGGAGCCTCAGATTCACGAGAGTGCCCAGGGTCCCCGCGCCACTCCGGCCGCCGGCCGCACCGCGTCGACCCCCCGTCCTGTTCCCGGGCCCCGCCCCGCGGCCCCTTCGCGTCCCGGTCGTCCGGGCCCCGTCCGGCCCGTGCCGACCCAGCGCACCCCGCGTGAGTCGGCCAAGCCCGGACCGTCCATTCCCTCCGCGACCCCGCAGGTCCAGCTGATCCCGGCCTCGGTCGAGGGTGCGCTGGACGCCGCCGAGGAAGCTGTCGACCTCCTGCTGGAGTCCGGCCGCGCTCCCGGCGACGTACTGGTGATCACCACCGGTGAGCCGCATCCGTGGGCCGCGCACGAGCTGTCCTTCGGCGAGGCCGCCTACTGGGCGCAGCACGACGCCGGTGACGACGTGTTCTACGCCGAAGCCTCCGCCGTGTCCCGTGCCGCAGCCCGTCCGGTGGTCGTGGTCGCCGTCAACGGCGGCACCGACGCCTCCGTCGCCACCACGCTTCCGTCGGCGCTCGGCCGGGCCGGTGCCCTGCTGATCGTCTGCGGCGACGCCGCACAGATCGATTCGGTCCTGGGCGCGGGCGTCTGAGCGGTCCGCACCCGGTCGTCCGTCACCCGTGTCGCGGTCCCTCCGCGCCGGAGAACCGGAGCCGGGCTGCGGCCGGACCGTGGGTGAGCGGTCGGGGAGGGTGCCGCATCGGCGGCACCCGCACGGCGGTCGTTCCGGCGTGCGCGCCCTCCCCGCCCGTGCGAGGGCGAAACGGCGGCACGCGCCGTCGTCGCCCGTCGGGCCGAGAGCCCGCCGAGGCGGCGTCCCGGCAGGCGGGGCGGGGTGACGACCTCCGTCACACCCTGGTGTTCGGGTCCGGGTGCCGCCTCTTCGGGTGCTGCGCCGCGGCGGCCCACGCTTCCGCCGTGACCGACCGCCCCCGATACGCCGCTGCCATGCCTCCGGCACGACCCGGTGCTCGCGACCACCGGTCACTCGGTGGGCGTCGCGGCGGACCGTGTTCAGCGGGCGGCGGCCCGGCGCAGCACCTCCGAGGTGACGCCCCCGGTGCGCGTCAGTGCGGGCAGCGCTCCCGTCAGGTCCAGGGCGCTCGGTGCCGACCGGGCGTTGGGATGGCGTCCCCCACGGCCCTCGCCGAGAACCTGCCAGCCATCGCGCGTGAGCGTGATGTAGGCACCGCAGCGCAGCCCGTGCAGCGTGCACGCGTCACGCAGCCCCCACATCCACGCCCCGTCCTCCTCCGTCCAATGCCCGTCCCCCTCACGGCAGTAGAGCAGCACCGCCGTCCGCACGGGCGTGCGGCGCCGCAGGTCGTGAGGGATGATCCGGCGCAACTGGGCCAGCAGCGCGTTGCGGAACATCCATCCGTCCGCCGGGGCGGGATGCCGGGTGAACGAGGCGCTCGCCCGCAGTCGTTCATCCGGATCCAGGACCGCCACCACGGCCGTGGAGAGCCGTGGCCGGTGCCGGGCGTGCAGTCCGGTGACGACTTCGCGAGGGTTGCGCAGCAGCGGGATCCCCGCGGCTGCCCATTCCTCCGGTTCGAGCACCCGGGCCAGAGGATTGGTGGAGGCGGCGGACGGTCCGGCGGCGGGGGACATGGACGCTGCCGATGACGGAGGGAATCCGAAGGTCACGACCCTCCCTTCGGCTACGTGCCCACACTGCGGGCGGGGTCGGACGTGGGGGAGCGCGCACCGCAGCAGAGCCCTACCGGATCACGGACGCGCCGTGCGGGGAGCGGATTTCCAATTCTTCCCGTCGAACTGGAAAGCGGCAATGAGCAATTGAGACCGACGGCCGGTATCTGGTGATGTGCGGCCTATATCCCCTGGTGCCGCTCTGCCCGGTGTGTCCCCGGGGAAGGGACAGGTCACGCCTGCACGGCGAGGACCAGCGGCAACACCCCCTCCGCACCGGCCCGCCGCAGCATGCGCGCGGCCACCGCCAGCGTCCAGCCGGTCTCCGTCATGTCGTCCAGAAGCAGCACGGGACCGCCCGCCTCCCTCAGCGCCGCGGCCAGCGGGGGCGGCACGGTCAGCGCCCCGTCGAGCGCCCTCAGCCGCTGCGCGCTGTTGCTCCGGGGTATCCGCGGCACATTGCCGGTGTATTCCACGGAACCCAGCAGCGGCAGCCGCCCGACCTCGGCGATCCGCGCCCCCAGGGTGCTGATCAGCTGCGGGTGGGTACGCGAGGCCATGGTCACGACACCGACCGGACGTGACGGCGCGTCGGGCGTCCCCGTGGCCCAGCCTCCGGGCCCCTTGGCCCAGTCGGCCAGCACGCCGACCACGGCCTGCGCCACGTCGTCGGGCACGGGCCCGTCGACAGCCTGGGAGCCCAGCATCGGCCGCAGCCGGTTGCCCCAGCCGATGTCGGAGAGCCGGCCCAGGGCCCGCCCCGGCGCCGCCTGTTCGCCGGCCGGGATGCGTCCCCTGAGATCCACGCCGACCGCGGGCAGACCCGTCGGCCACATCTTGCGCGGCTCCACCTCGACTCCCGCGCGGCCGAGTTCACCGCGTGCCGCGTCCAGCGCGGCCGGCGACACGGCGTCAGTGAACCGCGCACCGGCGCAGTTGTCGCACCGCCCGCAGGGAGCGGCGGCCTCGTCGTCCAACTGCTCCCGCAAGAACCGCATCCGGCAGTCCGTCGTCGTGGCGTAGTCGCGCATCGACTGCTGCTCGGTCTCCCGTTGCTTGGCCACCCAGGCATAGCGTTCCGAGTCGTACGTCCAGGGGAGGCCCGTCGCGATCCATCCGCCCTGCACACGCCGCACCGCACCGTCCACGTCCAGGACCTTGAGCATCGTCTCCAGCCGGGACCGGCGCAGCTCGACCAGTGGCTCGAGCGCGGGCAGCGACAGGGGCCGGTCCGCCCGTGCGAGGGCGTCCAGGGTGCGCCGCACCTGCTCCTCCGGAGGGAAGGCGATCGAGGCGAAGTACTCCCAGATCGCCTGGTCCTCCTTGCCCGGGAGCAACAACACCTCGGCATGGCGCACCCCGCGGCCCGCGCGTCCCACCTGCTGGTAGTAGGCGATCGGTGAGGAAGGCGAGCCGAGGTGCACCACAAAACCCAGGTCCGGCTTGTCGAAGCCCATCCCGAGGGCCGAGGTGGCGACCAGCGCCTTGACCCGGTTGGCCAGCAGGTCCTCCTCGGCCTGCCGGCGCTCGGCGTTCTCCGTCTTCCCGGTGTACGAGGCGACGGTGTGCCCGCACTGCCGCAGGAACGCCGTGACCTCCTCGGCCGCCGCCACCGTGAGCGTGTAGACGATCCCGGAGCCCGGAAGTTCCCCGAGGTGGTCGGCGAGCCAGGCCATCCGATGGGCGGCGTCCGGCAGCCGGAGCACCCCGAGGCTCAGGCTCTCCCGGTCCAGAGGGCCGCGCAGAACCAGTGCGTCCGTACCGGCCCCGGTGCCGAGCTGCTCCGCCACATCGGCCGTCACACGCGCGTTGGCCGTCGCGGTCGTAGCCAGCACCGGTACACCCGGCGGAAGGTCCGCGAGCATCGTGCGCAGCCGGCGGTAGTCGGGGCGGAAGTCATGGCCCCAGTCGGAGATGCAGTGTGCCTCGTCGACCACCAGCAGCCCGGTCGCCGCCGCCAGCGCGGGTAGCACCCGGTCGCGGAAGTCGGGGTTGTTGAGCCGCTCCGGGCTCACGAGCAGGACGTCCACCTCGCCCGCGCTCACCTCGCCCTGGATGGTGTCCCACTCCTCCGGGTTGGAGGAGTTGATGGTCCGCGCCCGGATGCCGGCCCGCGCGGCGGCGTCGACCTGGTTGCGCATCAGGGCGAGGAGGGGCGAGACGATGACCGTGGGGCCCGAGCCGCGCTCACGCAGCAGCGCGGTCGCGACGAAGTACACCGCGGACTTGCCCCAGCCGGTGCGCTGCACCACCAGCGCTCTGCGCCCGTGCGCCACCAGGGCCTCGATGGCACGCCACTGGTCCTCGCGCAGCCGCGCCTCGCCGTCCGGCGCGCCCACGAGCCGCGCGAGCACGGCGTCGGCTGCGGCCCGCAGACCGCCCTCGACCAGGGCGGGGGCGCTCGGGTCCTGGGCTGTGGCTCGCGGGTCGTCCGCCGCGGTGGGCGCGGCGGAGCCTGTCGTGTGGTGCGGATGTGCGTCGGTCATGGCGTCCATGCAACCCGATCGGTCGGACATCGCGCGAACGAGGGCCGGGACCTGTGGACAACTTCTAGCGTGCTCATGCTCATGGTTATCCACAGGGGCAGACGGAAAGCCGTGATGCGCGAGAAGGTCACGCCATGACGAATCACGACGAAGCGGCCGGCCGCTCCGGCATCGGCGACATGGGCGGATTCCCGCACCGTGGTGGCGAGCACCCCGCATACAGCGGACCCGGCCCCACGACGGGACCCGGTGGCGAGACCCAGGTCACCCTGCGTACCCCGGCCGAGCTGGCCGACGCCCTGCCCTATCTGCTCGGGCACCGCCCCGAGGACAGCATCGTGCTGGTCGCACTGCACGACCGGGAGCGGTGGGGGAGGTTCGGCGGGCGCGCCCGGCTCGGCATCCCCGTCCACTCCGACGACTGGGCCGTCGCGGCCCGGCAGCTGGCACACGGACTGGTGAGGGGGAGCGAGCGCAGAGGAGCCCGGCCGGAGAGCATGATCGCCTATCTCGTCCAGGAACCGGCGAGCGGCGAGACGGGACGCGAGGTGGTGGAGCGGCTCCGGCCGCTCGCCCAGTTGCTGCGCACCGCCTGCGGCAGCCTCGACATCCCCGTGGTGGAGGCCCTGTGCCTCTCCGGGGGCCGCTTCTGGTCGTACTGCTGCCCGAGTCCGGGCTGCTGCCCGCCGGAGGGCCGGCCGATGGGCCTGCCGGGGACCTCCGTCATGGCCGCCGCGGCGGCCTATGCCGGCCTTCGGGTGCGTGGCAGCCTCGAGGAGTTCCGGGCCAGGCTCAGGCCCTGGGAGACGGCGGCCGCGATCCAGCAGGAGGCCGTGCTGGACACGGCGAGCCTGGCCCTGGTCCCCAGGATCCTGGGCGGCGACACCCGCGAGGAGGTGGCCGAGGAGACGCTGGCCCTCGCCGAACGGGTCATGGCCCGGCTCGCCGGGGAGCCCCCTGACCGGGCAGCCCTGGCGGCGGACCTCCGCGACGACGAACTGCTCGGGCACGACGAGGCGGCGGCCCTGATCCTCGGACTGCAGGACCGCGCCACCCGCGACCGCGCCGCGGAGTGGATGGAGGGCGCCGAGGCCACCGTCGCGCTGCGGCTGTGGCGCGCCCTGGCCCGCCGCTGTGTCGGCTCCTACGGGGAGCACGCCGCCGCGCCGCTGACGCTCGCCGGATGGGTCGCCTGGTCGTCCGGCGACGAACTCGAAGCCCGCGAGGCCCTCGCCATGGCCATGGCCGCAGACCCGGACTACCTCTTCGCCCGCCTTCTGCACCAGGCATGCAACGAGGGGCTGGACCCCGAGACCGTCCGCCGCTGTCTGCGCAGGGAGCGGTCGGGCCGCACGGGCGGGGCGCGGAAGACGGCCGCGACGCCGACCGGGACCACCGCGTCACCTCACGCGGAGGCAGTCGCCGGGGACCGGAGGCGCATCGATGAGGACGACCGTCCTGCCCGGGCCGGGGCCGACGGCGACGGGCCCGAGCGGCGGCCGGCACCCGCCGTCGACGAGCCGGGGTCCGGCGCGTGCGCGGACGCCTCTCCCGAGGGCAGGTGTCCGCCCGAGGCCGGTTCCGGCCCCTTCACCGCGTCCTCCGGCTCGGCGCAGGCCACGCCCCCGGCCCGGCCGGCCCGTTCCGCCGCCGCTGTCCGCCCGCAGCGCCGGGCACGCCCGATGAGCGACACCGGGCGGCCGGTCCGTCGCCCGTCCGGTGCGGCAGGGGGCCGCCACCGGGATCCGTTCGACGCTCCGCCCGGCAGGCCGCATCGGCGTGCCGCCCGGGGTGCGACCAGCCGGTGCGGAACCCACCTCGGTTCCGGCCGGCGGAAGGGAGAAGGAGACACATGAGCCCGTCCCGTCCTCCCGGCTGCCGCCGTTCGGTCGGCTTCCTGCTCGGATGCGTGACCCCGGGCGCGCCCGTTCCGTTCACCTGTGTGGCGGAACCCGTGCCCGGGCCGCCCCGCCGCATCGCTCACCGTCCTCCCGAGCCTTCACCCGGCGTCGGCCGCCTCAGGCGTACCGAGCGCAGAGGAAGTCACCCCATGCCCCTGTCCACCACGCCCTTCGCCTCTGACGGCGACCGGCCTCCACGGCACGGCCGGCCGGGGGTTACCGGCCGGCCCCCGTCGCGCCACGTCGGCGATCTGCCGTCCGCTCATACCGCGCTGATCTGCGTCGCCCTGCCCGGACTGGTGATCTCCACCGATCAGGGGCAGCTGACCGGGAGCGGCCTCGAGGGGTTCTACCGAGCGGGCCGGCGCGTGCTCTCCCGCTGTCAGGTGCGGGTGGCGGGCAGGGAGCCGGTGGCCGTCCAGGCCCGTATGGTCGCGGCCGACCGGGTGCGTTTCGTCGGCACCCTGCGCGTGGCCCCGGACGCCGGCCCGGACCCGGATGTCGTCGTCGAGCGCATCCGGTCCGCGGACGGCATCGAGCGGATCACCCTGCACAGCGCGGCGCCGCGACTGCTGCGCCTGCCGGTGGAGGTCTCCCTCGGCACGGATCTGGAGGAACTGGGCACGATCGCCTCCGGCGCCGCCGGAGGCGAACTCTCCGCCACCGTCCACGACTCGGGGCTGCGCTGGTCCGGTCCCAAGGGGGACAGCGCGGTCACGGCCGCCCCACCGCCCACCGACGCCCTCGCCTCCGCCGGACTCCTGCGCTGGGAGCTGGAGCTGCTGCCCGGCGGGACGCGCAGTGTCGAACTGCGGCTGCGGCCGGACCGTGCGGGACCGGTCAGAGCGCTGGGACGCGGTGCGACGAGCCCGTTCGCACCGGCCCTGGCCACCGGGGACGACCCGAGAGTCCAGCCGCTGCTGCGCACCTGTGTCGAGGACCTTCAGGCCCTGCTCCTGCGGGATCCCGTACATCCTGCCGACCTCCAGCTGGCGGCGGGGGCACCCTGGCGCTGCGGACCGGCACCCGCAGACTCCTTGGCGGCGGCCCGGATGACGCTGCCGCTCGGCACCCGGCTCGCCGGGGGCACCCTGCGGATCCTGGCCCGTACCCAACTCACCGGCCCGGGCCTGCGCTCAGGCATGATTCCGGGTCCCCGGCGGGACGCGGGCGCACACCTCCCGCCGGGCTGCACGGGCACTGAGGCCACCCTGCTCTTCCCCGTGCTCCTCGCGGAGGCCTGGCGCTGGGGACTCCCGGAGCGGGAGACGCGGGAGCTGCTGCCCGCGGCTGAGAACTGCCTGCGGTGGCTGCGCACCACGGTCGGTGACGGGGTCTACCTCCCAGACCCGCAACCGGACGGGCCGCTGCGCTGTGAGACCCAGGCGCACGCCCACCGGGCCGCCCTGCTCGGGGCCGACCTGCTCGACACATGGGGACGGTCCGGCGGACCCGAGCTGCGCGAATGGGCCGAGGAACTGCGCCGGGCCTTCGGCAAGGACTTCTGGATCGAGGACCCGTCGGGCGGCAGACCGGCCGCTGCCCTCACCCGGGACGGACGCCCGTTGCCCCATCTCGGGGCGGGTGCGGCCCATCTCCTGGACACCGGGCTGCTCGGCTCCGGCACCTTGGCACCCGGTCTGCTCGACAAGGCGCGTACCGAGCAGCTCGCCCGGCTGCTCGGCGGCCCGGCCATGGACTCGGGCTGGGGACTGCGCGGACTCGGCGCCGGGGAAGCGGCGTACAACCCGTTCGGACACCGCGGGGGAGCCGTGCGCGTCCAGGAGACCGCGGTCGCCGTCGCGGGACTGGCCGCCGCCGGCCATGAGAAGGAGGCGAGCGGACTGCTCGGCGGGATGCTGGCGGCGGCGGAGGCCTTCGACCACCGGCTGCCCGAGATGTTCGCGGGTGAGCCGCGCACGGACGGAAGCACCCCGGCGCCCCATCCGGCAGCCTGCCGCCCCGCCGCCACGGCGGCGGCCGCCGGAGTGCAGGCGCTCACCGCACTCGCCGGGATCCGTCCCGACGCGCCCGTCGGCACGGTGACCCTGCGGCCGGTGCGCAGCGCCCCGCTCGGCGAGATCGTCCTGACGGGACTCAGACTCGCCGGCGCCCCCTTCTCCGTGCGCGTCGGCCGACTCGGCCTCGCCATGGTGGAGCAGGCCCCGGAAGGACTGCAGCTGAGGGTGTGACCTCGGACGACGTGGCACCGGAGCGTGGTGGACGGCCCCTGGTGAGACCAGTTCAGGACAGAAGTGGATCAGCCGTCGAAGCGGCCGTGGAAGGGAGTGTTTATCGTCAGGCAGACGACTATGATCGCGACATGCCCTACGACCCGTCAGCCTTTCCGCCTTTCGCCGTGACCGTGGACCTGGTCGTGCTGACCGTGCGCCGCCATGCCCTCTGCGCGCTGGCGGTCCGCAGGGGCGAGCCGCCGTTCCAGGGCCGATGGGCGCTCCCGGGCGGCTTCGTACGGGCGGACGAAGATCTGGCGCAGGCCGCGGCGCGCGAGCTGATCGAGGAAACGGGTCTGCACGCGCACGAACCGTCCGCGCCGGTCCAGGACAACGGTGCCCACCTGGAGCAACTGGCCACCTACGGGGCCCCGAAGCGTGACCCGCGGATGAGGGTCGTCAGCGTTGCCCACCTCGCGCTCGCCCCCGACCTGCCCGCGCCACGAGCGGGCGGCGACGCCCACAGCGCGCGCTGGGCGCCGGTGGAGGAACTGCTGCAGCAGGGCGGTTACGGCAGGGACGGGGAGCAGGCGGCGCCGCTCGCCTTCGACCATGCGCAGATCCTGGCGGACGGTGTGGAGCGCGCCCGTTCCAAGATCGAGTACTCCTCGCTGGCCACCGCCTTCTGTCCGCCGGAGTTCACCGTCGGTGAGCTGCGCCGGGTCTATGAGGCCGTCTGGGGCGTCGCACTCGACCCGCGCAACTTCCATCGCAAGGTGACCGGTACGCCTGGGTTCCTCGTCCCCACCGGCGGCACGACGACCCGGCAGGGAGGCCGGCCCGCACAACTCTTCCGCGCGGGCGGCGCCACCCTGCTCAACCCGCCGATGCTGCGCCCCGAGGTCTGACCGCTCCGGCACCGGCCGAAACGGCTTCCCGGGCCGGGCCCCGGGTCGGCCGGCCACTCCCCGCCGGGTGCCGAACGACCGTCCACGGAACGGCGGCGGCTACGGACACATGTCCGAACCGAAGGGGCATGGACGCTCGGCCACCACCAAGGTGACCGAAAAAACGGATATATCGCGCTATCTTGCTTCGAGTGATCCAGGCGTTCGGACTGACCAGCACCCCCCGCAAGGACCTTCCGCCCGCCGTCGACGACGTGTCCTTCGAGGCGCACACGGGCCACGTCACCGCGCTCCTCGGAGCCCCCGGCGCGGGCAAGACGACGGCGCTCAGGCTCATGCTCGAACTTCAACCCGGTCGTGGCATCACCTACTTCCAGGGCCGGCCACTGCGCCGCATCGCCCACCCGGCCCGCGAAGTGGGCGTCCTCCTGGGCGATGTCCCCGGCCATCCCGGACGGACGGTCCGCGGGCATCTGCGCATGCTGTGCTGCGCGGCGGGCGTACCGGTCCGCCGCGCCGACGACATCCTCGAAGGCGTCGGACTCCACGATCTGCGCCATGAACGCCTGGGCACCCTCTCGCGCGGCATGGACCGCCGTCTCGGACTGGCAGGCGCCCTGGTCGCCGACCCGCACACCCTGGTGCTCGACGACCCCGTCGCCGGGCTCTCCGCCCGCGAGGGCCGCTGGTTGCACGGCGTCCTCCGCGACTACGCCGCGGAGGGCGGCACCGTCCTGTTCGCCACCGCCGACCCCAAGGAGGCCGCGCGCGTCGCTGACCATGTCGTCACTCTCGACGAGGGCAGGCTCGTCGCGGATCAGAGGGCCGTGGAATTCGCCCGGACCCGGCTGCGGCCCCGCGTGGCCGTCCGCAGCCCGCACGCGGCCCGGCTCGGATCCCTGCTCGCCAAGGAGGCCAGAACGGCGCGGCGTTCCGTGGAGATCGTCCAAGAGGAGGGCAACCGGCTGTCGGTGTACGGCAGTACCTGCGCCGACATCGGTGAGACGGCCTTCAGACACGGCGTCCTCGTGCACCAACTCGCCGACGAGGTCCCCGACATGGGGCCGGGCGCGGAGGCCGATCCGGTTCCGTCGCCGTCCTCGTCGCCCGAGGCGCGGGAGCCCGGCGACCTGTCCCCGCTGCCGCCGCCGGCCGGCGTCCGGGCCGCCCCGAGCCCTCTGCGCCCGCTGCGCTACGAGCTGCGCCGGGCCGCTGGGACCGGCACCGGCTGTCGCACCGTGGCCGCGGTACTCGTCCTCTCCGTCCTCGTCTCCGTCCTCCTCGCCCGCATCGGTCACACCCCGCTGCCGCGCCTGCTGGCCGCCTGGCCCCAGGAGCTCCCGCTGCCGCCCGCGGCGCTCGGTGCGGGGCTGCTCGGCGCCCTCGCCTTCGGCGACGAGTTCCGCCACCCCGCGCTCGCCGTGTACCGCGGGACCGTCCCCCGGCGGCTGGGGCTGCTCCTCGCGAAACTCCTCGTGGCAGGAGCCACGGCGCTGGCGCTGGCCGCCCTCAGCGCCGGGTGCGACTACGGGGTTCTCTCCGTCGTCTACGGACGGGAGATCGCCCAGGTTCCGCCCGACTGGCTTTCCATCGGGGCGAGTTGGTGTGCCCTCGTGGTGGGGTGCGCCTGGGCCGGTGTGCTCGCCGCCGGTGTCTTCCGGTCCACCACGGCAGGGCTCGCCGCGGTGCTCGCGGTCCCCGTCGTCGTCGTACCTCTGGTGCAGAAGCTCCTGGAAGGACCGTCCGTGCGCTCCGCCGCCGACTTCAGCGCACGGATGCGGGGGCTCGCGGTGTGGCAGTGGCCCTTCGGAGGGGAGCGATATCTGGCCGGTGTGGCGCGCCTGGTCGCCCAACCCGTGGGCGGCGCGCTGGCCTTGTCCCTGCTCACCTTGCTCTGTGCCTATCTGCTGACCACCCTGCGGGGCAGGGTCCGATGAACACGGTCCGTGTCGATGGGTTCCCAGAGTGTGCGCAACTCCCCAAAAAGCGCCCATTTCTTTCCGATAAGGCGTCAATTGCGACGGGGTGAGCGATCACCCTTTCGTGTGCTTTTCACCAAAGACCTCAAGGGAGTTGGAAAGGCGGCCGACAAAGGTTCCGTGAGTACCCTTGCGCACACCATGATGACCGCCGCCCGCTCCACAGACTCCGGCCTGGCCGGACCGGGCGAACTCGACCGCTACCCCTATGCCGGGGCGTCCGCCGCCGACCGCGTCGGCACATCCCCCTGGGAGGGTGCCGACCCGGAACTGGGCCGTGTCGGCCGGCGTGCCGCGGGCAGCCGCGGACGCGGACTGCACGGCCAACTCGTCCAGCAACTGGGCCAGATGATCGTCTCCGGTGACCTGGGCGCCGACCGTCCGCTGGTGCCCGAGGAGATCGGCCAACGCTTCGAGGTGTCCCGTACCGTCGTCCGTGAGTCGCTGCGTGTCCTGGAGGCCAAGGGCCTGGTCAGTGCCCGCCCCAATGTCGGCACACGGGTCCGGCCGGTGAGTGACTGGAATCTACTCGACCCCGACATCATCGAATGGCGGGCCTTCGGGCCGCAGCGCGACGACCAGCGTCGCGAACTCAGCGAGCTGAGGTGGACCATCGAGCCTCTCGCCGCCCGCCTCGCCGCAGGTCACGGGCGGGAGGAGGTGCAGCAGCGGCTCGGCGACATGGTCGAGATCATGAGCCATGCCCTGGGGCAGGGCGACTCCCTGACCTTCTCGCGTGCCGACGCGGAGTTCCACTCGCTGCTGATCCAGGTCGCGGGCAACCGCATGCTGGAGCACCTTTCGGGGATCGTCTCGGCCGCCCTCCAGGTCTCCGGTGGCCCGGTCACCGGTTGCGACCGCCCGAACGACACGGCCGTGGCACAGCACGCCCGCATCGTCGACGCGCTCGCGTCGGGCGACGGTGCGGCCGCCGAAGGGGCCATGCGCCAACTGCTCACCGTCCACCCCGAGGTGGAGCGCGTGGTCCCCGCCCCGCGCGAGCACTGACCGCACCCCGCGGGCGGCCGGGCCGGCAGCGGGCGTCCCGTCGCACGGCACGGCGGTGCGGTGGGCGGCCCCGGCATCTGCCGTCGGACTCCGTCGGATCCTCCCGGGACCCGGCGGAGCCCGACGGAGACCGGAGGCACCCCGGTGCGGGCGGCCGCCACCGTGGGCGTCGGCGATCCATGCCGGAGCGGACGGGGATCCCCGGTCTCCGTCATGGATTTCCGGGCGCGCCAGGGCGGCCCCTCGGCAGTCCGATGCCGGTAAAGAGTGCCACCTGACCTCCTCTGCCCGTGTCTGGACGTTTTTGAGCGGTTACGGGGTGTGACCCGGGCCACGCAGATTGGGCGTAACGCTCTACGGGACTGTGCGATGACCTAAGAGGTGACAGTCGCGGAGGGAATACGGACGCCGTTCATGGCGCTGTGCATCCTCCCGACCCCCGCCCGCGCCGTCGGCCCATCCCCAAGCCGGCGGTCGGCTCCTGTCCGTCATGGACGGGGCCGAAAGCCGTTTTCCAACGTTCCGAGAGGTTGTTCGTGTCGGCCAGCACATCCCGTACGCTCCCGCCGGAGATCGCCGAGTCCGTCTCTGTCATGGCTCTCATTGAGCGGGGAAAGGCTGAGGGGCAGATCGCCGGCGACGATGTGCGTCGGGCCTTCGAAGCTGACCAGATTCCGGCCACTCAGTGGAAGAACGTACTGCGCAGCCTCAACCAGATCCTCGAGGAAGAGGGTGTGACGCTGATGGTCAGTGCCGCAGAACCCAAGCGCACCCGAAAGAGCGTCGCAGCGAAGAGTCCGGCCAAGCGCACCGCCACCAAGACCGTCGCGACGAAGGCGGTGACGACGAAGAAGGCGGCCGCTCCCACCGCTTCGGCAGCGTCGGCCGCCGGTGACCCGGCCGAGGGTTCGCCCGCCAAGAAGGCCGCCGCGAAGAAGACGACCGCCAAGAAGGCGACCGCGAAGAAGACGGTCGCGAAGAAGACGGCGGCCAAGAAGACCACCGCCAAGAAGGACGACGCCGAGCTCCTCGACGAAGAGGTCCTCGAGGAGACCCCCGGCAAGGGCGGCGACGAGCCCGAGGGCGCCGAGAGTGCGGGCTTCGTCCTCTCCGACGAGGACGAGGACGACGCGCCCGCGCAGCAGGTCGCCGCGGCCGGTGCCACCGCCGACCCGGTCAAGGACTACCTGAAGCAGATCGGCAAGGTCCCCCTGCTGAACGCCGAGCAGGAGGTCGAACTCGCCAAGCGCATCGAGGCCGGTCTCTTCGCCGAGGACAAGCTGGCCAACGCCGACAAGCTCGCCCCCAAGCTCAAGCGCGAGCTGGAGATCATCGCCGAGGACGGCCGCCGCGCCAAGAATCACCTCCTGGAGGCCAACCTCCGTCTGGTGGTCTCCCTGGCCAAGCGGTACACCGGCCGCGGCATGCTCTTCCTGGACCTGATCCAGGAGGGCAACCTCGGTCTGATCCGCGCGGTCGAGAAGTTCGACTACACCAAGGGCTACAAGTTCTCCACGTACGCCACCTGGTGGATCCGTCAGGCGATCACCCGCGCCATGGCCGACCAGGCCCGCACCATCCGTATCCCGGTGCACATGGTCGAGGTCATCAACAAGCTCGCGCGTGTGCAGCGCCAGATGCTCCAGGACCTGGGCCGCGAGCCCACCCCGGAGGAGCTGGCCAAGGAGCTCGACATGACCCCGGAGAAGGTCATCGAGGTCCAGAAGTACGGCCGCGAGCCCATCTCGCTGCACACCCCGCTGGGTGAGGACGGCGACAGCGAGTTCGGTGACCTCATCGAGGACTCCGAGGCCGTCGTCCCCGCGGACGCCGTCAGCTTCACGCTCCTCCAGGAGCAGCTGCACTCGGTGCTCGACACCCTGTCGGAGCGCGAGGCGGGCGTCGTCTCCATGCGCTTCGGCCTCACCGACGGTCAGCCGAAGACCCTCGACGAGATCGGCAAGGTGTACGGGGTCACCCGCGAGCGCATCCGCCAGATCGAGTCCAAGACGATGTCGAAGCTGCGTCACCCGTCGCGCTCCCAGGTGCTGCGAGACTACCTGGACTAGACCTCGGCAGTACGCCTCTGAGGGGCCGGTTCCTGTGGGAACCGGCCCCTCAGCGTATGCGCGACGCGGCGAGCTGGATCACTGTGGGTGTTCTACGCCCCACCGACAGTGAGGAGTGCTCATGCGTCGTCACCTCGCCCGCGCGTTGGCCGTCGGAGCCGCGGCCGCTCTGATACCGCTGTCATCCCCGGCGCACGCCACGGCGGGCAGCGTCGTCGTCGGGGGTTTCCCGGTCGACATCTCGCAGAGCCCCTGGACCGTCGCTCTCTCGAGCCGTGACCGGTTCGGAGGCACCCGTGCGGGGCAGTTCTGCGGCGGAGTGGCGGTGGACCGCACCACGGTCCTGACCGCGGCTCACTGTGTGAGCGCGGCCGTGCTGGGAGCGCCACCGGGGCAGCCGGGCGACCTCAAGGTCATCACGGGGCGTACGGATCTGTTGTCCGCTCAGGGCCAGGAGATCCCGGTGACTGCCACCTGGGTCAATCCGGGGTACAACACTCAAACCAACGCCGGTGACTTCGCCGTGCTCACGCTGGCCTCCCCGCTTCCGGCGAGTTCGGTCATCAGGATGGCGGCGGCCGGAGACGCGGCGTATGCGCCGGGCACCGCGGCGACGGTCTACGGCTGGGGCGACGCCACCGGGGACGCCGATTACGCACACAGTCTCCGGGCCGCACGGCTTCAGGTCCTGCCGGACGCGGAGTGCGAGCGGGCGTATCCCGGTGACGAGAACGGGAAGTATGCGGCGGCTTCCATGCTGTGTGCCGGCGTGCCCCAGGGTGGTCGTGACGCCTGTCAGGGCGACAGCGGGGGACCGCTGGTCGCCCAAGGTCGGCTGATCGGCCTGGTGTCCTGGGGGAGCGGCTGCGGGGAGCCCGGGAACCCAGGGGTCTATGCCCGGGTCTCGGAGGTCGTCAGAACGCTCGCAGGCGGCCGCTGAGGGGCTCACACGGCCGGAGCGCCGGCCCGGCCGGACAGGCGTTCCGCCGCGGGCGACCCGTCGGCGCCGGTGTGCGGCTTCAGGACCGCCTCCGCCCTACGAGTACGGGCGGCCACTCCCGTGATCGGGGTGGCCGCCCGTTCACCGGCCTCGGTGCCGGTGGGGGCTCGTCGTGGACGCTGAGGCGTCAGCGTTCCTCGGTGGAGGCGGTGGCGGGAGCGGACGTGAGCCGCTCGGTCTCGTCCTGTATCTCAGCGGCGATCTTCTTGAGTTCCGGCTCGAACTTGCGGCCGTGGTGGGCGCAGAAAAGCAGTTCTCCGCCGCTCAGCAGGACGACACGCAGGTACGCCTGGGCGCCGCAGCGGTCGCAGCGGTCAGCGGCCGTCAGCGGGCTCGCGGGGGTCAGAACAGTAGTCACGTCGCCTCTTCTCTAGCTCGACGAGCTGTCGTACCAGGGTCAACATCCAACCAGGCCGAAAACGTTCCCGCTCGCGGCTTCTTCTCGAAAGTCACTTTCCGAGCCGGCTGTCTGTTGCCGGTTGGCGGCGAATGTGCCGTATTACGTCTCTTGTGTCGTACGGGTTCGCGCTGTCTGTCGGTGGTCGCGCCCTCCCGGCGGGGTTGCCGGCTGTGGATGAGGACGTGCCCCGAGGCTAAATGGTTCATGCCTCGGAAGGGAACGTGATATGTACTTCACCGCGATCTGAGTTCGAACGCTCGTGCGACTCTGGACTAGTCTGAGTTCACGACGAGGGTGGCGTTACATCGGCTCTACCAGGCCTCGGTACCCTCGGACCGGCGACCGAAGCCGTCCCCCTTGCCCCAAGGGGGCTCACTTGAAATTCAGCGAGGAGCGAACCGCGTGACCGCCGATACGTCCGTGCCGTCCACAGCGCTGCTGACAGGATCAGACCGGGACGGTTCCAACTACACCGCGCGGCACCTCCTCGTCCTCGAAGGTCTGGAGGCCGTGCGCAAGCGTCCTGGCATGTATATCGGCTCGACCGACAGCCGGGGCCTGATGCACTGCCTCTGGGAGATCATCGACAACTCCGTCGACGAGGCCCTGGGCGGCTACTGCGACCGCATCGAGGTGCTTCTGCACGACGACGGCTCGGTGGAGGTGCGCGACAACGGCCGTGGCATCCCGGTCGACGTGGAGCCCAAGACCGGGCTGTCCGGCGTCGAGGTGGTGATGACCAAGCTGCACGCGGGCGGAAAGTTCGGAGGCGGCTCCTATGCGGCGTCCGGCGGTCTGCACGGTGTCGGCGCGTCCGTGGTGAACGCGCTGTCCGCGCGTCTGGACGTCGAGGTGGACCGCGGCGGCCACACCCATGCGATCAGCTTCCGGCGCGGTGTGCCGGGTGCCTTCGCCGCCGACGGCCCGAACGCGAAGTTCGAGGCCAGGGGTGGCCTGGACAAGACCAAGAAGATCCCCAAGACCCGCACCGGCACGCGCGTGCGCTACTGGGCCGACCGGCAGATCTTCCTCAAGGACGCCAAGCTCACCCTGGACACGCTGCACCAGCGCGCCCGCCAGACCGCGTTCCTGGTGCCCGGCCTGACCATCGTCGTCCGTGACGAGTACGGGCTCGGCGACGGCGGCAGCAAGGGTGAGGAGTCCTTCCGCTTCGACGGCGGCATCAGCGAGTTCTGTGAGTTCCTGGCGAGCGACAAGCCGGTGTGCGACGTCCTCCGCTTCTCCGGTCAGGGCACCTTCAAGGAGACCGTCCCCGTCCTGGACGACCACGGTCAGATGACGCCCACCGAGGTCACCCGGGAGCTGGGAGTCGATGTCGCGCTGCGCTGGGGGACCGGTTACGAGACGACCCTGAGGTCGTTCGTCAACATCATCGCCACCCCCAAGGGCGGCACCCATGTCGCCGGCTTCGAGCAGGCCGTCACCAAGACGATCAACGAGGTGCTGCGCACCAAGAAGATGCTGCGCGTCGCCGAGGACGACATCGTCAAGGACGACGCCCTGGAGGGGCTTACCACGGTGGTCACCGTGCGCCTGGCCGAGCCCCAGTTCGAGGGCCAGACCAAGGAGGTCCTCGGCACCTCCGCGGCGCGCCGCATCGTCACCAATGTGGTCTCCAAGGAACTCAAGGCGTTTCTGACCTCCACGAAGCGGGACGACGCCCAGCAGGCCCGGGTCGTCCTGGAGAAGGCCGTCGCCGCGGCCAGGACGCGCATCGCCGCACGTCAGCACAAGGACGCCCAGCGCCGGAAGACGGCCCTGGAGTCCTCCTCGCTGCCCGCCAAGCTCGCCGACTGCCGCAGCGACGACGTCGAGCGCAGCGAGCTGTTCATCGTCGAGGGAGACTCCGCGCTCGGTACTGCGAAGCTCGCGCGCAACTCCGAGTTCCAAGCATTGCTGCCGATCCGCGGCAAGATTCTGAACGTCCAGAAGTCGTCCGTCACGGACATGCTGAAGAACGCCGAGTGCGGGGCGATCATCCAGGTCATAGGGGCCGGGTCGGGGCGGACCTTCGACATCGACGCGGCCCGCTACGGCAAGATCATCATGATGACCGATGCCGATGTGGACGGCTCTCACATCCGCACCCTGCTGCTGACGCTGTTCCACCGCTATATGCGGCCGATGGTCGAGTCCGGACGGGTGTTCGCCGCGGTGCCGCCGCTGCACCGGATCGAGATCGTCCAGCCGAAGCGGGGCCAGGACAAGTACGTCTACACCTACTCGGACCGCGAACTGCGCGACAAGCTCCAGCAGCTCCAGCGCAAGGGGGTGCGCTACAAGGACTCCATCCAGCGGTACAAGGGCCTCGGCGAGATGGATGCCGACCAGCTGGCCGAGACGACGATGGACCCGCGCCACCGCACCCTGCGCCGGATCAACCTCTCCGACCTGGAAGCGGCCGAGCAGGTGTTCGATCTGCTGATGGGCAACGATGTGGCGCCGCGGAAGGAGTTCATCTCCAGCTCGGCGGCGACGCTGGACCGGTCGCGCATCGACGCGTAGCCGCCGCGGCCGGCTCGGCAGGAGAGAGGGCGCTCGGGGCGGCCCTCACTCGCCGTGCCGGCTGCCGGTGGGGTCGGGTGGCTCCGGATCTCCACCTGGGGGTGGAGCCCGAGGGAACTCGGGGTTCCACCCAGGGTCCACCCCGGCTCCGATCTGCCGATCTGCGGACTTCCGTAGCGTCGAAGGCGCCGACAGCACTCGCTGTCGGCGCCTTCCCCTTCTGCCCACGGAGGCGCTGTGATGTCCGGGCTCGTCAACGCGTTGGTGATCGTGGCCGTGGCCGCGCTGGTGATCGTGCGGCAGTTCCGTGCGCGCCGGATCGACGCCGACCGGCGCTGGTGGCTCGTCCCCCTGATCCTCGCGGTCCTGGCGCTGCGCGGGCCCGGCCTGCTCGATTCCCGTCACCCCACCGAGTCCGCCCTGTTGCTCGCCGTCGAACTGCTCATCGGGCTGGTCACCGGAGCGGGCTGGGCCTGGACCACCCGGATATGGACGGCGGCGGACGGCACCGTGTGGAGCAGGAGCACCACAGCCAGTGTGGGCGTCTGGATCGCCGGCATCGCCGTGCGCGTCGGACTCTTCGCGCTCGGGACGTGGCTGGGCGTCCACCAGGAAAGCTCCGCCCTGCTGCTCTCCCTCGCCGGCACCCTGGCGCTGCGCTCCTGGATCCTGGTCCTGCGGGCGCGGTCCTTCACCTCCGTGGGCCGCCCGGCCACGGCGTACGGTGACGGCATGCCCGCGCCCGCAGGGAAGGAGCGTGTGTGACGGAGAACATGTGGCTGCGCTGGCCCTCGCGCGAGGCACTCTCCCGTGCGGGAGTCTCCGGGGCCCGTCGCATGCTCAGCCAGGCCGGGCGGATCCTCGGCCTCGGCATGGTCCTGTGGACGATCTTCACGCACGACGGCCTGCCGGCGTGGGGCAAGGTCGCGACGGCGGGCGGGGTGCTGCTCTGCGGAGCCGGTGCCTGGGCGTTCTTCCGGACCACGCTGCACAACCGGCTGCTGCCCTCGATCGCCCTGCTCGTGGGGCTCCTCGGGCTGGCCGGGGTGGCGGGCGTCGCGGGCCTGCGCGTCCCGGCGATGGTGCTGTGGTGCGCATGCGCCCTCGTGGCCATGGAGCGGCTTCCCCTCGCTGCCGCGGTGCCCGTCGCCGGCGTCGGACTGGGGGCCTACGCCGTGATCGATAACGGTGCCTGGCTGACCACGTCGGTCACCGCCGGTTCGGTCGCCCTGGTCGGGTATGTGCTGCGCCTCGACGCGGAGGCGCGCGGCAGCGCCCTGCGGCTGCTCGCCCAGGAGCGTGCCGCACGGGAGGCCGAGGCCGAGTCGGCGGCCCTGGCGGAGCGGGCCAGGATCGCCCGGGAGATCCATGATGTGCTGGCGCACAGTCTCTCGGCGCAGCTGGTGCATCTGGAGGCGGCACGGCTGCTGATCGAGGGAGGAGCCGAGCGGACCACGATCCTCGAACGGGTCGTGGCGGCCCGGGGAATGGCCCGGGAGGGGCTCGCCGAGACCCGGCAGGCGCTCTCCGCGTTGCGCGGCGAGATGTCACCGCTGGAAGAGTTCCTGGGAGAGCTCGTCGCCGCGGCGGACGGCGCGGACGTCACCGTCACGGGTGAGCGCCGGGCGCTGCCCGCCGAGGCCGCACAGGCGGTCCGCAGGGTCGCCCAGGAGGCGCTGACGAACGTCCGCAAGCATGTCCCGGGCGCCAAGGTGCATATACGGCTGGAGTACGCCGAGCACCAGGTGACGCTGGACGTACGGGACTCGGGCGGATCGCCGGGCGAACTGAGCGGGTCCGGAGCCGGGTACGGTCTCCTGGGCATGCGGGAACGCGCCGCACTGCTGGGCGGCTCGCTGGAGGCGGGACCGGGCGAGGAGGGATTCGTGGTGACACTGAAGGTGCCGGCATGACGGAGGAGAGCGGCACCCCGGCCCGGGTCGTGGTGGCGGACGACCAGACGGTGGTGCGCGAGGGCATCGTGATGCTGCTCGGGCTGCTTCCCGGCGTCGAGGTCGTGGGCGCCGCCGGAGACGGGGAGGAGGCGGTGAAACTCGTCGCGGAACTCGCCCCGGACGTGGTGCTGATGGACCTGCGCATGCCACGCTGCGACGGCGTGGAGGCGACCCGGCGCATCCGCAGCGAGTATCCCGGTACCCAGGTCGTGGTGCTCACCACCTTCGCCGATGACGACTCGCTGTTCCCGGCGCTCAGAGCGGGGGCACGCGGCTATCTCACCAAGGACGCGGGCGGCGAGGAGATCGTGCGTGCCGTACGGAGCGTGCTGTGCGGCGACGCGGGACTCTCGCCGAGCATCCAACGGCGTCTGCTGGAGCGGCTGTCGGAGCCGGAGCGCGGGGCCCGTCCGGCAGTGGAGGCCCCGGACGGGCTGACGGCACGGGAGACGGAGGTGCTCGTGCTGATCGCCGAGGGGCTGACCAACCAGGAGATCGCCCGCCGGCTGCATGTCTCCACGGCCACCGTGAAGACCCACATCAACAACCTCTTCGCCAAGACCGGGCTCAAGGACCGTGCTCAGGCGGTCCGTTACGCGTATGCCAAGGGGCTGGTGCGGCCGCCCTCGCAGTGAGTCACCTGATGGAGTGAAGAGCGGGGCGAACAAGAGTCGGGGATCTTCCCGCTCTGCCCATCCTTGAGCATGAAGTCGAGCAATGGCCGCCCACGCGGAGGCGGGGGCGGTCCCGAGAGTCCGGCCGAGCAGCGCCAGGAGCATGACGCGGCCCCCGCGGACGTGGGGGCGGCCGGACGACTGAGGTACGAAGACCCCTGGTACGACGCGCTCGCCTCCGGCTGGGGCGAACTGGACGGGACGGGTGCACCCGCCGCGGTGCCGCCCCCGCGGGCGACCGACGCCACCGCCCAGGCGGCCGATGTGTATCTGGAGGTGCGGCGCGGCGCGGCTTTCCAGGAGGTGCGCAGCCGGTACCGGAGGTTCGTGGTTCCCGGGCTGGTGATCTTCTTCGGCTGGTACGTGGCCTATGTGGTGACCGCACAGACGGCACCCGGGCTCATGGCCCGACCGGTGGCCGGAGCCGTGAATGTGGCGATGCTGGCGGGGCTCGGGCAGTTTCTGACGACGTTTCTCCTCACCTGGGCCTATGCACGGCACGCACGGTTGCGCAGGGACCGGATCGCGCTCGAACTGCGCTGGGACACACAGGAGTTGACCAGGGGACTCGAGGGTGGCGAGCGGTGAGCGGGGATCATCGGACGCCGGCGCTGCTGCTTTTCGGTGTGTTTGTCGCTGTCACGCTGGCGATCACGACGTGGGTGAGCCGCAACCGTCGTGGTTCGGCGGAGGAGTTCTATGCCGGCGGGCGGCTGTTCTCGCCGATGGAGAATGGTTTTGCCATCGCGGGTGACTATATGTCGGCGGCCTCCTTCCTGGGGGTCACCGGACTGATCGCGCTCTTCGGGTACGACGGGCTGCTGTATGTGGTGGGCTTCTTCGTCGCCTGGCTGGTGGTGCTGTTCTTCGTCGCGGAGCTGGTCCGCAACTGCGGGCGGTTCACGCTCGCGGACGTGGTCGCGGCGCGGATGAGCGAGCGACCGGTGCGGATCGCGGCGGGGGCGTCCTCGGTGACCGTGTCCGTGCTGTATCTGGTGGCGCAGATGGTCGGGGCGGGCAGTCTGGTCGCGTTGCTGTTCGGGAGCACCAGCGAGGCGGCGCGTGCCTGGACGGTGATCGTCGTCGGCGCGCTGATGGTGATCTATGTGTCGCTGGGCGGGATGAGGGCGACCACCTGGATCCAGATCGTCAAGGCGGTACTGCTGCTCGGCGGCACGGTGGCGCTGACCGTCCTCGTCCTGGTGCGTTTCCACGGGGATGTCGACGGCATGCTGCGCACCGCGGCGCAGCGCAGCGGCCACGGCGAGGCGTTTCTCGCCCCGGGGCTGAAGTACGGCGGGAGCTGGACCGCGCGGATCGACTTCATCAGCCTGGGCCTGGCGCTGGTGCTGGGCACGGCGGGACTGCCGCACATCCTGTCCCGCTTCTACACGGTGCCGACGGCGCGTGCCGCCCGGCGGTCGGTGGTCTGGTCGATCGGGCTCATCGGCGGCTTCTATCTGATGACCGTCGTGCTGGGCTTCGGCGCGGCCGCGCTCGTCGGACCGGACGCGGTACGGGAGTCGAACACGGCCGGGAACACGGCGGTGCCGCTGCTGGCGCTGACCCTGGGCGGCGGGGCGGGGTCGACCGGTGGCACGGTTCTCTTCGCCATGGTCGCCGCGATCGCCTTCGCCACGATTCTCGCGGTGGTCGCCGGGATCACCCTGGCCTCGTCCGCCTCCGTCGCGCACGATCTGTACGCCTCGCTGCGGCGGCGTCGCGCCGAGCCGCGCAGCGAGGTGACCGTCGCCAGGGTCGCCGCCGTAGGCATCGGTGTGGCGGCCATCGCGCTCGGGCTGCTGGCCCGGGACCTCAATGCGGCCTTTCTGGTGGGGCTCGCCTTCGCGGTCTCCGCGTCCGCGAATCTGCCGGTGCTGATGTACACGCTCTTCTGGCGCGGCTTCACCACCCGAGGTGCCCAGTGGGCGGTCTACGGCGGACTGGTGCCCGCGCTGGGCCTCGTCCTGCTGTCCCCGGTGGTCTCGGGCAGCCCGGAATCGCTGTTCCCGGCCGTGGACTTCCAGTACTTCCCGTTGCAGAACCCGGGCATCGTCTCCGTCCCGCTCGGCTTCCTGGCCGGCTGGCTCGGCACGGTCACCTCGCCGGAGCCCGCCGACGAGGCCAAGCACGCGGAGACCGAGGTCCGCTCCCTGACCGGGGCTGGCGCGGTCTGACTCCACCGGGCATCCACCGGGCACCCGGTCCGGCACCTTCGGCCACCGAGCCGCCGGACCGGGTGCCTACCGGAGCCCCCGGACGCCGTGACGGGAGTGCCGTCGCTCGCGTCGTGGCGTCACGGTGCCACCCAGGCGTACCGGTGTTCGGGGCGCCCTGTGTCGCCGTACTTCAGGGAGAGGCGGAGTCGGCCGACCTGTTCCAGACGGCGTAGATAGCGCTGGGCGGTGGAGCGGCTGAGGCCCGTTCTGAGGGCCACCTCATGGGCGGAGAGCGGTTGGCCGGCCCGGTGCAGTACCCCGCAGATGAGGTCAGTGGTCGGCTCCGAGTGACCGGTGGGCAGACCGGGCGAGGAGGCCGCCGGCGCGGTGCGCAGGGCGCCGAAGATGCGGTCGACCTGTTCCTGGCCCGCCACCCCCCGGCCCCCGACACGCTCGACGGTGCGGCGCAGCGCGGCATAGGAATCGAGGCGTGTGCGCAGGGCGGTGAAGGTGAAGGGTTTGACCAGATAGTGCAGGGCGCCCAGACGCATCGCGGCCTGGACCGTCGCCACATCGCCGGTCGCCGTGATCATGATGACATCGGTGCCGTGGCCCCGTTCGCGCATGTGGTGGACCAGTTCGAGACCCGTCCGGTCGGGCAGATAGTGGTCGAGCAGAACCAGGTCGACCGGCGTGCGTTCCACCGCGGCCAGCGCCTGAGCAGCGCTGTGGGCGCGGGCGGTGACCCGGAAGCCGGGAACCTTCCCCACATACATGGCGTTGATCTCGGCGACGCGGAAGTCGTCGTCCACGACCAGGACGTCAATCATCGGGCCTCCTTCCCTCAGGACCGGACGAGCGTTACGCCCGTGTTTCGGCTCCGCAGTTGTAGCGCGAGCAAAAAGAGCACAACAGTCTCTTGCAAGCAGAAGGGGAGCTTGCGCCCGGAAGACTGCTGCGCAGGCCCGCCTCACCTCTACGGTCCCGGGCCATGAGCACAGACACCGGCTCCGCCATCGAGTTGCGGGGCGCGAGCAAGACCTTCCGGACCCCGTCAGGGGGTCTGCACACGGCGGTCAAGGACCTGGACCTGACCGTCGGCCGTGGCGAGTTCGTGGCCGTCGTCGGACCCACCGGCTGCGGCAAGTCGACGACCCTGACCCTGGTCAGCGGTCTGGAGGAGCCCACCGAGGGCGAGGTCCTGGTGGCCGGCGAGCCGGTCGCGGGCGTCGGGGACAAGGTCGGTTTCGTCTTCCAGCAGGACGCCACGTTCCCCTGGCGCACGGTCCTGTCCAATGTCATGGCCGGCCCGCGCTTTCGCGGTGTCTCCAAGGCCGAGGCCAAGGAGAAGGCCCGTGCCTGGCTGGCCAGGGTCGGGCTCGCGGCCTTCGAGGACCGCTACCCGCACCAGCTCTCCGGCGGTCAGCGCAAGCGTGTGGCCCTTGCGGCCACCTTCGTCAACGACCCCGAGATCCTGCTCATGGACGAGCCGTTCTCGGCGCTCGACGTACAGACCAGGGCGCTGATGTCGGACGAACTCCTGGAGCTGTGGGAGGGCACGGGCGCCTCGGTCGTGTTCGTCACGCACGACCTGGAGGAGTCGATCGCGCTGGCCGACAGGGTCGTGGTGATGACCGCGGGGCCGGCGACCGTGAAGCAGGTCTTCGACATCGACCTGCCGCGGCCGCGCAAGGTCGAATCGGTGCGCCTGGAGCCCCGGTTCATCGAGATCTACCGGGAGATCTGGGAGTCCCTCGGCGAAGAGGTCCGCATCACGCGTGAGAGGGGTGTCGCCGATGTCGCCTGAGGTCGTCTCCGCGTCGGCGCCCGTCGACATGTCCAAGCAGCCCGACCGCACCCGGTCGCGCGCGCGTGCCGTCCGCAGACGCAGGACCCTGGTCATCCTGGCCCGGCTGGTACTCCTGGTCGCCGTGCTCGGTCTGTGGGAGACGCTGTCACGGGCCGACGTCATCGATCCGTTCAACTTTTCGATGCCGTCGGAGATCTGGGACCAGATCTCCACCTGGGTCGCGCACGGCACCGCGCTCGGGTCCCTCGGCGAGCAGATCTGGGTGACGCTCCAGGAGGCGCTGGTCGGCTGGATCATCGGTGTGGTGGCCGGTGTGGTCCTCGGTATCGCGCTGGGGCGGGTGGCCCTGCTCGCCGATGTCCTCGGGCCCTACATCAAGGTGCTCAACTCCATCCCCAGGATCGTCCTCGCCCCGATCTTTGTGATCTGGTTCGGGCTCGGCCCGTCCTCCAAGATCGCCTCCGCCGTCGTCCTGGTCTTCTTCCCGGTGTTCTTCAACGCCTTCCAGGGCGCCCGTGAGGTCGACCGCAACCTGGTCGCCAACGCCCGGATCCTGGGGGCGAGCGATCGCCGGGTGACCTTCCAGGTGGTGATCCCGTCGGCCACCTCCTGGATCTTCACCAGCCTCCATGTGAGCTTCGGCTTCGCCCTGATCGGTGCCATCGTCGGTGAGTACATCGGCGCCACCAAGGGCATCGGCCTGCTCGTCGCCCAGTCCCAGGGCACCTTCAACGCGGCCGGTGTGTATGCCGCGATGGTCATTCTCGCGGTCGTCGCGCTGGTGGCCGAGGGGCTGCTCACCTTCGCGGAACGCCGCATCTTCCGCTGGAAGCCGTCGGACTCGGAGCACTGAGGCTCCTTCACGACCAGATCGGGGCGTCCACGCACCGGACGGCTCCGCGCGGAGCCCCCGCGGGATGTCCCCGCCTCCTCCTTCGCACCGCCCTCTCACAAGGACGTGAACCATCATGCGCAAGTCCGCCAGAATCGCCGCCCTCGCCACCGTCGGCCTGCTCGCCGCCGGCTCGCTCACCGCCTGTGCCGATGAGGCCGCCTCCACCTCCGGCAAGGGCGGTGGAAAGGGCGAGAAGGTCAAGATCATGGTCGGTGGTCTGGACAAGGTCATCTATCTGCCCGCGATGCTCACCCAGCAGCTCGGCTACTTCGACGCCGAGGGCCTCGATGTGGAACTGCTGAGCGAGCCCGCCGGAGTACAGGCCGAGACCGCGCTGGTAGCCGGCCAGGTGCAGGGCACCGTCGGCTTCTACGACCACACCCTGGACCTCCAGACCAAGGGCAAGCACGTCGAGTCCGTGGTGCAGTTCTCGCATGCGCCCGGCGAGGTCGAGATCGTCTCGAACAAGGTCGCGAAGGACATCACCTCGCCCAAGGACTTCAAGGGCAGGAAGCTCGGCGTCACCGGCCTCGGCTCCTCGACCGACTTCCTCACCAAGTACCTCGCGGTCAAGAACGGCGTGCAGGTCAGCGAGTTCAGCCCGGTCGCCGTCGGCGCCGGTCCGACGTTCCTCTCCGCCCTGGAGAAGGGCTCCATCGACGCCGGTATGACGACGGACCCGACCGTCGCCATGGCGCTGGAGAAGAAGATCGGCAAGGTGCTCGTCGACATGCGCACCCCCGAGGGGTCGCAGGAGGCGCTCGGCGGTCCGTACCCGTCGTCCAGCCTGTACATGCAGACGGACTGGGTGAACGGCCACAAGGACACGGTCCAGAAGCTCGCCAACGCCTTTGTGAAGACCCTCAAGTGGATGTCCACGCACTCCGCGGACGAGATCGCCGCCAAGATGCCGGCCGACTACTCCCAGGGCGACAAGAAGCTCTATGCGAGTGCCATCGAGAGCACGCTTCCGATGTTCACCGAGGACGGCGTGATGCCCGAGAACGGTCCGGAGACGGTCGAGAAGGTTCTCAAGGCGTTCAACCCGAATATCAAGAACGCCACCATCGACCTCGGCAAGACCTTCACCACGGAGTTCGTGGAGAAGGCCGCGGGCTGAGCCCCGGCCGTGCCTCAGACGCGGGCCGCCCAGACATAGCGATGCTCCGGGCGGCCCGCGTCGCCGTACTTGAGGGTCAGGGTGGCCTGTCCCGAACGCTCCAGGACCTTCAGATAGCGCTGGGCGGTCTGGCGGCTCAGCCCGGTCCGCTCGGCGATGTCCTGGGCGGACATCGGTCCCCGGGCCCGCATCAGGACACGGCGCACGAGATCCGCGGTGACGGGGGAGTGACCCTTCGGCAGCCCCGGTTCCGGACCCGCCGCCAGCGCGCCGAAGATCCGGTCCACCTCGGCCTGTTCGGCCTCGCCACCGCCGTCGAGGGTGCGGCGCAGCGCGGCGTACGCCTCCAGCTTGGCGCGCAGGCCCGCGAAGGCGAACGGCTTGACCAGATACTGGAGCGCGCCCTGTCGCAGCGCCGCCTGCACCGTCCCGACGTCACGGGCCGCCGTCACCATGATCACGTCGATGGCGTGACCGCGTCCTCGCATCTCCTGGACCACCGAGAGTCCTGAGGCATCGGGCAGATGCTGGTCCATCAGGACCAGGTCCAGACGGGGCAGGGTCTCCATCCGGTGCAGCGCCTCGGCCGCGGTGTGCGCCTGGCCGGCCACATGAAATCCGGGAACCTTCGCCACATACGCGGAGTTGACCCGCGCGACCCGGGTGTCGTCGTCCACGACCAGCACCTCGAAGGGCGGGGTCAACGCAGTTCCTCCCCCAGGGCGCGGACGGGTGATTCCACGGCCGATGCCCCGTCCGGCTCCTCCAGTGCCTCCGGCAGGACGACGACGAACTCCGCGCCCCCGCCCTCCGCCTCGCCCACCCGGGCCACGCCCCCCTGCCGTTCGGCGAGACGGCGCACCAGGGAGAGCCCGATGCCCCGTTTGCCGTGGGCCGGGGGCTGTTTGGTGGACCATCCGTCCGTGAAGATCAGCTCCCGCCGCTCGGCGGGTATCCCGGGCCCGGTGTCCCGCACCCTGAGGACCGCCGTACGGCCCTCGGCGCGCATGTCCAGCTCGACCAGGGCGTGCGGGGTGCCCGCGACGGCGTCCAGCGCGTTGTCGACCAGATTGCCCACGATCGTGACCAGCCCCCTCGGATCGATCAACCGGTCCGGCAGCAGCGTACGGTCCGAGATCCACAGGGCCACACCGCGCTCGGCGGCGACCGTGGCTTTGCCCACCAACAGGGCCGCGAGCAGCGGGTCGTGGATCTTCTCGGTGACCTGTTCGGCGGTGGCCCGGTGGTCGCCCACCACCTCGCCGATGAACTCCAGGGCGTCGTCGTACATCTCCAGTTCGAGCAGTCCCAGCAGGGTGTGCATACGGTTGGCGTGCTCGTGGTCCTGGGCGCGCAGGGCGTCGATCAGACCGTGGGTGGAGTCCAGTTCCCGGCCCAGCCGCTCCAGTTCGGTGCGATCCCGCAGGGTGGCGACGGCGCCCCCGTCGTCGGTGGGCATCCGGTTGGCGACCAGGACGCGGTGACCGCGCACGGTGAGCAGATCGGTGCCGGTGACCCGTCCGGCCAGCACATCGGTCGTACGGCCCTCGCCGAGCGCCTCGTCCAGGGACCGGCCCACGGCCTCCTCGCCGAGGCCCAGCAGCCGCTGCGCCTCGTCGTTGAGGAGCCGTACCCGGCCTGCGCGGTCCAGGGCGACCACCCCCTCCCTGATGCCGTGCAGCATCGCCTCCCGCTCCGCGAGCAGCGCCGCGATGTCCGAGAAGGCCAGATCACGGGTCTGCCGCTGGACCCTGCGCGAGATCAGATACGCGGCCAGCGCGCCGATCGCCAGGGCCGTGCCCGCGTAGGCGAACAGTCCGGGTATCGCATGGATCAGCCGGGCCCGCACATTGTCGTACTCGATGCCCACGGAGACGGCGCCGATGATCCGGCCGTGCCGGTCCCGCAGCGGCACCTTGCCGCGGGCCGAGCGGCCCAGGGTGCCACTGTCGATCTCCATGACCTCCTTGCCGGCCAGGGCCTCGCTCGGGTCGGTCGAGACGACCTTGCCGATCTGCGAGGGATCCCGGTGCGACCAGCGCACATGCCGCATGTTCATCACGACCACATACTCGGCGTGGCTGGCCTTGCGGATGCGTTCCGCCTCCACCTGCACCGGTCCGTCGGGCGAGGGCGCCGTCGTCTGCAGGTCCTCGGCGATCTGCGGCTGAGCCGCCGTGCTCTGTGCGATCGCGAGGGCCCGGCGCATGGCCTGCTCGTCCAGCAGATGGCCGAGCGGCGCCAGGAACAGACCGGTGGCGAGCACCGCGACACCCGCGGCGATCGTCAGCTGCATCAGCAGGACCTGCGAGAACATCCGCCGCGGCAGACCGAGACGCAGTCGTCGTGCGGGAGGAGAGAGGCGGCTCATGGGTAGACGGTACGGGGCCGGACGCGTCCCGCCGCAAGGGACGAGCCCGGTAACCGCGGTACGGCACGGGGGATCGGCACGCGGTGTCCGCACACCCCCAGGGCACGCCTCAGCAGTGCGCGGGGTCGGCGACGACCGCGCCGAGCAGCTCCCGTACCGACACGACATCCATCCGCGCCGGTGAACCCAGCGGTGAGCCGCAGCTCTCCGGGCGCGGCGGCAGGGAGGCGCCCCGGGCCACCAGGACGCGCCACAGCCGGCCGTCGGTGTGGGCGACGGTGATCTCCCAGCGCGGCGCGGTCCCGTCCGTGCGGACCACGGTCAGCGCGTCCGCCTCGTCCACCCGGGCCGCCGTGCGCACCGCGAGCTCCGCCGCCTGGGCGGGCCGCTCCCAGGCGGAGTTGCCCCGGCAGCCCTCGACGACGACCCGTCCCTCGCGCACCCCCTGGAGGACCTCCTTGACCTGCGGCGCCTGAATCCGCCCATAGGCGTAACCGAACGGCAGGACCAGCACGGTGGGCGAGAAGCGGTGGCCGCCCAGGTGGGTGACCTCCCAGACGCCATGGACCCCGGAGGCGGCCAGCTCGGCCGCCAGGGGACGGCCGAGGAGGGCACAGCAACGGTCCCGCTTGCCGTTGGTGCAGACCAGCGCGAGCGGGTCGCCGAGGTGGGGCCGGCCGCCCAGAGCCGTGTCGAAGGTGCGCGGATCGCCCTCGCCGAGCGCGGCGAGGTCCAGGTCGAGCAGCCGCTCCGGCGCGCAGGTCGTGGCGGAGCGCAGCCAGGTCCGCCCGGGAACGGTGTGCGCCGCATACACCTGACGTACGGCGGAGCTGCCGCAGTCGGCGTGCCGGCCGGGGCGGCGGATCAACGCGATCCGTACGCCGGTGCCCTCGGCGGCCGCCTCGAGGGCGCGGCCCAGTTCCGGATCCAGATGGCTCGAGGTGAGCGCCTTGGCACCCCAGGGGCCGGGCTGTTCCAGGAGCAGCCATGTCCTCGCGGTCGCCGCGGTCCCCGCGAGAGGCTCGTCGAGGTCCCGGGACTCGGTCGTGCATGTACCCACAGAGGTGAGCCTAACCTGACTTCGCCGACGCCGACTTCCGGCCGCGCGGACCGGGGCCGGTTCGGGGTGCGTCGAGGGCGTCCCCGCCCGCACAGCGCGCCGGGCGCCCAGCGGTGAACTCCAACTGTGCGGCACTCGTATCCTGGGCCGGGATTCCATCCCGTGCGAGAGCGGGTCCGTCCGTGTGCGAGCCGGATCGTGAACGTTCCCGTATGCCGCCGGAACGCGATCCGGCGCACGCATCATGGTGAGAAGGGGCGCACAGTGAGCCGGTCGTCGAGTCCGCAGCAGATCCCGGTCGTGGTACTGGCCGGATTCCTGGGCTCGGGAAAGACCACCTTGCTCAACCACCTCCTCCACCACAGCGGAGGCAGCCGTATCGGTGCCGTCGTCAATGACTTCGGGGACATCGAGATCGACGCCATGGCCGTCGCCGGGGCGCTCGGGGACTCCACCGTCTCCCTGGGCAACGGATGTCTGTGCTGCGCCGTCGACGCGAGCGAACTCGACCTCTACCTCGACCGACTTGCCCAGCCCGCCACGGGTGTCGACGTCATCGTCATCGAGGCCAGCGGGCTCGCCGAACCCCAGGAACTCGTCCGGATGCTGCTCGCCAGCGAGCAGCCGCGCGTGGTCTACGGAGGACTGGTCGAGGTCGTCGACGCGGTGGAGTTCGACGCCACCCGCCGGAAGCACCCCGAACTCGACCGCCATCTCGCCCTCGCCGACCTCGTGGTGGTCAACAAGACGGACCGGGCCGACGACACCGAGCGGGTCCTGGAACTCGTCCGGTCGCTCAGCGAGGGTGCCGCCGTGGTCCCGGCCGTCCACGGACGCATCGACCCCGAGTTCCTCTTCGACTGCCGTCCGGCCGAGGAGCGGATCGGACAGCTCTCCTTCGACGACCTCCACCGGCACGATCACCCCGACGGGCACGGGCACGAGCACGGAAACGAGGGCGCCGGGCACACCCATCTGCACACCGGATACGAGAGCCTCTCCTACTGTTCCGAGGTGCCCCTGCACCCCAGGCGGCTGCTGGACTTCCTCGACAGCAGGCCGGAGGGCCTCTACCGGATCAAGGGGTACGTCGACTTCGGCGCCGCCGACCCCCGCAACCGGTACTCCGTGCACGCCGTGGGGAGGTTTCTGCGGTTCCAGCCGGAGGCGTGGCAGGACGGCGAGGAGCGGCTCACCCAGCTCGTCCTCATCGGGTCCGGCATCGACACCGCCGCCCTGCGCAAGGAGCTGGAGGCGTGTCCGGACGGTGCGCCCCACGCCGATGAACACGCCATGTGGGGCGTTCTGCGCTATGTCCAGAACCGGGAGGCCCAGAACCGGGAGGCCCAGAACCGGGAGGCCCAGAACCGGGAGGCCCAGAACGGAGGCGCCCCGGACGACGAGGCCGTCGAGGCTTTCGCGAGCCCCGACGACCCCGTCGAAGAGGACTGACTACACCAGCGGTCCCGCGGCCACCGACACCGTCTTGGACAGCGACACGCCTGAACCGTCGCGACGCGGGTCCAGCTCAGGCAGCTCGGCCGGTGCGCCGTTCTTCTGTGCGGCCCGCACCGGCACCGCGCCCGCCCAGGCGAACGACAGACAGTCCTCGCCCTTCAGGAACCGCTGGCAGCGCACCCCGCCGGTGGCCCGCCCCTTGCGCGGGTACTGATCGAGCGGCGTGACCTTGGCCGTGGTCTGGACCGAGTCGTCCAGGCTGCCGCGCGAGCCGGCGACGGTGAAGACCACCGCCTCGGCCCCGGGATCCACGGCTGTGAAGGAGATCACCTTCGCGCCGTCCGTGAGCTTGATGCCCGCCATGCCGCCCGCGGGCCGGCCCTGCGGACGCACCTGGGACGCGGGGTAGCGCAGCAGTTGTGCGTCATCCGTGATGAAGACCATGTCCTCCTCGCCGGTGAGCAGCTCGACCGCGCCGACGATCCGGTCGCCCTCCTTGAGGGTGATGACCTCCAACTCGTCCTTGTTCGCGGGATAGTCGGGCACCACACGCTTGACCACGCCCTGTTCCGTGCCCAGCGCGATGCCCTGGGAGGACTCGTCCAGCGTCGCCAGACACACCACCGTCTCGTCGGCCTCCAGGGAGACGAACTCCGAGACGGGAGCGCCCCCGGACAGGCTCGGCCGCGCCGCCGTCTCCGGCAGCTGCGGAAGGTCGACGACGTTCACCCGCAGCAGCCGACCGGCGGAGGTCACCGCGCCCACCTCGCCGCGCGCCGTCGCCGGGACGGCCGAGACGATCACATCGTGCCGGGCACGCTTGTCCTCGGTGTCCTCGGTGAAGGGGTCGCCGTTCGCCGTGCGTGCCAGCAGGCCCGTCGAGGACATCAGCACCCGGCAGGGGGCGTCCTCGACCTGGAGCGGGACCGACGCGGCGGGGGCACCGGAGGACTCCAGCAGCACCGTGCGCCGCTCGGTGCCGAACTTCTTGGCCACCACGGCCAGTTCGGCGGAGACCAGCTTGCGCAGCTCCGCGTCCGAATCCAGGATCCGGGTCAGCTCCGCGATCTCGGCGGTGAGCTTCTCCTTCTCGGACTCCAGCTCGATGCGGTCGTACTTGGTCAGCCGGCGCAGCGGGGTGTCCAGGATGTACTGCGTCTGGATCTCGCTCAGGGAGAAGCGCTCCATCAGGAGCTCCTTCGCCTGCGCGGAGTTCTCGCTGGAGCGGATCAGACGGATGACCTCGTCGATGTCCACCAGGGCCGTGAGCAGGCCCTCCACCAGGTGGAGCCGGTCGCGCCGCTTGCTGCGGCGGAACTCCGAGCGACGCCTGACGACATCGAAGCGGTGGTCGAGATAGACCTCCAGCAGCTCCTTGAGCCCCAGCGTGAGCGGCTGGCCGTCGACCAGTGCCACATTGTTGATGCCGAAGGACTCCTCCATCGGCGTGAGCTTGTAGAGCTGCTCCAGGACCGCCTCCGGCACAAAGCCGTTCTTGATCTCGATGACCAGGCGCAGTCCGTGCTCACGGTCCGTGAGGTCCTTGACGTCGGCGATGCCCTGGAGCTTCTTCGAGCCGACCAGATCCTTGATCTTGGCGATCACCTTCTCCGGGCCGACCGAGAAGGGCAGCTCGGTGACGACCAGGCCCTTGCGGCGCGCCGTCACGGTCTCCACCGCGACCGTGGCCCGGATCTTGAAGGTGCCGCGGCCCGTCTCGTACGCGTCCCGGATGCCCGAGAGGCCCACGATCCGGCCGCCGGTGGGCAGGTCGGGGCCCGGGACGTGCTTCATCAGGGTGTCCAGATCCGCGGTGGGTTGGCGGATCAGATGGCGGGCGGCCGCGATGACTTCACCGAGGTTGTGCGGCGGCATATTGGTCGCCATCCCGACCGCGATGCCCGACGCGCCGTTCACCAGGAGGTTCGGGAAGGCGGCGGGCAGGGCCACCGGCTCCTGCTCCTGGCCGTCGTAGTTGGGCGCGAAGTCGACCGTGTCCTCGTCGATCGACTCGGTCATCAGGCTGGTGGCCTCGGCCATACGGCACTCGGTGTACCGCATGGCGGCCGGCGGGTCGTCGTTGCCCAGCGAGCCGAAGTTGCCGTGGCCGTCGACCAGCGGGACCCGCATCGAGAAGGGCTGCGCCATGCGCACCAGGGCGTCGTAGATCGACGCGTCTCCGTGCGGGTGCAGCTTGCCCATGACCTCGCCGACGACGCGGGCGCACTTCACATAGCCGCGCTCCCGGCGCAGGCCCATCTCGTTCATCTGGTAGACGATCCGCCGGTGCACCGGCTTGAGGCCGTCCCGTGCGTCCGGCAGGGCCCGGGAGTAGATGACCGAGTACGCGTACTCCAGGAAGGAGCCCTGCATCTCGTCGACGACGTCGATGTCGAGGATCTTCTCCTCGTACGTGTCGTCGGGCGGCGGGGTCTTCGTGCTGCGGCGGGCCATCGCTGCCGGCTCCTTCACGGTCTGTGCTGGCAAGAACGAATCTGACGCGGACCATTGTGGACCTCCGCACCGACAACGTGGACCAGCACCCTTCTCCCGGGGCCCCTCGGCCCGGGCGGCGGACCGTTCCGGACCGCTCGCGCGCCCCGGCCCTGTAAGGTCGCGTTCCCCGATTCCGTCAGGTTCCGTCTCCCGGATCCGCCGTCCGTATCTCGCTCTCGGCGTACGCGTACGCCGAGCGGGAACTTCGCCATCGGTCCGCACGCTTGCATACAGTGACAGGACGGCGGAGAACAGTGGTTTCCGCGACAGCTTCCGCAGCGAAGGGACGTACATGCCCATGGGTCACACGGCCACAGCCGAGGCAGGCTCCGGAGGCCTGACAGCGACCGAGCACCGCTTGTCCAACGGCCTGCGCGTGGTGCTCTCCGAGGACCACCTGACCCCGGTCGCCGCGGTGTGCCTCTGGTACGACGTCGGCTCCCGCCACGAGGTCGAGGGGCGCACCGGTCTCGCCCACCTCTTCGAACACCTGATGTTCCAGGGCTCGGGCCAGGTCTCGGGCAACGGGCACTTCGAGCTGGTCCAGGGCGCGGGCGGCTCGCTGAACGGCACGACGAGCTTCGAACGCACCAACTACTTCGAGACCATGCCGACCCATCAGCTGGAGCTGGCGCTCTGGCTGGAGGCCGACCGCATGGGCTCGCTGCTCGCCGCCCTGGACGACGAGTCCATGGAGAACCAGCGGGACGTCGTGAAGAACGAGCGCCGCCAGCGCTACGACAACGTCCCCTACGGCACCGCCTTCGAGAAGCTGACCTCCCTCGCCTACCCGGAGGGCCACCCGTACCACCACACCCCGATCGGCTCGATGGCGGATCTGGACGCGGCCACCCTGGAGGACGCCCGCGCGTTCTTCCGCACCTACTACGCGCCCAACAACGCGGTGCTCTCCGTGGTCGGTGACATCGACCCCGAGCAGACGCTCGCCTGGATCGAGAAGTACTTCGGGTCCATCCCGTCCCACGACGGCAAGCCCGCGCCGCGCGACGGCTCGCTGCCCGACGTCATCGGCGAGCAGCTGCGCGAGGTCGTCGAGGAGGAGGTCCCGGCGCGCGCCCTGATGGCCGCCTACCGGCTGCCGCAGGACGGCACCGCCGCATGCGACGCGGCCGACCTGGCGCTCACCGTCCTCGGCGGCGGCGAGTCCTCGCGCCTGTACAACCGGCTGGTGCGACGCGACCGCACCGCCGTCGCCGCGGGCTTCGGTCTGCTGCGGCTCGCCGGAGCGCCCTCCCTGGGCTGGCTGGACGTGAAGACCTCCGGCGATGTCGAGGTGCCGGTCATCGAGGCGGCCATCGACGAGGAGCTCGCCCGGTTCGCCGAGGAGGGCCCCACTGCCGAGGAGATGGAGCGCGCCCAGGCCCAGTTGGAGCGCGAGTGGCTGGACCGGCTCGGCACCGTCTCCGGCCGCGCCGACGAACTGTGCCGGTTCGCCGTGCTGTTCGGCGACCCGCAGCTCGCGCTGACCGCCGTGCGGCGGGTGCTCGCCGTCACCCCCGAGGAGGTGCGGGAGATCGCCGCGTCCCGGCTGCGCCCCGACAACCGCGCGGTGCTGGTGTACGAGCCGGTGGCGGCCGAGGCCCCGGAAGCCGCCGGAACCACCGAGGAGAACGAGGAGTCGGCGAAGTGACCGAGCTCGCGACCATGGACTTCCACCCGCAGCCCCAGCCCGGCCGGGCCAGGCCCTGGGCGTTCCCGGCGCCCGAGCGCGGCACGCTCGACAACGGCCTGACCGTGCTGCGCTGCCACCGCCCCGGCCAGCAGGTCGTCGCCGTCGAGGTGCTCCTCGACGCGCCCCTGGAGGCCGAGCCGGCCGGTCTCGAAGGAGTCGCCACCATCATGGCGCGCGCCTTCTCCGAGGGCACCGACAAGCACTCCGCCGAGGAGTTCGCCGCCGAGCTGGAGCGCTGCGGCGCCACCCTCGACTCGCACGCCGACCACCCCGGTGTGCGCCTCTCCCTCGAGGTGCCCGTCTCCCGCCTCCCGAAGGGGCTCGGGCTGCTCGCCGACGCCCTGCGGGCGCCCGCGTTCGCGGACAGCGAGGTGGAGCGTCTGGTCAGCAACCGCCTCGACGAGATCCCGCACGAGACCGCCAACCCGGCCCGACGCGCCGCCAAGGAGCTCTCCAGGCAGCTCTTCCCGGCCTCCTCGCGGATGTCCCGCCCCCGTCAGGGCACCGAGGAGACGGTCGAGGCCATCGACTCGGCGGCCGTCCGCGCCTTCCACCAGCGCCATGTGCGGCCCTCGACGGCCACCGCCGTGGTGGTCGGCGACCTCACCGGGATCGACCTCGACGAGCTTCTCGGCGAGACCCTCGGCGCCTGGACGGGCGTCGCCGCCAAGCCGCGTCCGGTGCCCCCGGTGACCGCCGACGACACCGGTCGCGTGATCATCGTGGACCGGCCCGGCGCCGTCCAGACGCAGCTGCTCATCGGACGGGTCGGCGCCGACCGCCATGACCGGGTGTGGCCCGCCCAGGTGCTCGGCACCTACTGCCTGGGCGGCACCCTCACCTCGCGTCTGGACCGCGTCCTGCGCGAGGAGAAGGGCTACACCTACGGGGTGCGGGCGTTCGGCCAGGTGCTGCGCTCCGCCCCCGACGGCACGGGGGCCGCGATGCTCGCCATCAGCGGCTCCGTCGACACGCCGAACACCGGTCCGGCGCTGGACGACCTCTGGAAGGTGCTGCGGACCCTTGCCGCCGAGGGGCTGACGGACGCCGAACGCGATGTCGCCGTGCAGAACCTGGTGGGTGTGGCACCGCTGAAGTTCGAGACCGCGGCGGCGGTCGCCAGCACGCTCGCCGACCAGGTCGAGCAGTACCTTCCGGACGACCACCAGGCGAGGGTGTACCGGGAGCTCGCCGCCACGGGCACGGTGGAGGCCACGGCCGCCGTGGTGAACGCCTTCCCGGTGGACCGTCTGGTGACCGTCCTGGTGGGTGACGCCGCGCAGATCGAGGAGCCCGTCAAGGCGCTCGGCATCGGCGCAGTGAGCGTCGTACCGGCCGAGTAGGCCGATCCCACGGACGTGCGGGCGGCCGGTGAAGGCGCACGCGCCCGTCGGTGAACGCGTCGGGGCCCCGGTGACTCTTTCGTCACCGGGGCCCCATTGCTCAGCGGTTTGCCCGAATTGCCATAGAGGTTGCCTCTCTGACCTGTGGGATGCGCTACAAACCCGCTGATCGGTTTGCCCATCTGAAGGGGGTTTTCCTAGCGTCGTGCGGGTTGTCCGTCGGATCTTGCGCCGCACCCGCGGCACCGGACAGCCATCGCCGAGTCCCCGTACGGCGCGAGCCAGGGGAGCCGGGGACCCACCGTCCGGGCGCCTTCTCCGCGACCGGCGGGACGTACGTCCCTGGGGTGAATCGGGCGCGAGCCCGTAGGAGACCTCCCTGCTCCGAACTCTCCCCCAGAGCCCGAACGGCCTGGGGGACCCCCATGGCTGACCCGGTAGGCGAGAGGGAAGGAAGGACCAGCCACCTCATGGCGTTCAGTTGCGCCTCCGGGAAGCATCGTGGCCCTAGCCGCGCCAAGCGCAGGACCGTGAACGCCATGGGCGTCGCGGCGCTCACCACCACCGGTGTCATCGGCACCCTGGCCGGCCCGGCGTTCGCCGCCGGCCCCCCTGTCGAGGGGACCGGCCTGCTGGGCATCGTCACCCTCGGCGACTCGGTCGCCCGGACGATAGACGCCCAGGCCGCGGCCCAGCAGAAGGCGGCCGAGCGGAAGCAGGCCGAGCAGGCCCGGGCCGAGCGCCGGCGGGCCGCGGAGAAGGCCGCCGGCAAGCGTGCGGCCGAGGAGCGCGAGGCCGAGAAGCGCGCCGCCCGCGAGGCCGAGCGCCGGCGCCTGAACGCGTTCGTGGCGCCGATCTCCCACTCCTATGTCTCCACCGGCTACCGCGCCGGCGGCTCCCTGTGGTCCTCCGGCAGCCACACCGGTATCGACTTCCACGCCGCCACCGGAACGCCCGTGCACGCGGTCGGCTCCGGCACGGTCGTCGAGACGGGCTGGGGCGGTGCCTACGGCAACCAGATCGTCATCAGGATGGACGACGGCACCTACACCCAGTACGCCCATCTGTCGTCCATCGGTGTCCATGTGGGTGAGCGGGTCGTCCCGGGCCGGGGGATCGCCCTCTCCGGGGCCACCGGCAATGTCACCGGCCCGCACCTCCACTTCGAGGCCCGCACCTCCCCGGACTACGGCTCGGACATCGACCCGGTCGCCTATCTGCGGTCACACGGTGTGAACATCTGACGGACCCGCCCCGACCGCGTCCTCCCGGCATCGCGTCCACGACCCCGGCACCCGGATCGCCGTCGGACCTTCCGCCCCTCTGTCCTAGAGTCGATGGAGCACATGGTGAAAACATGGCGATCGGTGGGATTCCGCGGGATCAGGGCGGAGGTCGGAGATGCCTGTTCCAGCGCATTCGGTGTGCACGGCGATCCGGGACGACATCGTCGCGGGCGTCCATGAGCGCGGCGGCCGGCTCACCGAGGACCTTCTCGCGCGCCGGTACGGCGTCTCCCGCGTCCCCGTGCGCGAGGCGCTGCGCACCCTGGAGGCCGAAGGATTCGTCGTCACCCGCAGACACGCAGGCGCCTGCGTGGCGGAGCCCACCGAGCAGGAGGCCGCCGACCTCCTTCAGATGCGGCTGCTGCTGGAGCCGCTGGGGGCGGCGCGGGCCGCTCAGCGACGTACCGAGGCCCACCTCAAGCTGCTGGGCGGCCTGGTCGGGCTGGGGCAGGAACGGGCCGGGAGGGGTGACGGCGAGGAGCTGCGATTCCTGGGCGGATGGTTCCACGAGACCCTCGCCGGGGCGTGCGGGAGTCCCGCCCTGACCTCCGTGCTCGTCCAGCTGAGATACAAGATCACATGGCTGTACACGGTCGACGCGCCGCCCGACCCGGTGGAGTCCTGGGCGGAACACGGCGCCATCGTCGACGCCGTGGCGCGCGGGGACGGGGAGCGGGCCCGGGCGATCATGGCGCTGCACACCGGGCGCGCGACCGCCGCCCACCGGCTGCGCCGCCCCTCGCCCGGAGACCGTTCTCCGAAAGACCGCACGGACCGGCTCGGGACCTCGCGACATGCCGTCGACATGTCGAGAACGCGGCACTGACACGTGCGCGCTTCCCGGGTGCGGACCGTCGAGAGCGGCCATGTGTCCCGAGTCACAGGGTCGACACGTCCCGGAACACGGCACAGCCGCGTCCGCCGTGCAGGCCGACGCGGCTGTGCCGTGCGGTGCCGCCCGTAGGGGGCGGACATGCGCCCGAAAGGGCAGCGGGGTCAGACGGTCTCGGGAAGCTCCTCGAGCCCCTCGGCGACCAGCTTGGCCAGGCGGTCCAGCGCGGCGTCCGAGCCCTCCGCGTCGGAGGCGAGGACGATCTCCTCGCCGCCCTGGGCGCCCAGGCTGAGGACCGCGAGCATGGACGCGGCGTTGACGGGGGTGCCGTCGGCCTTGCCGATGGTCACGGGGACGCCGGAGGCCGTGGCCGCCCGGACGAAGATGGAGGCGGGGCGGGCATGGAGGCCCTCGGCCCAGCCGACGTTGACGCGGCGCTCAGCCATGTGATGCTGCCCTTCCGGTGTATCAGGGTTGTCTAGACCAGTGTTCCACAGGTGGGTCGTGCCCAGGAATCGGGGCGACGACGGCCCGGCAGGGCCCGAAGCGGTTCCCTCAGCCCGCCTCGCGTCGCTGACGGGGGCGAGCCTTAGTCTGGGGCCCATGCAGACCCCGTCGGACCGGCACGATTACCCCGCCCACTGGGAGGCCGACGTGGTGCTGCGCGACGGCGGCACCGCGCGTATCAGGCCCATCACCGTCCATGACGCCGAGCGCCTGGTGCACTTCTACGAGCAGGTCTCGGACGAGTCGAAGTACTACCGCTTCTTCGCGCCGTACCCGCGACTGTCCGCCAAGGACGTCCACCGCTTCACCCACCACGACTTCGTGGACAGGGTCGGACTCGCGGCCACGGTCGGCGGCGAGTTCATCGCAACCGTACGGTATGACCGCACAGGTCCCGAAGGCCTGCCCGCCTCGGCGCCCTCCGACGAGGCCGAGGTGGCCTTTCTGGTGCAGGACGCGCACCAGGGGCGCGGGGTCGCCTCCGCCCTGCTGGAACACATCGCGGCGGTGGCCCGGGAGCGTGGCATCCGCAGATTCGCCGCCGAGGTGCTGCCCGCCAACACCAAGATGATCAAGGTGTTCACGGACGCCGGATACCAGCAGAAGCGCAGCTTCGAGGACGGCGTGGTCCGTCTGGAGCTCGATCTGGAGCCCACCGACCGGTCGCTGGCGGTGCAGCGCGCCCGGGAGCAGCGGGCCGAGGCGCGGTCCGTGCAGCGGCTGCTGGCCCCCGGTTCGGTCGCCGTGATCGGCACGGGCCGGGCGCCCGGGGGAGTGGGCCGCAGCCTCCTGGACAACCTCCGGGACGGCGGCTATCCGGGCCGCCTGTACGCGGTCAACAAGGCGTTCCCCGAGGAGCAGCGGGAACTCGACGGGGTGCCCGCCCGCCGCTCCGTCCGTGACATCGCCGAGCCGGTCGACCTCGCCGTGGTCGCCGTCCCCGCCGAGCGCGTCCCCGAGGTGGTCGCCGAATGCGGGGAGCACGGGGTGCAGGGACTGGTGGTCATCTCCTCCGGATACGCCGAGAGCGGCCCCGAGGGGCGCGAGCGGCAGCGGGAGCTGGTACGGCAGGCCCGCTCGTACGGGATGCGGATCATCGGTCCCAACACCTTCGGGATCGTCAACACCTCGCCCGAGGTCCGGCTGAACGCGTCCCTGGCGCCCGAGATGCCGCGCCCCGGGCGCATCGGGCTGTTCGCGCAGTCCGGCGCCATCGGCATCGCCCTGCTGTCCCGGCTGGACCGCCGCGGCGGAGGGGTCACCGGGGTCACCGGCGTCTCGACCTTCGTCTCCTCCGGCAACCGGGCGGACGTCTCGGGCAACGACGTCCTGCAGTACTGGTACGACGACCCGGACACCGATGTCGCCCTGATGTATCTCGAGACCATCCGCAACCCGCGCAAGTTCAACCGGCTGGCCCGGCGCACCGCGGCGGTCAAGCCGCTGGTCGTGGTGCAGGGGGCGCGCTACGGAGGCGCCCCGCAGGGCCACACCGGGCGAGCCACCCGGCTGCCGCACGCCACGGTCTCCGCGCTGCTGCGGCAGGCCGGGGTGATCCGGGTGGACACCATCACGGAGCTGGTGGACGCCGGACTGCTGCTGGCCCGCCAGCCGCTGCCGCCCGGGCCGAGGGTGGCGATCCTCGGGAACTCGGAGTCGCTGGGGCTGCTGACCTACGACGCCTGCCTGGCCGAGGGGCTGCACCCGCTGCCACCGCTGGACCTGACGACGGCGGCCTCGCCGGAGGACTTCCACCGGGCCCTGACCACCGCCCTGGCCGACGACGCCTGCGACGCCGTGGTGGTGACGGTGATCCCGGCGGTCGGCGAGAGCCCGGCGGGCGACGCCGCACTGGCCGAGGCCCTGCGCTCGGCGGCGGCCACCGCCCCCGCCAAGCCGGTGCTTGTGGTCCATGTGGAGATGGGCGGCATCGCGGCGGCGCTGTCCACGGCGGCCGGCACCTCACCGGGGATGCCGCGCGGCGAGCTCCCCACCGCGGTACAGGCTTCGCCCGCCCCGGCGGTCCAGGCACCCGAAGACGCCCGCCTCATCCCCGCCTACCCCGCCGCCGAGCGCGCCGTGCGGGCCCTCGCCGAGGCCGTCCGATACGCCCAGTGGCGGCGGGACGCCGCCGAACCGGGCAGGGTGCCCGAGTACGACGACATCGACGAGAAGGGCGCCGCCGGGCTGATCCGGGGGCTGCTCGAGCGGGACCAGGGGCTGACGCTCGGCGCCGAGGAGACCTGCGGTCTGCTCGCCCGGTACGGCATCCAGGTGCACCGCGCGCTGCCCGCGCCCACACCCGATGCCGCCGTGGCGGCCGCCGACACCCTCGGCTACCCGGTGGCCCTCAAGGCCACCGCCCCCCATCTGCGGCACCGCGCCGACCTGGGCGGGGTGCGCCTCGATCTGGCCGACGAGGAGCAACTGCGACGCGCCTACACCGAGTTGACCGAGCTGTTCGGGCCGTCCGAGGCGCTGCTGCCGGTCGTCCAGGGGATGGCGCCGCGCGGCGTCGACACCGTCGTACGGACCGTCATCGATCCGGCGGCCGGGGCCGTGCTGTCCTTCGGACTGGCCGGGGCCGCCTCACAGCTCCTCGACGACACCGCGCACCGGCTGATCCCGGTCACCGACCGGGACGCGGCCTCCCTGGTGCGGTCGATCCGGACGGCCCCGCTGCTGTTCGGCTGGCGGGGGTCCGACCCCGTGGACACTCCCGCGCTCGAAGAGCTGCTGCTGCGGGTGTCCCGGCTGGTCGACGACCATCCGGAGGTCGTCGCGGTCACCCTGGAACCGGTCGTGGTCGCCCCGCGCGGGCTGAGCGTGCTCGGCGCCACCGTGCGGCTCGCGCCCCCGCCCGCCCGCGACGATCTCGGTCCGAGGACGCTCCCGGTGTATTGAGGGCACGAGCGGTGCCTCGCAGTCGGTACGCCCCCGTAGGATGGACGTCATGGCCAAGACCAGTACGACGACCCAGGGGCTGCGCACGGCGATCGAGCGCAGCGGCTACTACCCGGCTCTCGTGGCAGAGGCGGTGGAGGCCGCGGTGGGCGGTGAGCCCATCCGTTCGTATCTGGTCCACCAGGAGACCACGTTCGACGCGAACGAGGTGCGCCGCCATGTGACCGTGCTGGTCCTCACCGGCACCCGCTTCATCGTCAGCCACACCGACGAGCAGGCGGCCGACGACACCTCCCCGACACCGTATGCGACCACGTCCACGGAGTCGGTGAAGCTCGACCGGATCTCCTCGGTCGTCGTCAGCCGGGTGGTCGCCAACCCCGAGTCCTACACTCCGGGCACGCTGCCCCGCGAGGTCGTCCTGACCATCGGCTGGGGCGCCGTCTCCCGCATCGACCTGGAGCCCGCCGCCTGCGGCGACCCCAACTGCGAGGCGGACCACGGCTACACGGGCAGCTCCACGGCCGACGACCTCAGCCTCCGCGTCAGCGAGGCCGGGGACGGACCGGAGACGGTGCGCGAGGCGCTCGCCTTCGCGCAGTCCCTCTCCGAGGCGACCGCGGACCCCACCCGCTGATGGCGCTGTCCACCTGGGACGATCACCCGGAGCCGCTCGCCGTCGGCTCGGCGCCGGTCCCCGAGTACGGCAGCGGCTCCCTGGCCGACCTGCTGCCCACCCTGGCCGCGGGCATGGGGGTGCCGGGTCGGACCCCGGTCATCACGGAGCTGGCCGCCGCCGACCGCACCTGTGTTTTCCTGGTCGACGGGCTCGGCTGGGAGCAGCTGAGGGAGCACCCCGACGAGGCGCCCTTCCTGACCTCGCTGCTGGCGTCCTCGCGCGGCGGCACCGGCCGTCCGATCACCGCGGGCTACCCGGCGACCACCGCCACCTCGCTCGCCTCCGTCGGCACCGGCCTGCCGCCCGGCGCGCACGGTCTGCCCGGCTACACCGTCCGCGATCCGGGCACCGGCGCCCTGATGAACCAGCTCCGCTGGCAGCCCTGGACGGACCCGCACCTCTGGCAGCCGTACCCCACGGTGTTCCAGCTCGCGGACGCCGCCGGTGTCCACACCGCCCAGGTGTCCTCCCCGGCCTTCGAGACCACCCCGCTCACCCGGATCGCGCTCAGCGGCGGCACCTTCCACGGACGGCTGACCGGCGAGGAGCGCATGGACCTGGCCGCCGAGCAACTGGCCGCCGGGGACCGCTCGTTGGTCTACACGTACTACGCCGAGCTGGACGGCGCCGGCCATCGCTTCGGTGTCGACTCGGACGCCTGGCGCGGGCGGCTCATGTATGTCGACCGGCTCGTCCAGCGGCTCGCCGAGCAGCTGCCGGCGCGCTCGGCCCTGTATGTCACCGCCGACCATGGCATGATCGACGTCCCCTTCGACGAGCAGCACCGGATCGACTTCGACGAGGACTGGGAGCTGCGCGCCGGGGTCGCCCTGCTGGGCGGCGAGGGCCGGGCCCGGCACGTCTACGCGGTGCCGGGCGCCGAGGACGACGTGCTGACCTGCTGGCGCGAGGTGCTCGGCGAGCAGTTCTGGGTGGCTTCGCGGGACGAGGCGATCGAGGCGGGCTGGTTCGGACCGCGCGTCGACGACCGCGTGTACCGGCGCCTCGGCGATGTGCTCGCGGCGGCCCGCGACCGCGTGCTGATCATCGCCTCCGAGCGGGAGCCCAAGGAGTCGGCGATGGTCGGCAACCACGGCTCGATGACGGCCGCGGAACAGCTGGTGCCCCTGCTCGAGGTCCGCACCTGAGCGCGGCGCGCCCCCGCCGCCGTACACCGCCGAATCCGAACGCCTGCCCTCCCCGAAAGGTTCTCCACCACCCATGCCCGAGCTGGTGTTCTTCTCCGGAACGATGGACTGCGGGAAGTCGACGCTGGCTCTCCAGATCGAGCACAACCGGTCCGCGCGGGGGCTTCAGGGGATGATCCTCACCCGCGACGACCGGGCCGGCGAGGGCAAGCTCTCCTCACGGCTGGGTCTGGTCACCGACGCGGTGGAGGTGGCCGACGGGCAGGACCTGTACGCGTTCGTCGTCGACCATCTCTCACAGGGCGGGCGCGCGGACTATGTGATCGCCGACGAGGCGCAGTTCCTGGACCCGGAGCAGATAGACCAGCTGGCCCGTGTGGTCGACGACCTCGGCGTCGACGTCTACGCCTTCGGCATCACCACCGACTTCCGCACCAAGCTCTTCCCCGGCTCCCAGCGCCTGGTGGAACTGGCCGACCGGGTCGAGGTCCTCCAGGTGGAGGCCCTGTGCTGGTGCGGTGCCCGCGCCACGCACAACGCCCGCACGGTCGGCGGCGAGATGGTCGTCGAGGGCGCTCAGGTGGTCGTGGGCGACGTCAACCGGTCCGCGGACGAGGTCGGCTACGAAGTGCTGTGCCGTCGTCACCACCGGCGCCGTATGACGGCCGCGCCCTCCCGTGCGGCGGCGCTGTCCCCGGACGTCCTGCCCGTGTCGGCGGGCTGACCGCCGCGCCGTCCCCGCGGTCCGTTCCGTCCCGCCGGACGGTTCAGCCGAGCGGACTGACCACTGAGAACGTCGCGCCCTCCGGGTCCGCGACCGTGATCATGCGGCCCAGGGCCGTGTTGCACTGGGCCCGCACGATGTGCCCGCCCAGATCGGCGACCCGCTCGGCCGTCTTGTCGGCGTCCACCACCTGGAAGTACGTCATCCAGTGCGCACCCCGGTCCCGGGGAAGGGCATGGCCCACGCCATGGATGCCGGCCACCGGACGGCCCTCGATATGGAGGGTCACATAGTCGAAGTCGGGGGAGACGACCGGCTCCTCCTCATAGCCGAAGACGGTCCGGTAGAAGGGGGCGACGCTCGCCGTGTCATAGGTGAGCAGCTCGTTCCAGACGGGGGTGCCGGGCACCCCGGTCAGGTTGGTGCCGAGGTGATCGTCGGCCTGCCAGACGCCGAACACCGCCCCCATGGGGTCACAGGCGATGGCGAGCCGTCCGGCCTGGGCCGCGTCCAGGGGGCCGACGCCCACCGTCCCGCCGCAGCTGCGTACCTGCTCGGCCGTGGCGTCCACGTCGTCCGAGCCGAGATAGGGCGTCCAGGCGATCGGCAGATGGCGGTCCAGCGGCAGCCGGCCGATGCCCGCCACCTCGTAGCCGTTCAGCAGGGCCCGCACATAGGGTCCCAGCGGCTGTGGTCCCGGCTGGAACTCCCAGCCGAACAACGCGTGGTAGAAGTCCTGGGTCGCGGCCATTCCGTGCACCATCAGGCTCACCCAGCACGGTGTACCGGGTGCGTGCCTCTCGTGCGTCGTGCCGGTCCGGCGCGCCGACCCCCGTGCCTCGGTCATGGTCACTCTCTCCTCGGCCCCTCATGGTGACCGTTCAGCTTCCGTGCATGCCCCGCGCCGCGCACGCGTGGGTGCACGCTCCGTGCCGATGTCCGCAGCACCGGCCGCATCACCTCGCTCGGGCCCCACGGGCGCGGGACGCCCGATACCGGGTCCTCGCTCGTCGGCACGCGATCGCCGTGTGCTGTCCATCGATTGCACGGTGTGTGCCCGGTTCCGTACACCGGGTGATCGAACCTGTCCGGCCGAGCAGAATAGCCGGACCTGGGCGACTCGGCCACCCCGTGCGCAAGGATGGGAGCCATGAAGGCCATCATCTCCGCATCCGAACTCGCGGGCGACTTGGCGGGACCGCACCCGCCCACGCTCCTGGACGTCCGCTGGCAAATGTCCGTCGCGACCGCGGCGGGCGCCCCTCCGTTCGACGGCCGTGCCGCCCATGCGGCCGGGCACATCCCGGGCGCCGTCTTCGTGGATCTGGACGCCGATCTGGCGGGTCCGCCGGGACCGTCCGGGCGGCATCCGCTGCCCGATGTGGAGCACTTCGGAGCGGCCATGCGCGCCGCCGGGGTCCGTTCGGACCGGCCGGTGGTGGTGTACGACGGCGGGCAGGGCTGGGCCGCCGCCCGCGCCTGGTGGATGCTGCGGTGGACGGGACACCCGGAGGTACGGGTGCTCGACGGGGGACTGGCCGCATGGGACGGACCCTCGGCCTCGGGGACGGAGGAGCCCGCCCCCGGCGACTTCCGTCCCGTACCGGGGGCGCTGCCGCTGCTGGACGCCGACGGTGCCGCGGCGCTCGCCCGCACGGGGCTGCTGCTGGACGCACGGGCCGCCGAGCGCTACCGGGGCGAGGTGGAGCCGATCGATCCGGTGGGCGGTCACATCCCCGGAGCGGTGTCGGCGCCGACGGCGGGCAATGTGACCGGAACGGGCCGCTTCCTGCCCGCTTCCGAACTGGCCGACCGTTTCCGGGCGCTGGGTGCAGAGGAGGGCACCGAGGTCGGTGTCTACTGCGGCTCGGGCGTCTCCGCCGCGCATCAGGTGCTGGCGCTCACCCTCGCGGGGATCCCGGCGGCGCTGTATGTGGGGTCCTGGTCGGAGTGGTCGGGGGACAGTGGTCGCCCGGTGGCGGTGGGCCCCGATCCGCAGTGAGCGCATACCGGGCGGGGACCGGGCCGGTCGCCCTGTCCGGTTCCGCCCGGCCGGTCCTCGCCGCCCCCGTCAGTCCTGTTTCTTGCGCCGGGTCCCGAACACGATCTCGTCCCAGCTGGGAACCGCCGCCCGGCGGCCCGGACGGACACCGTCCGCCTCCGCCTGGCGGTCCGTCGCACCGATCAGCCGGTCGCGGTGGCTGCCGACGGTGCGCGGCATCAGGACGTCGGTGTACGCGGAACCGGCCGAGGCCGCAGGCGCGGGAGGCTCCTCCGCCTCGGGCTCCTGGGCGGGCTCCTCCGGGGGATCCGCGGGCCGTTCCGGCACCACCAGATCGCCGCGGAAGCTGGGCACCGCCTCCAGCAGGCTGGTCAGCGAGTCCCGCTCGCCGGTGCCCTCCTCGGCGGGCTCCGGCGACGGCAGGGCGGGGCGGTCCGTCGGGCGCTCGGGGGAGCGGTCCGGCCGGCCCTCGCGCGGCAGCCGTGCGATCCGCGGTACGAAGGGGTAGCTGGGCTCGGGCGAGGAGAGGTCGTCGGACTCGCCGATCAGCGAGCGCGCCTCGTCGTCGACCGCCTGGACCAGTCGCCGGGGCGGGTCGTACGTCCAGCTCGCCGAGTGCGGTTCGCCCGCGACCAGGTAGACGAGCAGCACCTCCCAGGTGCCGTCGTCGCGGCGCCAGGAGTCCCACTGGACGGTCTCCCGCTCGGCGCCGCGCAGCAGCAGCCGCTCCTGGACGGCCTCGCCCAGTTGGGGGCCGGCGTTCTCGCCGGGCCGGCGCACGGGTGTCTTGCGGGCCCGCTCGGCCATGAAGGCGCGCTCGGCGAGCACGGGTCCCTCGAAGCGGCGTACCCGGTCGACGGGGATCCCGGCGAGCTGCGCCACCTCTTCGGCGGACGCGCCGGCACGTATCCGCGCCTGGATGTCCCTGGGGCGGAGATGGCTCTCCACCTCGATCTCGATCTGGCCGAGGCGGGGACGGTCGCCGCGCACGGCGGCGCGGAGCCGTTCGTCGATCGGAAGCGTGTACTCCGTGCTGTCCGCAGCCTTCAGCACCAGCCGTGTGCCGTCATTGGAGACGGCCACGACACGCAGTTCGGGCATGGGGACCTCCCGGGTGGTGCCTGCCGACGTCACGTGCGTCGCTGCTTCCGCTAGTCGAGTGTGGCCTGCCCGGGTGCAGCCTGCCACAACCTTGCCGAGTTGCCCGGCGTGTCGGGCATGGGCCCCGGCTCGCCGTTATGGCACGGTTACCTATTCGCAACGCTCAGTGACGAAGCGCGTCACCCTGTGCAACAAGCCCCCTCCCGGCGTTCCGGCAAGGGCCGCGGACACCCTGGCGGGAGGCCGGACCCAGGGTTCGCAACAGTACTCCATTCGGGCCACCTTCGCGGATCGGCGCGCCGCCCGAGTTCCGTCGGGAGGGGTGTCCCGGCTGTCCGATGCGCCGTTTTCGCGGACGTCAAACGTGGTGCATGTCACTCACCGGCAGGAAGCGTGCCAATCCCGCCGGGACCGGGGCCCGTTGACCGGCGGCGGACCGGGCGCGGCGCCCGCCTATGCGCCCAGGACCCGGCGCAGATAGTCGTTCCCGAAGCGCCGGTCCGGGTCCAGACGGTCCCTCAGGGCGGTGAACTCGGCGAAGCGCGGATAGACCCCGGCGAGGTACTCGGCGTCGCGGGTGTGCACCTTGCCCCAGTGGGGGCGCCCCTGATGGGCCGTGAGGATCCGCTCGGCGGCGGTGAAGTACGCCTGATAGGGCGTACCGCGGAACATGTGTATGGCGATGTAGGCGCTGTCCCGGCCGGATGCCGTGGACAGCGCGATGTCGTCCGCCGGGGCGGTGCGCACCTCGACGGGAAAGCTGACACGGAGGGGTGAGCGGTCGATCATCGCCTTGATCTCGCGCAGTGTGTCCACCAGGGCCTCGCGCGGAACGGCGTATTCCATCTCCACGAACCGCACCCGGCGGGGGGAGGTGAAGACCTTGTAAGGGATGTCGGTGTAGGTGCGGGCCGACAGGGCGCGGCTGGAGATCCGGGCGATCGACGGGACGGTGGCGGGGGCGGCCCGTCCGACCCAGTTGACCGCCTGGAAGACACCGTTGGAGAGGAACTCGTCCTGGAGCCAGCCGTTCAGCCGCCCCACCGGTCGCGCGGGTCCGGCGCTGCGGTTGTTGCGCTTGGTGTTGGTGTTCCCGGTGTGCGGGAACCAGTAGAACTCGAAGTGCTCGTTCTCGGCCCACAGTTGGTCGAACTCGGCGAGGACCCGGTCGAGGGGCATGGGCTCCTCGCGGGCCGTGAGCAGGAAGACCGGCTCCACCGCGAAGGTGAGCGCGGTGACGACGCCCAGGGCGCCGATGCCGATCCGGGCGGCCGCGAAGACCTCGGGGTTCTCCCGCTCGGAGCAGGTGAGCAACGAGCCGTCCGCGGTCACCAGTTCAAGGCCGGTGATCTGCGCGGCGATCGAGGCCGAGTCCCGGCCGGTGCCGTGCGTGCCGGTGCTGGTGGCGCCGGAGACGGTCTGCTCCATGATGTCGCCCATGTTCGCCAGCGAGAGTCCCTCGCGGGCCAGCGCGACATTCAGCCTTCTCAGCGGGGTGCCCGCCTCGACGGTGACGGTGCCGGCCGCCCGGTCGATCGCGCGTATCCCGGTCAGCAGCCGGGGGCTGATCAGCACACCGTCGGTCGCCGCGGCGGCCGTGAAGGAGTGGCCGGTGCCGACGGCCTTGACCCGCAACCCGTCCTCGGCGGCCCGGAGCACCGCGGCGCGGAGCTCGTCCACCGAGGCGGGGGTGACCTCTCGTACGGGCCGGGCGGTGACGTTCCCCGCCCAGTTACGCCATGTGCCGCTCTTTCCGCTCACTGTGGTGCTCAACGGCCCCTCCCCGCTGCGGCACCGGCTTGCGCAGCCGGCGATGACCGAGGAAACCGACCACGACCGCGACGGCCCCGGACACCGCCGGAACCCCGTACCCGGCCGCCGCACCGGCGGCATCGATCACCCAGCCGGCCACGGAGGCGCCGATCGCGACCCCGACCGCGAGCCCGGTGGACACCCAGGTCATCCCCTCGGTCAGGTGCGCGCGTGGTACGTGCCGCTCGATGAGGGCCATCGTCGTGATCATCGTCGGTGCGATGGACAGGCCCGCAACGAACAGCGCCACGGCCAGAAACGCCAGGTTTCCGACCAGTAGGAGGGGGATCATACTCACGGCCATCGCACAGACGCCCAGCAGCCACCGGCGTTCGGGGGCCCCGGTGAAGCGGAGCAGCCCGAAGACCAGGCCGGCGAGGCAGGAACCCGCCGCGTACAGCGCCAGCACGACGCTCGCCGCCGCCTTGTGGCCCCGCTCGTCGGCGAAGGCGACGGTCACCACGTCGATCGCGCCGAAGATCGTCCCGGTCGCCACGAAGGTGGTCACCAGAACCTGCAGCCCGGGCGAGCGCAGGGCGCTGCTACGGGTGTGCCGCTCACGCGGGTGCGGCACGGGCTCGGTGGCGCGCTGGGCGGTCAGCCAGAACACCCCGACCGCGAGGAAGCACGCGGCGAGGAAGGGGCCGGCCTCCGGGAACCAGGCGGTGGACAGGCCGATGGAGACGATCGGCCCGAAGATGAAGCAGACCTCGTCCATCACCGACTCGAACGAGTAGGCGGTGTGCAGCTGCGGGGTGCCCCCGTAGAGGGCGGCCCAGCGGGCCCTGATCATGGCGCCGAGGCTCGGTACCGCGCCGATGCCCGCGGCGCACCCGAACAGCACCCAGTCCGGCCAGGAGAAGTGCGCCGCCAGAAGCAGTCCCGCCGAGGCGGCCAGTGCGAAGAGGGTCGCCGGGCGCAGCACCCGCCGCTGCCCGTACTGGTCCACCAGGCGGGAGATCTGGGGGCCGAGCGCGGCGGCGGACAGGGCGATGGTGGCCGAGAGCGCGCCCGCGAGTCCGTACCGCCCGGTGAGCTGGGAGATCATCGTCACCACGCCGATGCCCATCATCGACAGCGGCATCCGGCCGAGGAAGCCGGCGGCGGAGAAGCCCTTGGTGCCGGGAGCGGTGAAAAGGGCGCGGTAGGGGCTGGGCACGGGGTCTCCGATAAGTCCAGTAAGGCGTGAAATGTGAGCATGCACCTTACGAATCAGGCAACCCTAACGTATGACTGATCGGCGGGTTCGCACCAGTGTCCGTAAATGCCCGGCTGTCCGGTGCCGGTCCTGGGGACGGAGCCCGTGCCGTCGGCGGGTGGCGCGATCGCCCCGGGTGGGAGGCCCCGGCCGGTGGGTGGCGGGACCGCCGTGGGTGCCGGGTGGCAGGATCGTAGACATGTCCCACGCACTCGACGCCAGCCCGTACGACGCTCTGTTGCTTCTCTCGTTCGGAGGCCCGGAGGGCCCGGACGACGTGGTTCCGTTCCTCGAGAACGTGACGCGGGGCCGGGGCATCCCCAAGGAGCGCCTGAAGGAGGTGGGACGGCACTACTTCCTCTTCGGCGGGGTCAGCCCCATCAACGCCCAGAACCGCGCTCTGCTGGACGCCCTCCGCAAGGACTTCGCCGACCACGGCCTCGGGCTGCCGGTCTACTGGGGCAACCGCAACTGGGCGCCCTACCTGACCGACACCCTGCGGGAGATGGTCCTCGACGGCCACCGCCGGATCCTGGTCCTCGCCACCAGCGCGTACGCCTCCTACTCGGGCTGCCGCCAGTACCGCGAGAACCTCGCGGGTGCCCTGGCCGCCCTGGAGGCCGAGGGACTGGAACTGCCCCGGGTCGACAAGCTGCGGCACTACTTCAACCACCCCGGTTTCGTGGAGCCGATGACCGAGGGGGTCCTCGCCTCCCTGGCCGACCTTCCGGAGGACGTCCGGGCCGGGGCGCACATCGCCTTCACCACCCACTCCATCCCGGACACCGCCGCGGACACCTCCGGGCCGGTCGAGGGCCACGGGGACGGCGGGGCGTATGTGCGGCAGCACCTGGACGTGGCGCGGCTGATCGCCGACGCGGTGCGGGAGCGGACCGGCGTCGACCACCCCTGGCGGCTCGTCTACCAGTCGCGCTCGGGCGCCCCGCACATCCCCTGGCTGGAGCCGGACATCTGCGACCACCTGGAGGAGCTGCACGGCGCCGGGGTCCCCGCAGTGGTGATGGCGCCCATCGGGTTCGTCTCGGACCATATGGAGGTGCTCTACGACCTCGACACCGAGGCCACCGCGAAGGCCGGGGAACTGGAGCTCCCGGTCCGGCGCTCGGCCACGGTGGGCGCCGACCCCCGGTTCGCCGCCGCGATCCGCGATCTGGTCGCCGAGCGGTCCGCCACCGAGCGCGGTCGGCAGGTGACCCCCTGCGCCCTGGGCACCCTGGGCCCGAGCCACGACCTGTGTCCGGTGGGCTGCTGCCCGGCCCGTGCCCCCAAGCCCGCCGCCGCGGGCGCCGACAGCCCCTACGCATGAGGAGCAGCGTGACCGAGCAGTCACAGCCGGACGGCCGGCTGGAGACCGAACTCCTGGAGATCGCGCTGGAGGCGGCGACCCGCGCGGGCGCCTTTCTGCGCGACGGACGCCCCGAGGACCTCGGGGTGGCCGCCACCAAGACCAGCGCCATCGATGTCGTCACCGAGATGGACATCGCCGCCGAGAAGCTGATCACCGGGCTGCTCACCGACCACAGACCGGAGGACGGCCTGCTCGGCGAGGAGGGGGCCAGCGTCGAGGGCACCAGTGGCGTCGAATGGGTGATCGACCCGATCGACGGCACCGTGAACTATCTCTACGGGCTGCCCGGCTGGGCGATCTCCATCGCCGCCCGCAAGGACGGGGAGACGCTCGTCGGCGTGGTCCATGCGCCGATGCGCGGGGAGATCTTCCGGGCCGTCCGGGGGGAGGGGGCGTTCCTGAACGACCGCCCCGTCCGGGTGCGCCCCGCGCCCGATCTGGGCTTCGCCCTGGTGGGCACCGGCTTCGGCTATCTCACCGAGCGCAAGATCCATCAGGCCGAGGTGGTCCGGCAGCTGATCCCCGAGGTCCGGGACATCCGCCGGGCCGGTTCCGCCGCGATCGACCTGTGCGATGTGGCGGCGGGCCGGCTGGACGCGTACTACGAGCGGGGGCTGAACCCCTGGGACTACGCGGCGGGTGACCTGATCGCCCGTGAGGCGGGGGCGCTGACCGGCGGGCGCCCCGGGGAGCCGCTCTCCCCGGCCCTGACGATCGCGGCCCCACCGGGTCTGTTCGAACAGCTCCGGACCAGGCTGGACGAACTCGGCGCCTGGCACGACTGACCCCCGTCCCCACGGAGGCCAGGCCCCCACGCAATGCGGCCCCCGCCGTCACCGGTGGGGGCCGTCCCGTCCCCACGCGGCCCCTATGGGTCCCTGTGGCCTCCCGGGCCGCCCCGCGGCACCCCTACGGCGTACAGGCGTTCCCCGCGCTCCGCGGTGGCCTCCAGGCGCCGTAGAACACCGAAGCGGGCCCCGGCCTGGATCTGCCGGGGCCCGCTTCGGCGAGCTGATCAGACGCGCGTCGCACCGACTTCCACACCGTGCTCGGCGGCAAGGCGGTGCAGGTCGTCGAGCTCCGACTGCTCGACCTCCACGAGGAAGTCGTCGCCGGATTCGCGAGCCCGCGTCAGGTCGGACTCGGTCGCCCGTATGCGCTGCAGAAGTCCTGCGGTGAATGCGTCCATGCTGCGCCCCCTCGTCCTGGGTCGTGGGTCGTGTGTGGCACGGGGGTGTGCCGTCGGGAAGAGGCGATCACGTCCTTCGGGTGCCCACCGCTGCCCCGGACGGGCCGGCACGGTGCTGGACACCCACGCCAGCTCTACGGGAAGTGGTGAGCAGCCGACCACATGGTGGTGTGCCACATGCAGAGCGTGATCGCGGGGTGTAAACCGTCCTCCCCCCGCTCCCTTCCGCGGAAACCTCAACAGCACGAAAAAATTTCGCATTCCCGGACCGGTGCGCCGCAGCACCGAGCGTGGTCCCCCGTCTTACAGCCGGTTTACGGCCGAAAAGGGCAGGATGGAGCTTCATCCATGAGGGGACTTCCCGCGCGCTGCCCGACAAGGGGCCGCACGGGTGCACAGAGGAAGGACAAGGGACGTGCGCGTACTCGTCGTCGAGGACGAGCAACTGCTCGCCGATGCGGTGGCCACCGGATTGCGCCGGGAGGCCATGGCCGTCGACGTCGTGTACGACGGTGCGGCCGCCCTGGAGCGCATCGGCGTCAACGACTACGACGTGGTCGTCCTCGACCGCGATCTCCCGCTGGTGCACGGCGACGACGTCTGCCGCAAGATCGTCGAGCTCGGAATGCCCACCCGTGTGCTGATGCTCACCGCCTCGGGCGATGTCAGCGACCGGGTGGAGGGCCTGGAGATCGGCGCCGACGACTATCTGCCCAAGCCGTTCGCCTTCAGCGAGCTCATCGCGCGTGTGCGGGCCCTGGGCCGGCGCACCAGCGTGCCGCTGCCGCCCGTGCTGGAGCGCGCCGGCATCAAGCTCGACCCCAACCGCCGCGAGGTCTTCCGCGAGGGCAGGGAGGTCCAGCTGGCCCCCAAGGAGTTCGCGGTCCTGGAGGTCCTGATGCGCAGCGAGGGAGCCGTCGTCTCGGCCGAGCAGCTCCTGGAGAAGGCCTGGGACGAGAACACCGACCCGTTCACCAATGTGGTGCGGGTGACGGTGATGACCCTGCGCCGCAAGCTCGGCGAGCCCGCGGTGATCGTCACCGTGCCCGGTTCCGGCTACCGGATCTGACGCCATGGCCGCGACCCCCGCGCCGCCCGCGGCGCCGCCCAAGCCCACCTGGGACCCGCGCAGGCCGGAACCTCCGTTCCCCTGGCTGCGCCCGACCATCCGCATACGACTGACGCTGCTGTACGGCGGCATGTTCCTGATCGCCGGCATCCTGCTGCTGTCGATCATCTATCTGTTCGCGGCGCACGCCCTCAACGTGGGCAGCCAGCTCCCGTTCCGGATCACCTCGGGGACGGTCGTCAGCAACACCTGCAACTTCCCGTCCCAGACCACGGCGAGCGACCTCAACAACGCCATGAACGCGTGCGTCAACGAGCAGCGCCAGCATGCCCTGGACAATCTGCTCAGCCGCTCGCTGCTGGCCCTGCTCGGCCTCGCCGTGATCGCCTTCGCCTTCGGCTACGCGATGGCCGGCCGGGTGCTCTCGCCGCTCGGGCGGATCACCCGCACCGCCCGCGCCGTGGCCGGCTCGGACCTGTCGCGCCGTATCGAGCTGGACGGCCCGGACGACGAGCTGAAGGAGCTGGCGGACACCTTCGACGAGATGCTGGAGCGGCTGCAGCGGGCCTTCACGGCCCAGCAGCGGTTCGTCGGCAACGCCTCGCACGAGCTGCGCACCCCGCTCGCGATCAACCGCACCCTGCTCGAGGTGCATCTGTCCGACCCGGGGGCACCCGTCGAACTGCAACAGCTCGGCAAGACGCTGCTCGCCACCAACGAGCGCAGCGAGCAGCTCGTGGAGGGGCTGCTGCTGCTCGCCCGCAGCGACAACCAGATCGTCGAGCGCAAACCCGTCGATCTGGCGGAGGTGGCCTCGCAGGCCATCGACCAGGTGCACGGCGAGGCGGAGACCAAGGGCGTGGAGATCCGCGGCGAACGCGCCCCGGCGGTCGTCCAGGGCAACGGCGTACTGCTGGAGCGCATCGCCCTGAACCTCGTCCAGAACGCGGTGCGCTACAACGTCCCGGAGGACGGCTGGGTCGAGGTCACGACCGAGCTCCAGCACGGTCAGGCGGTGCTGACGGTCTCCAACACCGGGCCGGTGGTCCCCGCCTACGAGATCGACAACCTCTTCGAGCCCTTCACCCGGCTCCGTACCGAGCGCACCGGCAGCGACAAGGGCGTGGGCCTCGGACTGTCCATCGCGAGGTCCGTGGCGCGTGCCCACGGCGGTCACATCACCGCGCAGCCCCGTGAGGGGGGTGGGCTGGTGATGCGGGTCGTCCTGCCCGTCTGAGGCCGGGCCGCCCGGCTCCGGCAGCCGTTCGCTGTACGCAGAATTTCCGGGTCCAGGATACGGGCCCGTCCTGTGTGATCGATCACAGAGATGCCTTTCCGGCCATCTACTCTCCGTGATCTCAGAGGCATGCACAAAGCCGGAAAATCCGGGTTTTCCCGGGTTCAGATCACGGGAAGTACACGGTGGAGTGCCTTTGAAGAGTGGTCCACGGACCGTGTACGGTCCGGTTCGCCATCCAACCCGATCACTCTTGAGGAGTCCGGTTGGGTGTCGATTGAGTAACAGACCTTGATGTGAGGCAAAATCTCCGCCTCGAGGCGGGCACAAGTCCGGCCTCTCACGCGTTACGTGCGCTGGAGACACCCGCAGACACCCAGAGGGGGAGAGCGAAATGGCAACCGACTACGACACCCCACGCAAGACCGACGACGATGTCGATTCCGACAGCCTGGAAGAACTGAAGGCCCGGAGGAACGACAAGTCCGCCTCGGCGGTCGACGTCGACGAGTTCGAGGCCGCCGAAGGCCTCGAACTGCCGGGCGCCGACCTCTCGAACGAGGAACTGGCCGTCCGTGTGCTGCCCAAGCAGCAGGACGAGTTCACCTGCATGAGCTGCTTCCTCGTCCACCACCGCAGCCAGCTGGCCCGCGAGAAGAACGGTCAGCCGATCTGCCGCGACTGCGACTGAGGCGGGGTCGGCCGTGACTGGCTCGACCCCTCCTCGGAAGCGCCGTTTCCCGCACGGGGAAGCGGACCCGGAGCCGTATGAGGACTCCCACGGCGTACCGGACGAGCGGGGCTCTTCCGAAGAAGGATCAGCCTCGCTCGAACCGGCGGACGCCGCCGGGGCCCTGGTGGGGCCGGACGAACCCCCGGCACCCACCGCTCCCACCTACGGCTTCGGAGGAGCGGGAGAGACCGCGCGAAGTTATGCGGTCGCCGTCCGGGAAGGAATCCGGGAAGGCGTCCGCAAGGGTGGCAGCCATGCCCGAGCGGGCCTGGCCTTTCTCACCGACCGGATCATCGAGACCGCCCCGCGGATTCCGGTACGGGACCTCGCGACGCTCCGCCGGCAGTTCCCCGGCCAGGGGCCCGAGGAGATCGCCGACAAGCTCGTCCTGGGCGCGGCGCGGGCGACGGCCACGGTCGGGGCCGGGGTGGGTGCCGCGGCGATGCTGCCGGTGCCGCCGGCCATGCCCACCGAGCTGGCCGCCGAGATCACCGGGGTGGCGACGATCGAGCTGAAGCTGATCGCCGAACTCTACGAGGTGTACGGGCTGAGACCGCCCGGGAACCTCACTCAGCGCAGCACCTCGTATCTGCGGTCCTGGTCCGACGAGCGCGGGATAGACATGGCGGCGCTGTCGAGCGTGGACGCGGCCTTCGGCGGCCGGATGAAGCGGGAGCTGCGCCAGCAGATCATGAAGCGGATGGTGCGGAACCTGCCGAACCTGATGCCGTTCATGGTGGGAGCCGCCGTGGGCGCGGTGGTGAACCGGCGGGACACCCGGCGGCTCGCCGATCGGATCCGCAGAGATCTGCGGAAGTCCCAGGTGCCCTGGGAGGAACTGCCGGAGCTGCCGCCGCTGGAGACGCCGGAGAATCCCCTGCCGCTGGAGGAATGACGCCGCGGGAATGACCGCCCGCGCGGCCCTGAAGGCGCCCGCTGCGGCCCTCCGGCCCCTCCCCGAGGGGTTGCCCCCGTGCGGCTACTCCTGCGCGGCCTCGACCTCGCTGCGCTCCTGCGCCGCCTTGATCGCCGCGGCCAGCCGCTCCGGCTCCCTGCTCGACAGATAGAGATAGGGCGTCGGGTCCGCCGGGTCCGTGACCTCGACCTTCAGGGCCCTCGGGATATAGGCGCGCAGCAGCATGAAGGCTCGCGTGTCGGCCTTGTGCATGCGCCAGGCCCGGGCCTCCTCCGGGTCCAGGACCTCCGTGCCGCCGAGCGCCGACACCGGGATCCGGGCGTCTCCCGCGATCAGCGCGTCGCCCACCACACGGATACGGATGGAGCCGTAGGAACTCGCCACGACCGCCGCGACCGCGGTGCCGCCCACCAGCCCGGCGAGCAGTGCGAGCGTGCCGAACGGGACCAGGATCAGAGCCATGGAGAACCCGGCCGCCAGGCAGATCAGCCACCAGGAGCGGGGCGCGGTGAGGCGTTCTTCGTACGGTGACGCGGAGAGCTGCATGAAACCAAGCTTGGCACGGTGTCCGCAGGACGTTCCCGCGCGGGTAAGGTCTGCGCCTGTGAGTGGTACTTCCGCAGCTCTGACACCCCCCGCCGGCGCCGTGGCGCCCGTACGGCACCCCGATGCCCCCGCCCCCGGGGAGCTGCTCGGCGCGCACTACGAGCAGTGCTTCGGGTGCGGCGAGGCACAGCCGCACGGACTGCGCCTCCAGGCGCGGGCCGGCGAGGGGATCTCCCTCACCGCCGAGTTCACCGTCCAGCCCGCCCACCAGGGCGCGCCCGGTCTCGCCCACGGCGGGGTGCTCGCCACCGCCCTCGACGAGACCCTCGGCTCGCTGAACTGGCTGCTGCGCACCGTCGCGGTCACCGGACGGCTGGAGACCGACTATGTGCTCCCGGTGCCCGTGGGGACCGTGCTGCATCTGGAGGCCGAGGTGACGGCCGTGGCGGGACGGAAGATCTACTCCAGGGCCACCGGGCGGATCGGCGGCCCCGACGGGCCCGTGGCCGTCCGTGCCCAGGCCCTGTTCATCGAGGTGAAGACGGAGCACTTCATCGACCACGGCCGGCCGCAGGAGATCCGGGCCGCCATGAGCGATCCGGACCCGTCCCGGCGCGAGCGTGCCTTCGAGGTGAACCCGTGAGCCGCGATCCCCTGGACGTGCAGATCCGGCGCGTCGACCCCGACGTGCCGCTCCCGGAGTACGCGCGGCCCGGAGACGCGGGAGCCGATCTGCGCACCACCGAGAGCCATGAGCTGAAGCCCGGGGAGCGGGCCGTGCTGCCCACGGGCGTGTCCATCGCGCTGCCCGAGGGGTACGCGGCCTTCGTGCATCCGCGTTCCGGTCTGGCCGCGCGCTGCGGTGTCGCCCTCGTCAATGCCCCAGGGACGGTTGATGCCGGGTACCGTGGAGAGATCAAGGTGATCGTGGTGAATCTCGACCCGTACGAGACCGTGCGGTTCGAGCGCTTCGACCGGATTGCCCAACTGGTCGTCCAGCAGGTCGAGAGGGTCCGCTTCCAGGAGGTGGCGGAGCTTCCCGGCTCGGCGCGGGCCGAGGGGGGCTTCGGGTCCACCGGCGGTCATGCCGCCGTGGGCGGCACAACGGGTGGGAATCGATACGCTTCGGTCGTATCCGACCGGGAAGGACAGTGACGTGTTCGGACGTCGCAAGAAGAAGGGTGCCGCCGAGGATGCGGCCGGCGAGGCCGAGCAGGTCGTCGACGGTGTCGACACTGAGGCGGACGAAGAGGTAGAGGTCGAACGCGAGCGCGTGCGGCTCGAACCGGAGCCCCGGCCCGACGGCCCCTGGGACGACTCCGAGATCCGCGAACCCGGCGAGGGCCGGGTGGACCTCGGCGGTCTGTTCGTGCCCGGGGTCGAGGGCATGGAGCTGCGGGTCGAGGTCGCGGGCGACGCGATCGTCGCGGCCACCGTCGTGCTGCGGGACAGCGCCATCCAGCTGCAGGCCTTCGCCGCGCCCAAGCGTGAGGGCATCTGGGGCGAGGTGCGCGAGGAGATCGCCGGCGGCATCACCCAGCAGGGCGGCATCGTCGACGAGGTCGAGGGTTCGCTGGGCTGGGAGCTGCGGGCCCAGGTGCCGGTGCAGCTGCCGGACGGCACGGGTGGCTTCCAGGTCGTGCGGTTCGTCGGTGTGGACGGCCCCCGCTGGTTCCTGCGCGGCGTGATCTCCGGCCAGGGTGCGGTGCAGCCGCAGGCGGCCGGTCTGCTGGAGCAGATCTTCCGGGACACGGTCGTGGTCCGTGGCGAGGGCCCGATGGCCCCGCGCGATCCGATCGTCCTGAAGCTGCCGAACGACGCGCAGATGGTGCCCGAGGGAGTACAGCAGGAGGAAGGTTCCCGCTTCTCGGGCGGCATGGGACAGCTGCAGCGCGGCCCCGAGATCACCGAGGTCCGCTGACAGCTCCACGCACAGAGACGTCAGTCGCCATGAGGCCGTGCCCCTGCTCGGGGGGTACGGCCTCTTCGCGTACCGGCGGCCTCCCGCCTACCCGGCCCCGGGGTCTGCCCGGCCCGGTCCCAGGGTGTGCGGTGCCGGTAGGTCCCGCTGGGGTGTCAGGGTTCCGTCAAGGATGCCCCTTCCGGCGGTCCCCGACCTATTTGTCGGGATTGCTGGCCGTAGGGTCGACGCAGCGTACGCGGCTGTGACGGGACGACGGCCGTGACGGGACGACAATGGGGCCATGGGACGCGGCAAGCTTCGGATCTACCTCGGTGCGGCACCGGGCGTCGGCAAGACCTACGCCATGCTGTCCGAGGCTCACCGGCGTGTCGAGCGTGGCACGGACTGCGCGGTGGCGTTCGTGGAGCACCATGACCGGCCGCGCACCGAGGTGATGCTGCACGGCCTGGAGCAGATCCCACGCAAGGAGCTCGTCCACCGCGGCTCGGTCTTCACCGAGATGGACGTGGACGCGGTGCTGCACCGGGCCCCCGCCGTCGCCCTGGTGGACGAACTCGCCCACACCAATGTGCCCGGCTCCCGCAACGCCAAGCGCTGGCAGGACGTGGAGGAGCTGCTGGCCGCCGGGATCAATGTGGTCTCGACCGTCAACATCCAGCATCTGGAGTCCCTCGGCGACGTCGTCGAGTCGATCACCGGGATCCGGCAGCGCGAGACCGTCCCGGACGAGGTGGTGCGCCGCGCGGACCAGATCGAACTGGTCGACATGTCGCCCCAGGCGCTGCGCCGCCGCATGGCGCACGGCAACATCTACCAGCCCGACAAGGTCGACGCCGCCCTGTCCAACTACTTCCGCCCCGGCAACCTGACCGCGCTGCGCGAGCTGGCCCTGCTGTGGGTGGCCGACCGGGTCGACGAATATCTGACCGAATACCGCAGCCAGCACAAGGTGTCCACGATCTGGGGCTCACGCGAGCGGATCGTCGTGGGCCTGACCGGCGGCCCCGAGGGACGGACCCTGATCCGCCGGGCCGCCCGGCTGGCGGAGAAGGGAGCCGGCGGTGAGGTGCTGGCCGTCTACATCGCACGCAGCGACGGCCTCACCTCCGCCTCGCCCAAGGAGCTGGCCGTGCAGCGCACCCTGGTCGAGGACCTCGGAGGAACCTTCCACCATGTGGTCGGCGACGACATCCCCGCGGCGCTCCTGGACTTCGCCCGCGGAGTGAACGCCACCCAGATCATCCTCGGCTCCTCGCGCCGCAAGGCCTGGCAGTACGTCTTCGGACCGGGCGTCGGCGCCACCGTGGCCCGCGAGTCCGGACCCGACCTCGACGTCCACATCGTCACCCACGACGAGGTCGCCAAGGGCCGCGGCCTCCCGGTGGCCCGGGGCGCCCGCCTCGGCCGTACCCGCATCGTGGCGGGCTGGCTGACCGGCGTCCTCGGCCCCGTCGTGCTCGCCCTGCTGCTGAACTCCGTCCGCCTCGGTCTCGCCAACGACATGCTGCTGTTCCTGACCCTGACCGTGGCGGCGGCGCTGCTCGGCGGACTTTTTCCGGCGCTGGCCTCGGCGGCGTTCGGCTCGCTGCTGCTGAACTACTACTACACGCCCCCGCTGCACCGGCTGACGATCGCCGACCCGAAGAACATCGTCGCTATAGCGATCTTCGTCGGGGTCGCGGTGTCGGTGGCCTCGGTGGTGGATCTGGCCGCCCGGCGCACCCATCAGGCGGCACGCTTGCGGGCCGAGTCGGAGATCCTCTCCTTCCTCGCGGGCAGCGTGCTGCGCGGCGAGACCAGTCTGGAGGCGCTCCTGGAGCGGGTAAGGGAGACCTTCGGCATGGAATCGGCGGCGCTGCTCGAACGGACGAGCGAGGTCGATCCCTGGACCTGTGCGGGCAGCGTGGGCCTCAGCGCGCCGGTGGCACGGCCGGACGACGCGGATGTGGACGTACCCGCGGGCGACCATATGGCGCTGGCGCTCTCGGGGCGGGTGCTGCCCGCCTCCGACCGCCGGGTGCTGGCGGCGTTCGCCGCCCAGGCCGCGGTCGTTCTGGACCGTCAGCGCCTCCAGCAGGAGGCCGAACAGGCCCGCGCGCTGGCCGAGGGCAACCGCATCCGCACCGCGCTGCTGGCCGCCGTCAGCCATGATCTGCGCACCCCGCTGGCGGGCATCAAGGCGTCGGTGACCTCCCTGCGGTCGGACGACGTCGAGTGGTCCGAGGAGGACCGGGCCGAGCTGCTGGCCGCCATCGAGGAGGGCGCCGACCGGCTCGACCACCTGGTGGGCAACCTCCTGGACATGTCCCGGCTGCAGACCGGCACCGTCACCCCGCTGATCCGGGAGGTGGACCTGGACGAGGTGGTGCCGATGGCGCTCGGCGGGGTCCCGGAGGACAGCGTGGAGCTGGACATCCCGGAGAGCCTGCCGATAGTCGCCGTGGACGCCGGGCTCCTGGAACGCGCGGTCGCCAATCTCGTCGAGAACGCGGTCAAGTACAGCTCCCTGGGAACGCCCGTACTGGTCTCCGCCAGCGCCCTCGCCGACCGGGTGGAGGTCCGGGTCGTGGACCGCGGACCGGGCGTGCCCGACGACGCGAAGGAACGCATCTTCGAGCCCTTCCAGCGCCACGGCGACGCCCCGCGTGGCGCCGGCGTCGGTCTCGGCCTCGCGGTGGCCCGCGGCTTCGCCGAGGCGATGGGCGGCACCCTGAACGCCGAGGACACCCCCGGCGGCGGGCTCACCATGGTCCTCACCCTCCGGGCCGTCCAGGGACGCCAGGATCCCGCACGGCTCGCCGAAGCAGAAAGGCAAACCACATGACCCGGGTGCTCGTGGTCGACGACGAGCCGCAGATCGTACGTGCCCTCGTGATCAATCTGAAGGCACGCAAGTACGAGGTCGACTCCGCCTCCGACGGTACGACCGCCCTCCAGCTCGCCGCCGCCCGCCATCCCGATGTCGTGGTCCTGGACCTCGGGCTGCCCGACATGGACGGGGTCGAGGTGATCAAGGGCCTGCGCGGCTGGACCCGGGTGCCGATCCTGGTGCTGTCCGCCCGCCACTCCTCGGACGAGAAGGTCCAGGCGCTGGACGCGGGCGCCGACGACTACGTCACCAAGCCGTTCGGCATGGACGAGCTGCTGGCCCGGCTGCGCGCCGCCGTCCGCCGGGCCGAGCCGACCGGGGGCGGGGACGAGGGGGATGTGATCGTGGAGGCCGCGGGGTTCACCGTGGACATGGCCGCGAAGAAGGTCAACCGGGCCGGGAAGGACGTACGCCTCACCCCCACGGAGTGGCATCTGCTGGAGGTGCTGGTGCGCAACACGGGCCGTCTGGTCAGCCAGAAGCAGCTGCTGAAGGAGGTGTGGGGGCCGTCCTACGGGACGGAGTCGAACTATCTGCGGGTGTACATGGCCCAGTTGCGGCGGAAACTGGAGACGGACCCGTCGCATCCCCAGCACTTCATCACGGAGCCCGGGATGGGGTACCGGTTCGAGAAGTGAGCCGGGCCTCGCGCGTACCGGGCCCGCGCGGGCGGGTGCCTCGGCGGGGCGCCGCCGTGGTGCATCCGGGGCGGATGCCTCCCGGTACGCTTTCGGTATGAGCGCTGTTCCTCGTCCCGGAAGGCCGGTCGGCCGCCTCCGGCGCATGTTCGACCGGCTCTCCTCGTCACAGGAGGACCTGGACTCCGAGGAACTCCGCGAGGACGCCCAGACCGCGGGCTGTACGCGGATCGGGGACTGCCACGACCGGCAGGTCGTCACGGTTACTGGTACCTTGCGCACGGTCACCCTGCGTCCCCGCGCCGGCGTCCCGGCACTGGAGGCCGAACTGTTCGACGGTTCGGCCGCACTGGACGTGGTGTGGCTCGGAAGGCGCTCCATCGTCGGGATAGAACCGGGACGCAGACTGATCGCGTCGGGCCGGATCTCGATGAGCCGGGGCCGCAGAGTGCTGTTCAACCCCAAGTACGAACTCAGACCACTCGGACGGGAGTAGCCGGTGACGTCACTCGAGAAGCCGACCGAAGACGCCCAGGATTCGCGGGCGGTGACCGAGGCCGCGCTCTTCGAGGCGTTCGGCGGGGTCCGCGGCATGGTCGAGACCGTGGTGCCGGGCCTCCTCTTCGTCAGCATCTTCACGATCAACAAGAATCTCTACTGGTCGGCGATCGCCGCCCTCGTGGTGTCGCTGCTGCTGGTGGTGGTGCGCCTCGCCCGCAGGGACACCGTCAAGCACGCCTTCAGCGGTGTGTTCGGTGTGGCCTTCGGCGTGGCCTTCGCGATGATGACCGGCAACGCCAAGGACTTCTATCTGCCGGGCATGCTCTACACGCTGGGCCTGGCGCTGGCGTACATCATCACCACGCTCGCCGGAGTCCCCCTGATCGGAGTGCTCCTCGGCCCGGTCTTCAAGGAGAACCTCTCCTGGCGCACCCGTAACCCGGGCCGCAAGAAGGCGTACGCCAAGGCCAGTTGGGCCTGGGGCCTGATCCTGCTCGCCAAGTGCATGATCCTGTTCCCGCTGTACTGGTGGGCCGACACCACCCAACTCGGCTGGATCCTCGTCGCGTTGAAGATCCCGCCGTTCCTGCTCGCGGTCTGGCTCACCTGGGTCTTCCTGGCGAAGGCGCCCGCGCCGATCGATGTCTTCGCGGAGATGGAGGCGGAGGAGCAGGCCGAGCGGGAGCGGGAGGCCGCCGCCGGGGAGCGCGAGAGCGCGGCGGGCCGCCACCGCCGGGATTCCTAGCCCTGTCATCCCACCGATCGGCCGGTAGTGGACAGAAAATGGGGGGCGCCCGTCAGCCGACGGGCGCCCCCCTTGTCATGCGTCATGCGCTTACCGGAGGAATCAGGCTCCTTCGCGGCGTACCGAGAGCAGCTCCTCCAGCTGTTCCTCGCGGGCCTGGGCCGCCACGAACAGGAGTTCGTCACCCTCCTCCAGGGAGTCCTCCTGGGACGGGGTGAGCACCCGGGCGCCCCGGATGATCGTCACCAGGGAGGTGTCGTCCGGCCACTGCACATCCCCGACCTGCGTGCCGGCCAGGGCCGACTCCGGGGGCAGGGTCAGCTCGACCAGGTTGGCGTCGCCATGGCTGAAGCGGAGCAGCCGGACCAGGTCGCCGACGCTCACCGCCTCCTCCACCAGCGCCGACATCAGACGCGGCGTGGAGACGGCCACGTCCACCCCCCAGGCCTCGTTGAACAGCCACTCGTTCTTGGGGTTGTTGACCCGGGCGACCACGCGCGGAACGCCGTACTCCGTCTTGGCCAGCAGCGAGACGACCAGGTTGACCTTGTCGTCCCCGGTGGCGGCGATCACCACATTGCAGCGCTGCAGCGCCGCCTCGTCCAGCGAGGTGATCTCGCAGGCGTCGGCCAGCAGCCACTCCGCCTGGGGGACACGCTCGACCGAGATCGCGGTCGGCGCCTTGTCGATCAGCAGGACCTCGTGCCCGTTCTCCAGCAGCTCGCTCGCGATCGAGCGGCCGACCGCACCGGCACCGGCAATGGCGACCCTCATCAGCGACCGCCCTCCCCTTCAGGCCCCTCGGCGAACGCCGCCTCGACCTTGTCGACGTCGTCCGTCCGCATCATCACATGCACCAGGTCGCCCTCCTGCAGCACCGTCTGCGAGCTGGGCAGCATCGCCTCACCCAGCCTGGTGAGGAACGCCACCCGGACGCCGGTCTCCTCCTGCAGACTGCTGATCTTGTGGCCGACCCAGGCCGGCGAGGCGTGCACCTCGGCGAGCTGGACCCCACCGGTGGGGTCGCGCCACAGCGGCTCGGCGCCCGACGGCAGCAGCCGGCGCAGCATCTGGTCCGCCGTCCAGCGCACCGTGGCGACGGTCGGGATGCCGAGCCGCTGGTAGACCTCGGCGCGGCGGGGGTCGTAGATACGGGCCGCGACATTCTCGATGCCGAACATCTCCCGGGCCACCCGAGCCGCGATGATGTTCGAGTTGTCGCCGCTGGAGACGGCGGCGAAGGCGCCCGCCTCCTCGATGCCCGCCTCACGCAGGGTGTCCTGGTCGAAGCCGACCCCGGTCACCCGACGGCCGCCGAACCCGGAGCCGAGTCGTCGGAAGGCGGTGGGGTCCTGGTCGATCACGGCGACCGTGTGCCCCTGCTGCTCCAAGGTCTGGGCAAGAGCGGAACCGACTCTTCCGCAGCCCATGATGACGATGTGCACGACCGTCCTTCCGAAGTCAATGGTCACGGCTCGGTCCGAACAGGGTCTCAGACCGCCGACCAAGCTACACATGCGCGGTCCACGCAGGGCACCCCCGTGCAGGCGCGCCGTCCGCGTCGTGGGATCCGCCTCCCGCGATCAGCGGCGGCTGATGCTCCGGACGCTGAGAACTGTCAGGATTCCGAGGCCGACGGGTGCGCCGACGGCGCCGATGCACTCCGCGGTCGCAGGCATGGGACCTTTGTGGGCCGCAACCGAAAGGGTTTTGTCATAGCGGCACGGGTCACCCCTCACCTGCGGAATCCGCAATGCGCCCCCTCTTCGATTTCACTCGTGAGGCAGATCTCCCCCGACGGGTGGGCTACCCCCAGTTCCAGCCCTTACGATCCTCTCTTGTGTCCAAACTGACCGACGTGCCCAAACGCATCCTGATCGGGCGCGCACTGCGTAGCGACCGGCTCGGGGAAACGCTCCTGCCGAAGCGCATCGCTCTCCCCGTCTTCGCCTCCGACTCGCTGTCCTCCGTGGCGTACGCGCCGGGCGAGGTCCTGCTGGTCCTGTCCGTCGCGGGTGTGTCGGCGTACCACTTCAGCCCCTGGATAGCGGTCGCGGTCGCCGTGCTGATGCTGACCGTGGTCGCCTCCTACCGGCAGAATGTGCACGCCTACCCGAGCGGCGGTGGCGACTACGAGGTGGCGACCACCAACCTCGGCCCCAGGGCGGGCCTGACCGTCGCCAGCGCGCTGCTCGTCGACTACGTCCTGACCGTCGCCGTCTCGATCTCCTCCGGCATCGAGAACCTCGGCTCCGCCGTCCCCTTCGTGGTCGAGCACAAGGTGCTGTGCGCGGTCGCCGTGATCGTGCTGCTGACGCTGATGAACCTGCGCGGGGTGAAGGAGTCGGGCACGCTCTTCGCGATCCCCACGTATGTGTTCGTCACCGGCGTCTTCATCATGATCGCCTGGGGCGCCTTCCGCGGACTCGTCCTCGGCGACACCATGCGGGCGCCGACCGCCGACTTCCACCTCAAGGCCGAACACCAGGGACTCGCCGGCTTCGCCCTCGTCTTCCTGCTGCTGCGCGCCTTCTCCTCCGGCTGCGCCGCGCTCACCGGTGTGGAGGCGATCTCCAACGGCGTCCCCGCCTTCCGCAAGCCCAAGTCCCGGAACGCGGCGAGCACCCTGGCGATGATCGGCCTGCTGGCCGTGACGATGTTCTGCGGCATCATCACGCTGGCCATGACGACCAAGGTCCATATGGCCGACCGCCCGGCCGTCAACCTGCTGCACCAGGGCGTCCCGGTCGGCGCGGACTATGTGCAGAACCCGGTGATCTCGCAGGTCGCCGAGGCCGTCTTCGGCAAGGGCAGCTTCCTGTTCATCGTCCTGGCCGCGGCGACGGCGCTGGTCCTCTTCCTCGCCGCCAACACCGCCTACAACGGCTTCCCGGTCCTCGGCTCGATCCTCGCCCAGGACCGCTATCTGCCCCGCCAGCTGCACACCCGCGGCGACCGCCTCGCCTTCTCCAACGGCATCGTGCTGCTCGCGGGCGCCGCCATCCTGCTGACCGTGGTCTACGGCGCCGACTCGACCCGGCTGATCCAGCTGTACATCGTCGGCGTGTTCGTGTCCTTCACCCTCAGCCAGGTCGGCATGGTCAAGCACTGGAACCGCCATCTGGCCACCGAGAGGGACCAGGCCAAGCGGCGCCATATGCTGCGCTCCCGCGCCATCAACACCTTCGGCGCCTTCCTCACCGGCCTGGTCCTGGTCGTCGTCCTGGTCACCAAGTTCACGCACGGCGCCTGGGTCGCCCTGCTGGGCATGTGCATCTTCTTCGCGACCATGACCGCCATCCGCAAGCACTACGACCGGGTGGCCGAGGAGCTCGCCGCCCCCGAGGGCCCGAACGACGACAGCGTCCGTCCCTCGCGGGTCCATTCCGTGGTCCTGATCTCCAAGATCCACCGTCCCACGCTGCGTGCTCTGGCCTATGCCAAGCTGCTGCGGTCCGACAGCCTGGAGGCGCTCAGCGTCAATGTCGACCCGGCGGAGACCCAGGCGCTGAGGAGCGAGTGGGAGCGGCGCGGCATCGATGTACCGCTGAAGATCCTGGACTCCCCGTACCGCGAGGTCACGCGCCCGGTGATCGAGTATGTGAAGAGCCTGCGCCGCGAGTCCCCGCGCGACGCCGTGTCCGTGATCATCCCCGAGTATGTGGTGGGTCACTGGTACGAGCATCTGCTGCACAACCAGAGCGCGCTGCGGCTGAAGGGACGGCTGCTGTTCACCCCCGGTGTCATGGTGACCTCGGTGCCCTACCAGCTGCAGTCCTCGGAGGCGGCGAAGCTGCGGGCCCGCAGGCGGCAGGACTGGAACGCGCCGGGTGCGGTGCGCCGGGGTCCCGCGGAGGACCGGTCCAGGGAGTCGTCGTCCCCCCGGGGCTGAGCTCCGGAGCCCGGCCGGCCGGGCTCGTGGTCAACGGCCGGACGGCAGCCACGTAGACTGGTGGGCTGTTGTCCGGCCGCACCGTCCGGGTGCCCGTCCCCCTCCCCCTCTCTCGCATCTGGAGACGTCCCCCCATGCAGGCAGAACCGAAGAAGTCGCTGGTGGGCGAGGAGTACGAGGTCGAGGTCGGCCCCGTCGCCCACGGCGGTCACTGCATCGCCCGCACGGGCGAGGGGCAGGTCCTCTTCGTCCGGCACGCGCTGCCCGGTGAGCGGGTCGTGGCGCGGGTGACGGAGGGCGAGGAGGGCGCCCGCTTTCTGCGCGCCGACGCGGTGCGGGTGCTGGCGGCCTCGAAGGACCGGATCGACGCGCCCTGCCCCTACGCGGGTCCCGGCCGCTGCGGCGGCTGCGACTGGCAGCACGCCAAGCCGGGAGCGCAGCGCCGGCTGAAGGGCGAGGTGATCGCCGAGCAGCTGAGCCGGCTCGCGGGCCTCACCCCCGAGGAGGCGGGCTGGGACGGCACGGTGATGCCGGCCGAGGGCGACAAGCTGCCGGCCGGCGACGTCCCGAAGTGGCGTTCGCGGGTGCAGTACGCGGTGGACCCGTCCGGCCGGGCGGGGCTGCGCCGACACCGCTCGCACGAGGTGGAGTCGGTCGACCACTGCATGATCGCCGCGGAGGGCGTCAGCGAGCTGGGCATCGAGAAGCGGGACTGGACGGGCATGGACTCCGTCGAGGCCATCGCCGCGTCGGGATCGGGGGACCGCCAGGTCATCCTGACGCCGAAGCCCGGCGCGCGGCTCCCCCTGGTCGAACTGGACCGGCCGGTGTCGGTGCTGCGGGTCGACGAGCGGTCCGGCGGGGTCCACCGGGTCCACGGCCGCCCCTTCGTCCGCGAACGTGCCGACGGCCGTACCTACCGCGTGGGCGCCGGCGGCTTCTGGCAGGTCCACCCGATGGCGGCGGACACGCTGATGAAGGCGGTGATGCAGGGGCTGCTGCCGCGCAAGGGCGAGATGGCGCTCGACCTGTACTGCGGCGTCGGCCTCTTCGCGGGCGCCCTCGCCGACCGGGTCGGCGACCAGGGCGCGGTCCTCGGCATCGAGTCCGGCAAGCGCGCGGTGGAGGACGCCCGGCACAACCTGGCCGACTTCGACCGTGTCCGCATCGAACAGGGCAAGGTCGAATCGGTCCTGCCGCGCACCGGCATCACCGAGGTCGACCTGATCGTCCTCGACCCGCCGCGCGCGGGGGCGGGCCGCAGGACGGTGGCCCACCTCGCGTCCCTGGCCGCCCGCCGCATCGCCTACGTGGCCTGCGACCCGGCCGCCCTGGCCCGGGACCTGGCGTACTTCCGGGAGGGCGGCTACCGGGTGCGGACGCTGCGGGCGTTCGATCTGTTTCCGATGACGCATCATGTGGAGTGCGTGGCGATCCTCGAACCGGCCGGGAAGGGCTCCTGACCTGCGGATTTTCACGTGCGCATTATGTGCGGTGTGGGCGTTACGGGCGATATCTTGACGCTGAAATGACGCTCGTGACGCTCATTTGACGCTCGTTCTGATGGTGTGTCAGGTGTGTTGCGTCGCTGGTCAGCTGGCCTGATGGGGAAGTCCGCGAGGCAGGGGCGCCGGAGATTTCCGGTGTCAAACAGTCATGCTCAGCCACATCGGCAGAGCGCCCAGCAGGTTCTTGGTCTGCTGGTGGTACAGCGCTTGCGAGCCCCTGAACTGCAGTGATGGTGTAGGAGGTGGCCGTTGCGGCTCGGTTGGTCCGCCTATGGTCCGGATCTTTCCTGTCTCGTGGCTTTGTGTGCGGTACTACATGGCACATGTCGTAGAAGCCGTCCACGGGCGTCCAGTCGGTCCAGGGTGAGTGCGTAAGTCCAGGTCAGAGCCCTGTGGCGTGAGTACGTCCGCGGGGTTGGTGACCCGCCCGTGATCGTTTGTGTTCGCTCGTGACAGGTGAGGGTCCCTCTTCGGCTTGCTCCGGCGGGGGCCTGCGTACACGGGGAGCTGATGCGGGGCCCCCGCCAGCTTGCTGCGGCGGGGCGTCGTCGTGCAGATATTCCGTTGATGTTGCGGGCGTCAGGCACTCAGGCCGGGCGGGTGTCAGTCCAAGAGGTCGAGGCTCTGCTGACCAGGGCCGGGGGTGCGTCGAGACTTCCGCGGCGGTTTCGGTTCCTTGGTTGCGTAGACAGGTACGGGCAGGATGCCCTCGCCTCGTAGGTCGTCGGTGGTGATGAGCGGGCCGCTGCTCACGGCGTCCAGCAGCCGGGCCTGTCGGGGTTCGAGGGCTACGAGGAGCCCGAGCGCGTTGATGAGGTCAAGCAGGTCAACGGTCCACCGGGCAGGCCAGGTCGGGGGCAGGATGTCGTTCAACGGGGTCTGTCGTTCCACGTCTGGCTTGCGCTTGCGGAAGCTGAACCACTTGCGGATCACCTGCACCCCGCCGATCCGATAGTCCCAGACTTCTGGCGCCACCGGACGTATGCAGCCCGTGCCCACTGTGAGGGTTCGTGTTGACGCGTCGTAGGAGATGTCCTCAGGTAACCCGTCGTCCTCTCCGATCACGACGACGCATTCCGGTTGTTCCTCCGGGGGAAGCCTCGGGGACGAGCCAGGTGAACTGTCGTGGTGGGAGGCGAAGCGCTGGCCGTACGTGTGGATCCACACCGTGCGCCTACCCACTTCCACGAGCTCCGCCCATAGAGCCGGGTCGCGTGTTATAGGGATACGGGCACCGCGCTCGGCGAGGTTCGCGGCGAAGCGGCGGGTGTAGCCGCTGTGGCCGGCTGTCCCCGCGATGTACGCGAAGAGGTCCTCGGCGGTGACCGTCACGCCGTGCGTCTTGGTGAGCAGCCGCAGCAGGCCAGGGGTGACGTTTGGTTCAGCCTGGTGGGGGTGGCGGTAAAGAGGGGCGACGCGGCCGCCTTCGGTGCCTTTGAAGTGATGAATGTCGGGCAGAAGGGCGGTGAAACTCACCGCCGGCCCCGGACGGCCTGATTCTGTGTGGAGTTCGGACAGGTAGATCTGACGCTGGTCGTTGTGGGCGAACCACAAGGCCGGCCGCGGTCGGTCGATCACTCTTCGGTCCGCGATGATGTACTGCCGGTCGAACGTCATCCGTCCGTACTTGACGATGACCGGAATCCTCTCATTTTCTGCGGCAAGACTGCCCGTCTCCTGCTGGCCGGGCAGTGGTGGTTCCAGCTTGTCCGGACGGCGGTCTCCGGTGCTCTTCATCAACTCCGCTTTGGCGTCTGCCGGAGCCTGGACGAGCCTGTGCCAGCGCCTCTCCAGGACGTCCCGGCTGGGTGAGACGGGCCAGTTGCGGTTGTTCTTGTTGCCGGAGCTCGTCCAGGGCAGCAGGGCGTCCACCGGTGGCATTGCCGACCACTCGGAGTCGGACGTGACGTGAAAGGGCGCGGTCCACTGTGTGGGGCAGAGCTGCCAGGAGGTCCCTCCGCGATGGCCGTCGAGGCCAAGCCCTTCCAGCCAGTCGAACTTTTCCTCGCGTGTGCCCGCGGGGACGTCGAGTCGCCAGACCCGCGCCGGTGTACCCGTGTCCGGGGCGCCATGGCGGACGAAGACGGCGATGCAGATCTCCCGCTTGACATCCTGGAAGACACGGGTGCGCGTGTCGGAGTAGGCGCCCTCGGGGGAGAGACCGATGACCCAGCCCTCGTCGGCGACCTCGCGCAGGTAGTGGCGCATGCCGGCCGAGCCCTCGCTGTCCAGGTATCCGGAGTTGGTGATGAGGGCGACGATCCCGCTGGGGGCCTTCGGTGCTCCCGAGGCGGTCAACTGGTCGAAGACCTTCCAGGTGGACCACGCCCAGAAGTAGACGTAGAGGTTGTCGAGGGCGTATCCGACGCGTCCGTTGTCCTCTGGGTGGAAGCGGGCGAGGATCGGGCCCTGGCCGTTCGGGTTGCCCTCGGTGACCCAGCGTCCGACGCCCGACTGTCTCGCACCCCGCAGGTAGGGCGGGTTGCCGATGACCACCATGACCTTCTCGTCCGCCTTGATCTTGTTCGCCATTCGGCGGTGGCGGGCGATCGCCTCGTACATGAAGCCCAGGTGGTGCTCGACGGCGGGATCGTCGAGTGTGTCGGCCACCAGAAGCCTCGGCGGGCGGCGCGTGATGTCGGCATCGTGGGACCGGAAGGCGTGGTGCACACGGAGTTCGGCGACGGCGTACGGCCCGGTCTGTTTCTCCAGCCCGACCAGTCGGCCGGAGAGCTCCCGGAGAAGCCCGGACTTGAGCGTGCTGCCGTACTTCACTGACAGGGACTTGGCGACGTGGTCGATGATGTTGATGAGGAAGGTCCCGGTGCCCATGGCCGGATCGACGACGGTGACGTCCTCGCTTCCGTAGCCGTCCTCCTGGCCGAGCCGGTCACGCAGCACCTCGTCGGTGAAGCCGACCATGAAGCGGACGACCTCGCCAGCCGTGTAGTAAGTACCCGTCCGCCGTCGCAGTTCCGGGTCGTAGGCGCTCAGAAAGCCCTCGTACAGGTGGAGGTAGGCGTCTCCGGTCTCGTCCTTGAACATCTCGGGGTCGACGGCCGATAAGACGTCGATCAGTGGGTCGATGATGCCCCGCAGATCGTCGAGGGCGTCGTCAGTCAGCACCGCCAGCGCCTTGCCCATCAAGGAATGCCGCTTGCCCAGTCGGATGGCGACCTCGGGAAGCGTGAGCCTGCCCAGATCAATGTGCTCAAGACGAGCCAGCAGCATGGCAAACGTCAGCGTCTGACTGTATTGGTCCGCGAACTCCTCCGGGCGAGCATCGGGAAAGAGCAGGTCCTTCCAGTTGTCGGCCAGGATCGAGAACGCAGCGTCAGCCTCCCCGTGCTCCTCGCGGGTGAGGCGTTCGGTGACCTCGTCACGCAGCAGGGCGCAGATTCCCGCGATGCGCTTGACCAGTTCGTTGATGCTGTCGTGGACGATGGGCGCCGGCAGGAAGAAGTGCGTGAGGGCGCGCTCGAACCCGGTGTCCGCGACGACGAGTTGCCGGCTACCGGAATCAAGGTCTCCGACCAGGATTCCGGTGGGGCCGACCTGTACGCCGAAACGGTAGACCGCCCACTGGTATCCGTCGGTGTACAGCACATTGTGGAGTGCCTTGATCTTCTCCCACTGCTTGCGGTCGTGGCTCTTCACCGACCACTTCTCCGGGTCGGCCCCCGAGCCCGGCTGCTTCAGCTCGACGTGCCCTATGGTCCTGCCGCCGCAGGCGATGGCGAAGTCGGGCCGGATCCCGAGTTCCTTGATGCGACTCTGACCGTGGACGATGAGCTTGAGGCGTTGCCGCGAGGCCATGCCGCGCAGCAGATGCTCCACCGGCGCGGTCAGGCTGTCCTCCTTACTGCTGACCGCCCCTGCGGGACCTTGCAGCTTGGTCCTGACCTCCTCGCCGAACTGGGCGACGAGGTTCGCGACCGATCCGGTCGTGCCCTTTCCCGCCCAGACGTCCCCTCTTGCCATCGGCCCCCCAAGGTTGCACCCATGCCGACGATCAGACCCATACAGAATGCCCATGACATCCCAAGCAGCAAACGCCAGTGGATGTAGGTTGATTGGTGATATGTCGCCAAAGACTCGCGGACGGAGGTGGGTTGGAGCGTGAGCCGGGAGTGCATCCCGGGCGTGCGTCAGCGTGCGGAGCGCAATCGGTGGACGGCACGGCGATCTTGCAGGCACGCTGGGGGCGATCGCGGGGAGCTGCGTGCGTCAAACGAAGCCATCATGGCTGCGGGGCTCCTGGTGATGTCCCCGTTGCTGCTCTCGGAGATCGACCGCGTGGCCACGCGCGAGCTCGGCGTGAAGCGGCGCTCAGCGCGGTCGACGACATCCGACATTGGGTGCGACGATGCCGTGTCGTTCTGTCCGAGATCACGGGTGATCATCTGGGTGTCACCCAGTCGGTGCGCGCCCGCTATCGCGACTCAGGGGCCGTAGGGGCTCCAGTGCCCGAGAAAGGGCCTGAGGTCGTCGGCTCGTGGTTCGGGGATGTCGGGCAGTCGGGGTGGTGTGTGCAATGGGTCGAGGCGCTCGACGCTGGATGCTGCCCAGCTGATCCATGCTTCGGCTTCGGTTCTGGCCTGCCCCGGGGGCATGGCCTCGACTCGCGTGCGTACGGCGCTCACGTACTCCGTGAGTCCGGTGGCGTGGCGCCATGCCGCTTCCTGCGCTTCAAAGTGTCTGAAGCGGTACGCCTCGGCGTACTGGATGCGGGCGTCTTGCATGGCGGCTTCCCAGCGGATGCGCTTTTGGCGTGCGGCTTCGATCTCGTCGAGACGTCTGCGTTCGGCGGCTTCGCCGCGGAGGGTGATCTCCTGCGCGATCTCGGCGAGCTGGCCTTCGAGGGGGTGGCCGGGGGCGTCGGACCATTCGCTTGCCCGGTGCGGTTGGCCGCCGCTGAGGACGAAGCGGAGGCGTTCGGATGGGGTGTAGTCGAAGCGGGGGATCCTGATCCAGGAGTGCTTCTTGGCGTCGGCGAGTTCCTTCTCGGTGGCGACGTGCTCGGTCCGGTCCTGTTCCTGGAGGACGAGGAACCCCACGGTCTGGCCCTGTGCGGTGATGGTGAAGTGGGGAGATGCTCTGCGGCGGCGATGAGACGGTGGCGCGAAGCCGGTCGCTCCCGCCGAACTGGAGTGTCCTTCGGCCTCGGCAGCGGTGATCAGCGCCTGGATGAGCCGGAGAGCACGTCCTTGGACGGGCCTGGTTAGGCCCAGCGGCTGCTGTTCGTTCTGCATGGCCCGGACCACGGTGTGCGGGCGGGTGAGCCGGGCGGGCACGGGGACGGGTTCGAGGACGGCAAGGCGCCAGGCGGGGATGTCGACGAGCTTGATCTCGTACCCGCCACGGCACCAACCCCCGTACAGCTCCTTCGTCTGCGGAATCCTTCCGGATCTGCGCGCCGCGGCGATGCGGGACGGCCACTTCTCGGAGTCCGGACCGCTGCCGGGCTTGACGATCTGGCCGCCTGCCTCCGCGAGCTCTTGCAGCAGCTGTTCCGTGAATGTCACGCGGCGCTGTGGAGGAGGGCTTGGTTTTCGCGCGGAGGCCGGAGTTTCCTGTGCTCGGGGGGACGGGGGTTGCGGAGCGGCGGCCTGGGTCTTCCGCGGGCGCGATCCAGGGGGAGGGTATGTGCCGTGCGCCAGGTAGTGCCGGCCGGCGCTTGTCAGGGCGACGTTCCATTGCCCACCCTTCCGGGAGACCAGGACCAGGCCGCGGTTCTGCAGTGCCTGACAGGTGGTCTTGTAGGAGCTGGTCTCCCAAACGCCGGCAGGGCACCTGTCTTCCACCCATTTCAGCACCGAGAGTTGCCGCTCATTGACCTGCCGTTCCAATGGCCCGCCTTCGACTCGAGGTTGACGTGCGACGGCGGCATGGTGTCAGTTCCGTTCGCCGGCGGAAGATGGCTCGAAACCATTTCGCTCGAACGAGCGAAGGCTGACGTGGACCGTGTCTAGGCGGCGATGGCGCGTATCGCCGACCGGTGCCCGGCCGGGTCTTCGCCCAAGGCAGCGATGAGCTGCCATCGTGCGGGCGAACTGGGTGTCCGTGCGGCGGCGATCTTCGCCGTTGCCGTCAGCTCGGCCTCCGTGAGCTGCTGCGAGTCAGCCCGTGGCTGCGGTCGGGGCCTTCAGCCAGTGAGCTTCGTGCGCAAGCGTTCGTTCTCCTTCTCCAGGGTCTTAACGCGTCGTTCGAGGTCGGCTCGTGTCGGCTTCTTCGGGGGCGGCGGAGGTGTGGATTCTGTTGGTTCCGGTGGCTCGCCACGCAGCCCGATGGGTTCGAAGGCCACGATTGTTTGCCGGTCTTCCCCGCACTCAGAGCATCGCCTGCCGTATGACCCGGCGGAGAGGGGGTCGGTGTACGTGTAGTGCGCCTCGGTCTCGATGATGTGGCCGCAGTACAACCGGACACGCCACCGCATGATCTCGTGGTCTGCCTTCTTGAAGGACTGCATCAGCTCCGCGACATTCTCGAACGCCTGGCGGCGACGCTCCGCCCTCGCCGGGTCTGCCCGGCATTTGGCGTTGTCCTCCTCGACCTGACGCCGAACCGACCTCCTCGCTCTGCTTCTGACGGCGGTGGTTCCCGCGAGTGAGTTCATATTCTTCCAACGGAACGCCACTGTTCCGGTATTCGACTTCGCGCATGAGGGCCAGCGTAGAAGCGGTGTCCGCGCGGCCGTGGAGAAGAATGGTCTTGTCAGCCAACTTGCGGATACTGCCCATGAGTGACCGCCGGGGTGCGTACGGGACCAGGGGGCTGCCCTCCATAGAGTCATGGTTGGTTGATCGGATTCGCGGTCGTGCTGCTGTAAGCAACTGGAGGCGGCGTCACACAGACTTTCCGGATCCTGTTGGTGGCATGGATGCCAGCCCGAAGGCGTCGGACTGGGACAGCCAGCGCTACCGGCTGCCGGGTTCGCGGCGAAGGTCCCGGCCCGGGAGACCCGGTACGCCGGTGTCGAGTTCTGGGACGGACAGGCCCAGCGCCGGGTCGTCTGACCGGTGCGCGGTCAGGACTCGGAACCCATCGGCCCCATGGGTTCCTGCGCACCACAGCTGAGTACCGCGACTCATGCCCCGGCCGCGCCGTGCCCCGACGATGTTTTCTATGACACGACTGCGCACTCGACTCACCGGGCTGCCGAAAGCTGTCACCGAGATGATCGTGGTCCTCGTCCGACGCCGGGAAGATCAACAGGCCGTCGGGTAGGTCGCCTTTAGGGCGCGGCCGTTGTCAGAGGGGGTGGCTACTGTACCGGCGCATGCCGAAGAAGAGGAAGAAGAAGCCGTCGTCGCGGGCCCGGCGCACCGGCGAGGTTGCCCCGCACGAGCAACTGCCCTCCGTGATCAAGCTCGGTGGCCCGCGGGTGCCGTCGCGCGGGTGGACCTTTCAGGCGTTGATCGACGCGGGGCGGGAGTCCGGCCAGCCGCTCTTGGAGTTCACGGCGCAGCCTCCCGACGGGTACTCGTCCGATTTCGTCCCGCAGGTTGATTCCCCTCGGGCGCCGCTCCAGGCGGGGTGGTACCTGCGGTCCGACCTGGCTGTACCGGTCTACCTGTCGGTGTTTTCCGAGAGTCAACTCGCCGATGATCCAGGTGCGTTGGATCTGCGGCGACGAGGGTTTGCCTTCTATGCGGCGCACTCGGTGTGTACGCATGGAGGAAGTGACAGCGCCTATGCCAGCGCGGAGGACTTGGAGGCGTGGACTCCGATTGTGGCGCCGGACCCGAGCGTCGTGGACGCCGACAGGTATGGCCACGCGCCCGTTTATCGCACGCCTGCGGTACGGCGCCTGCCTTCGGGATCTCCCCGCACGGTGGGGGTGCTGGATGTGGACTATGCGCGGGTAGCGGGCCGGAGTCTGCCCGAGCGCTGGGATATCGACGGCGTCGGCTTTTTGGTGATGGAACGACAGGACGCCACCGACATGCCGGGACAGGAATACTGGCGGCAAGTAGCCTTTCACACGTTCCGAGATCAGAATCTTTCGGACCTCCGTGCCGTGGCCGGAGACGTCGACCTGATCATCGGCCACAATCTCTTCGACGGCGACTACCGATGCCTGCGGACCTACGGCGACGTGGTGGACGTCGGCGTGTTGGCCGCGAAGACGGTGGACACGCTGTATGCCGCCCGTCATGTGGCCGGCGGCGGCGCATCTCGTGCGGTGCGTCTGGACCTCACCACGCTGGCGGGCGCCCAGGGACTGCGGGAACGGGCGAAGACAGCGTCCCGGACCGAGGCCCACCGCGGCATCCGCGTCATCCGTGACGCGGAGGAGCGCTGGTTCTTCCAGCCCATTTCTGATGACTGCGAACTGATGCTGGAACTGTGGCTCGAACTGGTCACCAGCCGGCGCCTGCGCAGCGTCCTCCTGTCGGGTGAAGCGGTGGAGTACCCGGTCGGCGAGGACGGTCTGCGGCTGCTGCTGGAGCCGCAACTCGCCCCGGACACCTTCACGAACCTGCTGACGACGAAAGGCACCGTCTACCCGCTGCAGGGCGCGGCGCGCAATGAGAGCGTGGCCCGGATCCACCGCGAGATCGAACAGCAGCGGGCCGACGGCACGCTGGCCAATCGCCACCCCGCTGCCGCGCACCGCCAGCGCTGTATGGCACCCAGCGACACGGGGGGACGGCAGTGCGACCAGCTCATCGAGGCCACGCAGACGTATTGCCGTGCCCATCGCACCAAGCGGCGCTGCCGAGGGAATCCGGCCCTCAACGACGCCTGCACCGCCATCGCCCACGGCGATCTGGCGCATTGCCGCTGGCACCGTATGACCGCGCTCTATGTGCCACAAGGGCAGCGAATCGTCGAGGACTTCACCCTCGCTCTGCCGCTTCGCGGCTGGGAGCGGGGCAGCGACTGGGGATACGACACGGGGACGCGTTCGTTCTTCGCGAGGCTGTACCGCAACGAGGCCGACTCGTCCGGCTCACCGACCGTATGGCTTTCAGGCACTGATCCCGGCCTCGGCAACGTGGTCGCGCTCACGGACGCCGTGCAGAAGGCGACCGGGGCGTCCCGGCAGGACGTCGTGGCAGCCCTGACAGCGAATCGAAGGTCACCCCGAGAACGCGCCGTGATCACCCAGGACTGGGAACCGGCCGGGTGCGACCGTCCCTGCCCGTGCGGCACCGCGGACTGTGGCCACGGCGCACCGTGCCCGAACGACGAGTGCAGCGGTCACGACGTCCATACGATGCGCAACCCTCGCACCGAAGCGGACGTGACAGCGTGGCAGGACCATTTCGACTGTTGCGAGGGCTGCTCCGGCAGCTGCCTGGACATCTCACTCCCGGAGCGCCCCTGGGGCGAGATGCACGACGACGGCACCGTGACCGTGTACGCCGGGGTGCGCCACTACGAGCTCGGTGTTTACCCGTAGCCGCGAGCAGTCGTGGCGGACCGGTGCAGCGAGCCGGGGCCGGCGGGTGTCCGCGACCGAGCTGAACGGCGGGTGGGCCGGGCCCGGACGCCGTGAGCTGAGTGCGCCAGGTCAGCGGTGGCGCCAGGTTTGGCGCAGGCGCAGGACTTCGGTGGCCCAGTGGGCGGGAAGGTCTGGTTCGGGTATGCGTTCGCGGCCGAGGCTGAAGCGGACGTGGCGGTAGAGCCAGTGCAGCGAGGCGTCCGAGCTCGCGACGAGTGTGGACAGCAGCGGTTCACCGACCGGTGTCTCCCGGTCGACGGCGACCAGGAGTTCACCTTGGTCGTCCGGGTGCAGGTGCGGCAGCCCGCCCGCCATCCGCAGCCGCAGGTCACCCCACGTCAGAAGTGAGCCGCCGCTGCGCGCCGCGTCCTTGAGGACGTCCCGGGCGATGGCGGCCAGCTTGTCGATGGTCTCGATCGGCAGACGGTCCGGGGGAGACGGTGCGGTGGCCTTGGGACCGGGGACGGCCGTGACCGGGTCCGCCGCGCGCGGTGCGGCACGACGCGGCGCGCTCCAGGTGCGGGCCTTGAGCTGGCGCTTCCACCGCTTGACCTGAACCTCTTCGAGCACTGGTAGGCGCCGGCCCAACTGACGGCGCAGCGAGCTGATCTCGTCGAGGAATGCGGCGAGTTGCTCGGTGGCCAGGCCGTTGTCGGCACGGCCGAGTTCGGCGAGGACTTGACGGATACGGCGCAGGATCGGGTCCGTGTTCGGATCCTGTTCCTGGCACCACGCCTTCACCTCGCGCATCAACGGCGTGTAGGCGGCGCGGTCTTCGGGCGACAGACGCTGGCCGTAGATAGGTCCGGCCAAGTGGCGCGCGGTCTGGACCGCAGCCAGGTCGCCGGCCTCCTGCGCGGTACGGATCTCCTTCACGAGCCAGGCGAACTCCGCTCGGGCTTCTACGAAAGCGGCAGATCCGGAAGGCGGCGCGTCGCTGGGTGACGGGTGGGTCGCCGGCAGAGGGGCTTCGCCGTCTGGAGTCACCGATTCGCCGTTGACCTGGTCTTCCAGGCGGGTGAGCGCCGTGTGGAGGTCCTGCGGCAGGGGGCCGGGGCAGCGTCGTTTGAGAATCTTCGAGTGGGCCAGGGCACTGCGCAGGGCGAGAGGCGTGGGGCCGGGGTCGGCCGTCGCGAGGTCGGTGAACAAGGTACGCAGCGCCGCGTGGGCGGCTGCTGCTTCACGGCTGTTGATCCAGGTCTGCAGGTCGGTGCGGAGCAGTAGGAGGTTCTGCCGTGGCTCACCGGACAGGCGATCCGTGGCGATCCGTGAGACCTCCTTGCGGATCCGTCTGGCCTCGTTCAGGTCGTCGGCATCACGGGCCTGCTTGAACAGCTGCGTGAGACGGGCAATGTCTGCCGTTGCCTGTGCCTGGAACGTACGCTTGTCCTTCCCCGGCGAGACGGGGCTCTTCGCGGCGACGGGCGGGACGGCGGGCATGCTCTTCTTCGGGGGAGCAGACGCCGGCAGAGGGTGGCCAATGAGGCGGGCGAGGTCGTCCAGGAGCCGCTCGCACTCGCGTTGCCACGCGCGCAGTTCCTGCCTGCGCTCCCAGACACTCTCGTAGAGCCGTTGGTGCTGTTCGCCGTCCTTGACCGTGGTGGCCAGGCGGGCGGCGCGGCGGCCGGTGGCGCGGGGCAACGTGGCACGGCCCACGGCCAACTGGGCCTTGAGGAGGGTCAGTTGTTCCTGGGCGCCCCGCGGTTCCGCGGGGCGGGGCGCCTCCGCAATGGCAGCCGATGCCGGTGGGGGAGGAGTGCGGTGGCCGTACGCCGTATGCGCAGCGCGGATCTGCTCGTCGCTCCACCGGTACAGCGCGGACTCCGAGGCCGGGGCGGTGACTTGGAGCAGGCGCAGCGCGGTGGCGAGATAGGGCAGGGGACGGCCGGAGGGCGCGCGGACCAGGACGCACAACAGCGACCGGTTCCCATCTTGCGGCTTGTCGACCTCCACGAGGAGGTCCCGGCGCTTGGGATCAGGCAGGTGCGCGAGATCCAGGCCGACCCGCTCGGCCAGCTGATGCCACGTGGTGGTGGCCCCCTCCCGCGCCACGTCTTCGAGAGCCCGCCGCAACAGTGTGGCGGTGCCGCTGCCCTGGGACTGCACCGGAACGGTGGGGGCCGGAGCGGTCCGCGTGGCGGGCTTCGGCGTGGGCAGGGGCTCGTCCAGGGCGACAGGGGGACGCCACAGGCCGGTACGTTCCGCGTCCAGGCCCTTGAGCTGGATGAGGCTGTCCGCGCGCACCGCCCAGCGGGTGTTCTCACCCGGCCGGTCGGCTTCGGTGACCAGCAGGCGCACCGCGCCCGCCAGCCGGTACACGTACTGTTCGGTGGGGCGAGGTGTGTCGTGGGGCAAGGAGAGCTGGGCCCTGAGGATCCGGTGTCCGGCCGGTTTGATGAAGCCGGACATCAGGTACCGGCCGCCCTCCACGAGGGGCGAGTCGGTGTCCGGCCGCGCCTCGCCGTCGATCGCGAAGACGATCTCGGCGCCGGGCAGCGGCAGGCTGCCGGCCACAGCGTCGTAGCGCGCGGCGCCCTCGCGGATCAGCCCGCGGTTACGCAGTTCGTCGAGGTCGGGGGTGATGAGGCCGTCGCCGGTCATCCGGCACCGCTCGAGCGGGGACCAGGCGACGGGGCGGTTCTCGGTGACGGTGCCGATCAGAACCCGACGGCTGTTGCCGTCGGTTTCGCACCGCACCCGCAGGGCATAGCCGTAGCGGGCCGTCATATCCCGGGTGATGGCGCTCTCCAGCCCGAAGACCCACTCGACATGCCCTTCCTTGGCGGCCAGGCTGTCCGCCGTTCCACGCCAGCTGCGGTAGTCGTTGGGCCGCAGCTCGAAGCGCAAGCGTTGATTCGTGGCACGCAGCACGAAGTCCACGGCATCCCCGGGCCCGTGCCCGAGGCTGCACAACTCGGCCTGCGCCGCGTGCCCCTGGCTCGCCAGCCACTGCGTCACGTGCGCCTTGACGAACAGGTGATCTGCACTGTCGACGCCGTTGGCCGTGCGATGACAAGCCGCCCGGCTTCCGTCGCGGTCCGGGAAATGGGAGAAGTGACAGACCTTCGTTTCGTAGCGCTTGGTCATTAGCCGCTCGCCGCAGCCACCGAGCAGCGTCCCGCACCAGAAGTCGTCCTTGTCGAACTGGCGGCGGAACTCATCCAGATTGTGCGGCTCCTCGGGTAGGATGACCGGCTGGTCCGAATCCCGGCCTCCCATGACCGCCGTCTGGACGAGACGGAAGTCGATCTGCGCCACCAGCAGTTCCTCCGAAAACAGTCAGAACCCACCCACCCAAGGAGACACACACCCGGCGCGGACACCGTGCCCCGGAGCACCCCTTGCGCCTGCGCAGTCACACACGTCCCGACGGTGCAGCGACATCTTGGGCCGCCCGATGAGATTATCTGTCGCAAGAGGAGCACAGCCATATCCATGCAGCAAGGAACAGCGATGATCGGCGTACTCGCAGCCCCCATGGCGTAGGAAGCAACCAGCTACAGGCAGTCAGCCCGCCGACCGTGTCGTCGACCCCGAACGTCTGGAGAGTGTGTTCGTGATCCGGCGCGCGCCCGCGTAGCCGACTGAGGGTTTTCGAGCGGTGAACTCCTTTTGGTTTGGCTACTCATCAGCTGATCTCAGGCGGGCTGCCTGATGAGCCGGTCGTACGCCGACCGGGTGTCAACAGGGTGCTAGCCTGCGGCGATGAGCAGCTCAACCACCGGCCTGGTGCCGGTGCACATTGGCCAGCCTGAGCCCGGCTCCGAAGAAGAGCAAGGGCTGCTGCTTCGCAGGGAGCGAGCTCTGAACCGGATGGGCCCGCCAGAGCCGCTGCGTGTCCCCGGCGACGTGCCCTGGCAGCAGCACGGCCTCGTGCCGCGATGGTGGGGCATGGAGAGCAGCGACTGTCCGGTGGCCGTGGAGCCGGGCTTCTTCTCGGGCAGGGCCGTGAGGAGTTCCAGCGCTTCCTCGGCGGTGCACGGCAGCGCGGCGAGGTCGCTCTGATCTTCGCCGTCATCGGCCACGCCGAAGGGGACCGTCCCCGTAACGTGTTCTCGTCGGTGGACGCCTCCGTGCACCTCGGTGACCAGTCCACCAGCGCCGGTGGTCGGCGCCTGCCCAAGGGGATGCGGCCCGCGATCGCGCCGGGTCTGGAGGGCGCCGACCGTGATCTGGCGATCCGGCTGCTGACCCGCCCCGAGGGTGCGCCGTGGTGGAGCCTGGAGTTGTACGGCTCTCAGTCGTACAACGGCGACGGTTCCGGCAGGGTGGACCAGCCCCCTGTGGGCGAGCTGCATCCCATCCTCGTCGACTCGCTCGGGGAACCGGTGGTCGCCGCTTGGACGTCGTCGGAGGGCGACCAGCGGTGGTACCTGATCCCCGATGCCACTCGCTGGGAGAGCGTCCTGGGCTGGCTGGTGCACCGGGCACTGCCGGAGTACGTGCCCGCAGTGTTGCGCCGGGCCCGGTCACCGTTCTTCATCGACCCCGATCTGCAGACCGTCGGTGAGCAGAGCGCTCGCGACGCGCTGGAGGACCTGAAGGCGCGGTACGCGGTCGAGAAGCAGCGCCTGGAGGATGAACTGCGACAGGCCAAGGAGACTGCGGAGCCGGTGCGGTACGGGCTGCTGTACGGCAGCGGAACCGACCTGGTCCATGCGGTCGCGCGGGTGCTGACCGCGGCGGGAATGCACACCGTGGACCTGGACGAGGAGCTCGGCGGGACGAAGTCAGCCGACCTGCTCGTCGGCGCCGACGGTGTGGCATCGCGCCTGGTCGAGGTCAAGGGCGCATCCGGTCCTGCACAGGAGCATCTCGTCGGGCATCTCCAGCGGCATCTGGAGACCTGGCCGCAGCTGCGGCCCGACGAACCGGTCTCCGACGGCGTACTGATCGTCAACCACCAGCACAAGCTGCACCCGTCGGAGCGGGCGGCAGCGGTGTACGCGCGGCCCGAGTTCGTCGCCTCGCTCGACTCACTACCGGTGACGGTCATCAGCACGGTGGAGCTGTTCAACTGGTGGCGCGCCGCCGACTGGACGGCGATCCGCACGGCCATGCTGGGAGACGCGGCCGCGACCGCACAGTCGGCGACGCCAGTGAACCCGCCGCAACCGCTAGCCGCTCAGCGGCGCCGGTGGTGGAGCGGCGGACGGCACCAGTAGCGGCAGGTTGTAACGACCGTCCACGGGCGTCCAGCTATTCCATCGCGGGCATGAAACAGCAGGTCAGGGCCTTCTCGTTCGGGAGGGTCCGCCCAGTTCGTGACAGGTGGTGTGATAGCTGGTGATACGGCGAATCTCCGTCGGGAACCATCCCGACGGAGATTCTGCACGGAGCGGGCTCCGACGGAGTGCGGCGTCCACCCAGCCCGAACCTACGGTTGTTCGCTCCAGCTCGCGGAACTTCTTTGCCTGAGCAACGAACTGGACGAGTCGCTCGACAGAATCCGCGCGGCGATCGCCTGTGCGACTGCCCTCTTAACGTCGATACGAGTCTGCACGGTGACACCCTCGGTTGCGTCGTGGCTCAGGCCCCGTTGCATGACGTGTACGCCATCGGGACCGTGGGGCTCAAAGCCGGTACGAGAAGCGCAGCGCGCCGCCTTCCTCCCGGTAGCGTCCGCGTCCGCGTTTTCCGAAGGGGTTGGGGAGCATGTGGATGTCCATCCGGCCCGGAGCAAGGGCGTGGGTGACCATGAGGAGGCGCCAGCGGTCGTTGCCCGCGTGTTGCTGTGCCGCGCGTACCTCGCTTTCTCCCAGCTCGAAGCGCCCGCCGTCGCCCTGGGTCGCCTTTACTTCGTACATGTAGGGCCGCCGACCGGAGCCGATCCGGAAGTCGTAGCCGAGGCCGTCGTCGCCGGGCGGGCCGGGGAAAGCCTTGCGGCGGTTCGTCGACACCCAGCTGGTCGCGTCCATGCTGTCGGGGTAGTGCGCGCACAGCCAGTGGTAGGCATACCACTCACCTAGGTACCCGATGGCTTCCCGCTGAGCCGTGGTTAGTCCGCTGTCCGCGCTGCCGCCGCATCGCCCGCCGCGCGGACGACCGGCAGAGGATGCCCGCCGGGCGCCGGTCAGTGTCTGGGGATCGGTGAAGCGGAGCGGCCCGGCGGCGACTCCCGGTATGGCTCCGTTTTCGAGGACGCGCTGGAGTTCGCGGGTCAGGGTGGTGAAGTCGCCGTCATGCACGTCGAAGGCTCGGCCGCCGACGGAGATCGACCGCCGTTGACACTCCTGTTCGCGGCGGGCGTATTCGGCGGCGTCGCGTACCCGGTCCAGGTCGAACTCGGTCAACCTGTGCCGGTCGAGATCCGTTGTGGGAGGCATCCCGGCGGGCCACTGACCGAGGACGGCCAGCCAGGCGACGACATCGTCGGCAGCCAGCGGGCGGAAGTCCAGGGCGCCCGCCGCTTCCAGTCGTGCCATGACCTCGGTGGCGGGCTCGGCGCCGGCCAGTGCTGGTGGCCGTGGGTGCCGGGCGGCCTTGACCAGGATCGCGAGGTCGGCGGCCAGGTCGGTGATCGTACGGAGGTTCGTGCTGCGGACCTGGTCGAGGGCGGGTAGGCGTTCACCTGCGCGGGGTGCCGGGCGGCCCAGCTCTCGTGTCAGCTCCTCCTCGACGTGCCTCTCCAGGCGCTCGGTGTCGGCCGTATCCACGGTGTAGGACCACGCCGCAGGTACGCTGATCCACTTTAGGGTCGTCAGCAACGGCCAGTGGGGCATCGGGCGCCGGGCGTCGAAATCTTTCAGTGCCGCCCAGCGCAGCCGGTTCACGAGATCCTTCCTGTGGAGGTCCAGGTAGGTGTGGAGCGCCTCCTGGTGCTCCTCCGCGTGGCTGATCGGTTCCATGGGCGGTGCCATGGAACGCAGAGTGTCGTTCAGCTCGGCGAAGCCGACGCCCAGAGCGTGCCGCAGCTCGTCCGTGCTGCGGGCCGCACGGGCTTGGGCTATGAACTCCGAGGCTGCAAGCGAGAGTTGAGCGGCATGCTTCTCCAGGCCGGCCTGGAGCTCCCGCGTGTCGGCCGGTGGCGGCACGAGCAGAGTGTCAGCTGTCGTCGCGCCGAGCAGGTGGACGAGGAAGGGGCGGCAGCGCTCCACAACCACGCCGATGGCCCCGTCGATGCGCCGGCTCGTCTCCTCGATCTGGTGGACGGTGACTTCCAGGGCATCGGCGAGCTCGTCCTGTCCGGGGTCGGTCAGGTTGGCATGGCGGGCGGCGAGGACGTGGGTGGCCAGGCGGAGCCGGATGCCGAACTCCCGCCTTTTCAATAACTCGGCCGTTGCCTCCACCATGCGGGTCGTCTCGTGCCAGCTCGGTTCGGACTCCGGGGCGAGGAGAAGGGGGTGCTTCGGATCCGGCAGCGGCAGCACTCCGCCGAGACGGGCCGGCAAGGTCACGGGCTGGCCGTCCAGCTCGATTTTCCACGAGCGGTAGCGGTGCAGGCGCATGCTCTTCACCGCAGAGGTCAGCTCGTTCAGTTCCGCCTCACTCGCCCGGGGGCCGCGGGCCAGGTGATCGGCGAGGACACCCACCGCCAGGGCGAGCCAGGGCAGTTGATCGACCAGTGGCTCTCCCATGGTGATGGGGTCTACCTGCTGGCCGTCCACGGTCACGGTGAACGTCACGTCGTCGGTGTGACGGACAGTCTCGGGACGGCCAGGTGCCAGCAGTCCGGCAGCCTTCGCCGCGACACCGGGAACGACGAGCAAGGGGCACGCCATTTCGCGTACCAGCAGCGCGGTCAGGCCATCGCGCTGGTCACTGATGTAGAGCACGGTCCGCCCGTCGTCCAGGGCGGACAACGGCATGCCGATGAGCTGTTCCCCGGACTCGACGAGCAGAGTCGTGTCGCTGGGCAGTGCCGGGCGTGGCTGCTGTACCAGGTGCTTCCAGGCGCGTTCGTTGGCGCGTTGCGCGGCAGGCCGGTCCTCGGCCCCCAGCGCGCCCTCCGACGCGAGCAGACCCAGCGCGGCAAGGGCGCGAGCGCTGTCGCGGGGGTCGTCCCAGGTCGGCATCCTCATCTCACGCAGCCGGTCACGGGCCTTGTCCCACTCTAGCAGATGGCGCACTCGGTGGTCGACGGTTGGCGCATAGGCGGGCTCCTCCTCCAGCCCGGGCGGGCAGTGCCACACGTCGGCCGGCCGTACGAATCTGACGGCGCGGTCACGCCCCCGCACCGGAAGCCATGGCTGCTCCCGAACGAAGGCGGCGAGAGGGGTCAGCGCCCGTTCCCTGTCCGTGCTTCGGCTCCCCGCACTCGTCCAGGTGCTGGTGAAATACATGTCTTCCCAGTGCACCAGGCCATGCAGAACCAGGCGCGCGTAGGCCAGCCGGGCACTGTGGCCGAGCCGTTCGACGACGTCCTGACCGGGAAGCTGATAGGCGGGGGAACCTCGGTAGGACGTCCGAGGGTAGGAAGCATTGGACCAAGGGCGGTCGATATGCGGTTCCCACTGCTCCCGCACCGTTAAGCCCACCTTGGCCATGCGGACCAACCGCCGGGTGGTGAGCTCCTGGCCGTCCGCCCACGTTTGGGCATCCGGGGAGGAAACTGGCACGAGTCCGTCGGCCACCCCTGACTCCGTCAGGAATGCCCGCCACTCGTCCGCGGTATCGCCCCGCTTCACGAACTCATCCGGCGCGGCGATGAGGTGTTCAGCGATCACCTTGAGACTCTTTGACACATCCTGCCCAGCAGCGACCACCGTTGCCAGGTCCTCGCCGACGGAGCCACGGCCCCAGCCCTTGCCGAACACACCGTCGCTCGCCTTGATCAGCCTGCCGTCCACGGACGGTACGTACAGCCCCAGCGACGAGACAGTCGTGCCGCCCAACGAGCGCCGCGGCTGCCACAGCCGGAAGACGAACCGCAGGGTCTGCTGCCGGAGCCGGTGGTCGGTGCTCGCACCGAGCGCCTGCCGGACGTGGTCCAGCAGGCCCCTCATGTCGAACGGCCGGACAAGCCCCGCGTCCTCGAGGAACGTGCGGGCCGGTAGCCTCCGCCCACGCTTGCTGTGGTCGTTCCAGACCAGCCCGGGATGCAGGGAGAAGAGCCGCTTGCCGAGCAGGGCAGGGACGGAGGGTGCCTCTGCGAGGTTCATGTCCGCGCGCACCGGTTGGAAGAATGCCTCGCGCCGGGCTCCCCGACCACTCACCTTGCGCGGTGAACCTGCCCTGGCCGCAGGGTGGTTGGCGTGGCGCAGCGTTCCGTCCTCCGCAAGCAGCAACTTCCTGCCGCGCAGGACGTGCCCGTCGTCTTGGAAGAGCACGGTCAGATCCTCGTACAGCTCGCTCCACTGGTCGAGGACCGCGTCGGGACGGGGCGCGGAACGGGGACGGGGTGCGGCAGGGGATGAACGAGCGGGGTGGGAGGTCGGACGGGGGAGGGTTGCGACCATCCGCTCCACATGCCCGGCGAGTGTCTCCCGGTCCGGCTCCAGTGGGCGCGCGAGGGATTTGCACGTAGCCGCCAGCCGATGCAGGCGCTCGCCGCCCACGGCCGGGTCCGCCACCACGACTCCTGCCGCGTGGGCGCGGTGCGCTGTGAGGACGGTCAGCTCGGGGTCAGGCCAGAGGATCGCACTCCGGGGTGATGCCCAGGCCGCCTCCCGCTCGGCGTCATCGGCGGCGAGAACAGGAACGAGTGGCACGTCGTCGAGATCGCTGCCGTGTACTCGCCGGGCTGCCGCGCGCAGCAGCCCGGCTGAGCCTTTGCCGCTCTCCCAGCTCACGAGATCCACGGCCAGCCGCCCCAATTCGGCCTGCGGCACAGCGCGCAACATCGCCGCAGCCGCAAGGCAGGTCTCGGCGACGGCGTCGAACAGCAGAGTGTTGAGCGGGTGTTCAGAGGGCAGGCCGGTGCGGTCGATCTTGGTGAAGAACGGAGCGTTCACATGACCGGGGAACGGCGCCGTCAGATCCGCGCCCATCGGCAAGAAGGTATAGATCTGCCCCCGTCGCGGCCGGCGCACGGCGGGCAGCGGAACGGCAATCTCCACTGCGGCGGACGAAGTCCACCGCTGCCAGGTGTCGTCGAGGAGTCCGAAGCTCACGGCCTCGTCGAGCGCGCTGTTCAGGCGCTCCTTCTCCACGCTGCCCCGGGCCACGAGAAACGTTCCAGACGGCCCCAGATCCACGGTCGCGAAGGAGACGGGAAACTGCGCTCCCGCCGCGCCCGCCATGGCGAACCGCTCCTCGGAACGGGTCAGTTCCCACAGCTCCGCGCCCTCGCCACCGGTGGCCCGTCGCTCCAGCGTCAGGCTCGCGAGTCGGTCGAGGAACAGCATCACGGGCGCCTTCGCCTCCGCGAGCTCGCGAAGCCGCAGCCGGACCTCGGCCCGGGCCGCCTCATTCAGCAGAGGCAGTCGCACAACAGTCACATGCCCCTCGGCGGCGAGCTCCCGACAGATCGCCGGTACCTCGCCCAGCGGCAAGGGCACCTGAAGCGGCGGAAACTCAGCGGCCACCTCGTGGGCGTTCGGTTCATCGCCCAAGAACGCCTCCACATCGCCCCTGCGCGCGAACCGGAAGCAATAGCCGTCCAGTTCAGAACCGCTGGGGCCATCAGGATCCGCGCTAAAGATCTCGGGCGCCTCGCTGATCAGCAGGACGCTTCGGAACCCGACGCCCTTGTTCCCGATCCCCTCCCCAACCGCCTTGGAGCTCTGCGCCAGCTCGCAGACCCTCTCGACGTTCCTCCACGTAAAGGGCGCGCCGCCATTGGCGACGTACAACGTCCCCCACTCGCCCTCTTCCTCATCCAGCAGCACATGCACCCGGCCGTCGCAACGGCCCCTTGGGTGTGCGTCATAGCCGTTCTGCAGCAGCTCGAAGAGCGAACGCCCGGCGTACTCCCGCGCGCTCGTGTAGGACACGGCATTCACCTGCCGTGCCAGGCGCCGAACCTGCTCCGACCGCGCCCCCTCCAATACGGATCGCCCGAACCTGCGTAGCTGCTCCGCACGGTCGACACCTGCCATGGGTCCCCTCCCAACTCACCGTGTGGGGACGCTATCTCGTGCCACTGACATTCATGGGGCCTGCCGGAAACGACCCTGCGCCGCCCGAGTGCGGGGCGGCGCAGGAGCCCTGGCGAGGATGCGCATGATGGCCTGTCGCGACCAGCCTGGCGGCAACGCAACGTGACCGAAGCCACTCTGAGTTACCGGCCGGTTCGCCTGATCGACTTGTGGATCGTGTGTCAAGGTGCGTAAGGGCTGCTCTATGTGACGCATGGTACAGGTGGCCGATTTTACAGAATAGCTTCATGGATCAGCGGGGGCGCGTTAGTGAGCCAGGACAAGCCGAAAGCCGGAATGTACCTGCGGCAGCTCGGTGTCAAGAACTTCCGGTCGTGCTACGACCTCGAAATCGATTTTCAACCCGGCATCACGCTGCTCGTTGGCGAGAATAATTGCGGTAAGTCCAACGTGATCGAAGCGCTGAGGCTGGCCACGACTCCCTTGAACCGTCGCTCGACGCGTTGGTTCGATGAGGTCGACCTGTCCCACGGACGCGAAGGCCAGGAGGCTCAGTTCCGTGCGATGTACGACGGACTGACGGCAGCCCAGCGGGCCCACTACATCGCCGCGCTCGACGTGGGATCAAACCAGGCCGCCTACACGACGACGTACAAGCGGGATGAGGTCCGGCAGCAAATGCGTCCGACCGTGACTGTGGGTCCGGTGGATGGGCCAGACGCTGAACCCGACAAGCGCGACCAGATCGCGCACGTCTACCTGGCACCGCTGCGGGATGCGCAGCGCGAGCTGGACTCCTCGGACGGGAATCGGCTGCTGAGGATCATCCGCTACCTCACCGAGGAAGACGAACAGGAAGCGTTTCGCGCGCAGGCCAACGACTCGTTCACGCAGCTCAAGGAACATCCCGTCCTGACCTCCACGACCAAGGAGATACAGGGCCACCTGCGCGAGCTGACCGACTCCGTCCGCGGACAGACGGTCGAGGTCACCTTCGCCGAGTACGAACTGCATCGCCTGGCGCGCAGCTTGCGAGTGAAGATGGCCGAGGCCGGCATCCCGCCGGCCGACCTCACCGAGTCGGGTCTGGGCTACGCCAACTTGCTGTTCATCGCGACCGTCATCTTGGAACTGCGCAATGCCCAGCACATGGAGCTGACGCTTTTCCTCGTCGAGGAGCCCGAGGCCCACCTCCACCCGCAGCTTCAGGCAGTCCTGTTGGACTACCTGCAGGAACAGGCCGAGGCTTCCCTCAAGGACGACACGCAGGGCCCGGCCGGCCGCATCCAGGTCATCGCCAGCACACACTCGCCCAACCTGGCCAGCAGCGTCGGAATCGAGAACGTCGTCGCGCTGCGCACACGGGTGGACCAGGAGACTGTCCAGAACGGCCAGGGCCAGGACAAGGACGTGCTGCGCCGGAAGACCCAGGCACTCCCGCTGGCCAAGATCGAGCTTTCTGAGGCCGAGCGGCGGAAGATCAACCAGTACCTGGACGCCACCCGGGCCGGCTTGCTCTTCGCCCGTAGGGTCATCCTCGTCGAAGGGATCGCCGAGGCCGTCCTGCTGCCGGTGCTCGCCCGTCACTGCGTCTTCGGCGGCGAGGACCAGGCCAAGCAGCGCCGGGACTTCCACGGTGTCACGATCATCAACGTCGGCAGCGTCGACTTCGCCCCCTACATCACGCTGCTGCTGTCGCAGGTCAACGGGTGCCGGCTCCTGGACAAACTGACCGTCATCACCGACGGCGACCCGGACATCCCCAAGGAGAAGAAGACCGAGGAGGGGGAGAGCGAGGACGGCCAGGGCGAGGTCCAGGAACCGGCAGCCGCTGCCCCGACCGGGAACGATCCTGAAGCGGACGCTGAAACCGACGAGGACGAGCCGGACGACGACGATGACGACACCGCGGTGAACAACCGCAAGGACCGGCTGACAGTCCACGCCGAGTCGATCGGGGCCAAGGACCACCTGCACGTGGCCGAGGCTCCCCACACCCTGGAAGCCGACCTCCTGACGCCCGAGGCCAACGAGCCCGTACTCAAAGCCGCCTTCCTGAAGCAGAAGACGCGCTCCAAGAAGAAGTGGCAGGAGATCCTCGACAATGAACGGGGGCGGGCTTGGGGGTTCTACCTCAAACTCCGCAAGCACAAGAAGTTCATCGGCAAGGGAGAGTTCGCGCACGACGTGGCCTTGGCGATCGAGAACGGGAAGACCTTCGAAGCCCCGCAGTACCTCGCCGACGCCATCCGCGGCGTCCTGGCGGACACCTCGGGTGAGGCACGTTGAACGAGGTGAAGCTCACCGACGGCCAGCAGGCCCTCGTCGACGCCACAGACAGCCTGTTCGCGGCAGCCTGCCCTGGGGCCGGTAAGACCCGGGCCATGGTCGCCCGCTTCCTCAAGCGGACCGCCGAGGAACCCCGACGCGGGATCGCCCTGATCTCCTTCACCAACGCCGCGGTGGACGAGGTCCGACACAGGTGTGGCAGCCAAACGGAGGCCCTGCGGACACCCCATTTCGTCGGCACGTTCGACACGTTCATCCACCGTTTCATCGTCACCCCTCTGTACGTGAAGGCGTACAACCGGAAGCCCAACTACGTACAGTCCTGGCAGGACGTGACCAGTACGAGCTTTCGCCTCGTCCCTGATCTAGGGAGGGCCAAAGACCTGGAATTCCGCTGGTTCGACTTCGAACCGGACGGGCGCGCCTATCTGGACGTGAGCCGGGTGCCGAAGACGTTCGGCGATGCCGCGGTGCACCATCAGTTGGCTCAGCGCAAATACGAGGCGGAAGCCAAGGCGTCGCACATCTTTGGCCAACTACTCAAGGTCGGGACCATCACCTGCGAGGCTGCCCGTCTGCTGGCCGCGTTCTGGCTCAACAGCTCCGAGGAGCGGGCGATCCTTGAAGGGCTGCTGCGGGCTCGTTTCGCCGAGGTCATAGTGGACGAAGCGCAGGACTGTGGCCGGGAAGAGCTCGACATCCTCCACTTCCTTCAAGACAGCGGCGTCCGCGTGGTCATGGTGGGAGACCTCGACCAATCGATCTACGAGTTCCGCAACGCGACTCCCGCCGCAGTCCAGGAGTTTGCCGCCCGCGTCCCTGCCCAACCCGAACTCGACGACAACTGGCGCAGCTCTCCGGCCATTTGTGCCTTCAACAGCGCACTGAGGTCCGGGCAACTGGTGGAGACGGCTCGCGGCGAGAACTCCGTCGTCCAGACCCCTGTCCACCTGATCGAGTTCTCGGCTCTTGACCAGATCGTGCCCGCGGCGCTGGAAGTCGCTGAGCGATACAAGCTCGCAGCAGACGATCTCGTCGTCCTGTCCCACGCCGAAGCTCACGGTATGAAGGCGGTCGGCGTCGCCGGCCTGGAAGCCGCTGGGAGCAACCGCGTGCTGGCCATCGCCAACGCCGGATCTACGCTCCGGTCGCGGGACACGGACCCGAAGGCCCGCCGGAAGGCCGTCGAACAGGTACAGCGAGCCATCCTGGCAACGCTCACCGTCGGGCGTGACACACAGCATCACAGCTTCACCGCGGTCTGCGAGGAGATCAGCGTCGACCCTCGGTGGCTGGAGAGCTTCGCAGTACGGATGGCCTTGGGGCTCGACGCTCAAGGCAAGACCCGGCTCGACTTCGCTGCCGAGGTGCGTGAGTTCTTGAAAACAGCCGGCTGGGGAGACGGGCCAGCCCCGGCCTCCAGCGATCTGGGTAAGCTGTTCAAAGCACCACCGGAGGCCGCTTGGGCTGGCGTCTCCAGCTTCGGCAACAGCCCGTCCATCCGCTACTCCACTGTCCACGGTGTTAAGGGCATGGAATTCCCCGGAGTCGTACTTGTCCTTCCGGACAGGCTGCGGGTAGACCCGGTGACTGGGCGGACGGTCTTGGACGACTGGGAAGGCGCCCACAACACCGAGGCCCGGCGTGTCCTCTACGTGGCTGGCTCCCGAGCGCAGGAACTGCTCGTGTGCGCCCTGCATCGTAAGCACACGAGTCGAGTTGCGGCGCTACTCGATGTCAAGGGCGTTCCCTACAGCACGGCGTAGAGCGGCCCACACCAAGGGCGTTCGGTTTCAGACATCACTGAGGCGACGGACCGGCTCGCCTTGGGAACACTCACTGAGCCTTTGCCAACTTGCCTCGTGAGCTGGTCAGTTGGGTCGACAGATGAGTGAAGCCCCTGGTAGACGGGTTCACGACCAAGATCACCCGGTACCCACCAGAGGCTTCGCATGCTTGTCTACCCGTGTGGGTGGACGTGTCCAGTCGATCCCTGTCCTTCCTCGCTGCTCGCCTGCGAGAACACCATCGTCGGATCAAGAGCCGCTGGCGCCGGCTCCCGGTCGGCCGTCAAGCCCTGCTGGTGTTGGCGCATCTGCGGAACGGAACCACGTACGCCCAGCTCGCGGCGGGTTTCGGGGTCGGGACGAGCACGGTCTACCGCTACATCAGCGAGGCCGTCGACCTGCTGGCCGCACTGGCACCGACCCTCGACGAGGCCGTCCGGGCTGCTTCGACGAAAGCGTACGTCCTGCTCGACGGGACGCTCCTCCCCATCGACCGGATCGCCGCCGACCGGCCCTTCTACTCGGGGAAGCATAAGAAGCACGGCATGAACGTGCAGGTCATCGCCGATCCGTTCGGCCGGCTGCTATGGGCCTCGCCCGCACTGCCAGGAGCCGTTCACGACGTTCGGGCGGCCCGCGAACACGGCATCATCAACGCCCTCGACCAGGCCCGAATCCCTTGCTGGGCGGACAAGGGCTACCAGGGCGCCCGCGGTACGGTCCGGGTTCCGTTCCGCGGCCGATGGGAGACACTTTCCACAGGTCAGCAGGCCGTGAACCGATCCCAGGCCAAAATCCGTGCCCTCGTCGAACAAGCCATGGCTACCCTCAAGAACTGGCGACTCCTTCGCAAACTCCGCTGCTCGACCACCCGCATCACGGGCCTGGTCCAAGCTGTCCTCACCCTGCATCACGCCAGCTCACCAGCAGGTTGAAAAGACCTCACTAGCCTCGCGCTTTCATGAAGCGGGCTGTCCGGCAAGCGGTCGGGAAAGCAGAAAGTGCCTCTGAACAGCAAGAATGACGATTGTCGAGGTCCTTGTTCCTGCCACCGCCGGAGGCACTTCCCAGGTGAAGCACTCTATCGGGTCCTATTCCCGCGTCCGTGTCCAGGACGACGGCCGTCAAGTTGTCTCCCAGGCCGGGTCGGTCCTGCTCGTTGAAACGGTCCGCAAGACCGGTCTTGACCAGGCCATATCCCAGGCTCTGGCTCGGTGGCGCAAACCGCGGGCCATCTACGATCCCGGCAAGGCACTCCTGGACGTCGCCCTGGCGATCGCACTGGGCGGGGACTGCCTCGCGGACGTCGCGATGCTGCGGTGTGAGCCGGCCGTCTTCGGCCCGGTCGCCTCTGCCCCGACCATCTCCCGCCTGATCGACACCCTCGCGGCCTCCGGCGAGAAGGCCCTGCAGGCCATCCGGTCCGCACGGTCCGAAGTCCGTGGCCGCGTTTGGTCGTTGGCCGGCGAGAACGCCCCGGACGCCGACGGCCAGGTCACCGTCGACCTCGACGGCGTCCTCGTGATCGCCCACTCCGACAAGGAGGACGCGGCCGCGACCTGGAAGAAGACCTATGGCCATCACCCGCTGACGGCCTTCCTCGACCACGGACCGGGCGGAGCCGGTGAGCCTGTCGCCGCCCTTCTGAGGCCGGGGAACGCGGGCTCCAACACGGCAGCCGACCACATCACCACCGCCCAACTTGCCCTGGCCCAACTGCCCAAGCACTACCGGCGAGGGCGGCAGACCCTGATCCGCACCGACTCCGCGGGCGGCACCCACGACTTCGTGTCCTGGCTCGCCAGGCGAGGCCGCTGGCTGTCCTACTCGGTCGGCATGGTGATCACCGAAGCGATCCACGAACACGTGCTGAAGGTCCCCGCCTCAGCCTGGACCCCGGCCGGAGACCGACGGTGAGGCCCGTGACGGGACCTGGGTCGCCGAGCTCACCGGCAAGCTCCTTCACGGCTGGCCCAAGGGCATGCGACTGATCGTCCCCAAGGAACGGCCCCATCCTGGCGCCCAGTTGAGGATCACGGACGCGGACGGCATGCGGATCACGTGCTTCGCGACCAACACTCCTGACCGGCCGATCGCCGCCTCGAGCTCCGTCACCGGCTGCGGGCCCGGGCAGAGGACCGGATCCGGGCCGCCCGGGCCACCGGTCTGCGCAACCTGCCCCTCCATACAACAGCCCAGAACAAGGTCTGGCTGGAGATCGTCCAGATCGCCCTCGACCTGCTGGCCTGGATGCCCATGCTTGCCCTCACCGGCAAGGCCCGGCTCTGGGAACCCCGCCGCCTGCGATTCCGCCTGTTCTCCGCGGCCGCCCAACTCGTCACCACCGGCCGACGCAGGATTCTCCGTCTCGCCCCGCACTGGCCCCGGGCCGGCGAGATCACCGCCGCCCTCGAACGGCTCGCGCTCCTGCCAACTCCCGGCTGACCAGCGAATTCGCCTGTCCCTACGAAAAGAGAACCCAGCCCGGAGCAGTGAAACCCGGCGCCCACCCGACGCGACACTCGGTCCGCCGGCATGCCCACCATCAGCCACAGAAAGCGAAACGAACCACCGACTTCGTCGACGGACCGTCATGCAAGGTCGAGGCTAGGGAGCTGAGGAAGGGGCGGGAGATGCGACGGTAAGATTTTGCCGTGTTCGACGCTATTGCGATCCGGCGCACGGCTCCGGATGGAGCCCCCGGGGGACCACTTGATCTTGGTCGTCTAGCTGAGGCGATGCTCTTCTACCGAAAGGTTCGACTGGCGGTCACCCGGCATAGCCTGAAGCAGCTGATCGTTTCGCTCGGGCCGGATGTAGCTGTGGAAGTCGCTAAGAATGTCGACCTGATCTATCTGGATCGCGACTTTGCGTTGCGGACTGAGGATCGCGGGACGCACCGCGAGCGGCATCGACCAGCCACCATCGCCGTGATGGATTCGGTCCAACGGGCTGGCGAGGTCGTACATCTTGCCCAGCCGCTTGACTCGCTGGTGTTCGACCTGTTCCGCGAGGTCACTGGTGCGTCCGGCAGGGGAAAGCGCAGGGCCAAGCAGTTTCTCAACCAGGTGAAGGTTCACGACTTCGATCCTGCTCTCCTGGGCCTTGCCAGACAGGACTGGGAGGACGAGGCCCTCGTCCGGCAGGTGCTCGTGGACCTCGTGCAGGAGCTCGCCCCGGCCTACTCACTCCCGGATGACTTCAAGGTGTCTCTGGTGCCCTCTGCGGATGAGCACTATCAGTTCGAGACGAATCTGGACTGGGCTGCTGTCTCGCGAGCTGGTGGTGTTCGTGAGGGCGACCTCCTCCTTGATCCCGCGAAGGTGCTGCTCGGAATGGTCGAGATGCGCCAGGACCTGGCGCTGGGCGCAAGCCTTGGGAGCTCGCTCACCCAAGACCGCATTGGGGAGCGCATCACTCGGACGAAGGTGAAGGAACTCGTCGCCCAACTCGATGGCCAGCAGACCAAGATCGACCAGTTTCAGGAGCTGGTGGTTAAGGGCGTCGGTGATCTCAGGGGCGCTATCAAATCCGGACGCCGCAGTTTCGAAGAGTTCCTCAACGTCCTGCAAAAAGCCGGGCGGTTCAGGGATTGGGTTGACGGGCAGGCGCCGACCTCAGATCTCGTTGACGAGTACTACGCCAACGCGTTCAAGAAGAGCCCGCTGGAGAGGCACCCGTTCAAGGAGCTCCGCTGGATGATACCCACGGCTGTCGAGTACGGCCTGATCGCCGTGCATGCCGAGGAGACGGCGCCACCGGCCGCGCTGGGAATGGTGGCCCTCGACCAGCTCGTCGTCGCGCGCTTCAGCAAGGGCTGGAGGCCGGCCACCTTCATCAACGACGAATTGGTCCCCTTCGTCAACGGCTGAACTGAGTTTCCAGAGCAACCACGGTTGTTCTGGAAACTCGGACTCTGGGGCAGGCTGGCCGAGCGAGGCGATGAGGATGGCGGTATCGCGCTGGCCCAGTGGCTCCTGCCTGGCGCGTACTTCTGCTCGCTGCCCTTGATACCACGCCCTCGATACCGGCCGCACCCCAGGCCGGGTCCAGCCAGTCGAGAGTGGTCGCCCGGTCCGTGGTGGCTGGGCAGAACGTGAACGGCCCATCGAGGACCGCGTGGGCGAAGGGGTCCTCCAAGACGGCCCGGCGCTCCCTGTACGGCCGGTCCAAAGCTCGACCGTCGCGGCCTCTAGCATGTCGAAGACATCACATAAGCGAGATGCTCAGCGGCGCCCGTCCGCACGCTCTAGCTGAGCTGGCGGGCGCGATGTTGGAGCTCGCCGAAGTGCAGCCGCCCTGCGCGCGGCACGACCAGTTCGCCGTCGAGCACCAGGTCCTCACCGAGCGCGGATGCTGCGGCAGCGGTCTCTGGGGACGCCGGCACCAGGTCCGCACTGCGGCGGAACTGGAGCATGACCATGCCGGTCCGGGCGAAGAGCACCGCCCGGAAGCCGTCCGGCTTCTGCTCTACGAGATGCCCCGGCAGCGCCCTGTCCGGTGGAAGCTCGCGCCGCGCTTCGGCCAGCATCGCCTCGTCCGGAGGAGTCAAGGTCACCCCACCACATGTACGGGGTGCAGCACGGCCGCGCGCGTCGAAGACGCATGAGTCAGCTAAACAGGTCTGTGCCCGCTGTGATCGCAGCGTGCACGGCTTGCTCCGCCTCGCCTGTCAGGGCGGAGGTAACAGCTGGCGTGAGAATACGCACGATCGACCGCCATATCCTCTGGCCCCGCTTCAGATCGACTCCCTCGTGCTCCAGCGTGCTGATCTCCTCGGCAAGATCCTCAGCATCACCTGCGGGCAGAGTCAGAGCGGACGCAGCTGCACGGAGTTGGCTGACCAGGGATGTCAGGGCATCACCGTCGATGCCCTGGTTGATCGTCTGGGAGTTGTGGCTGCCGCTCGCCAGGTTGCTGTGGGTCGCGTTTCCCCCGACGTAGACCCCGTAGTTCGTGACCTCATTACCCAACTGCGGCTGTGGCCTGGACATGAATCTCCCCAGTGACTGGTTGGAATGGACGAAACGGATCCCCAGGTGAGTGAGCTGCAGGTCAGTATCTCTGTCCTCGCGCCGGTGTGAGGTGAGCAGCCCTTCCACGACGAGGTGCTCGGTGGCCAACTCCACCACTGCCGGGTCGATCGCAACCCCTCCGTGCCAGGCGGCATCGCTATCGTGGAATTGCGCAAGGTCGACAGCCCGCTGGCCAGGTAGGAATCCGTAAAGCCAGCGCGGCAAGGCGGTATGGATGTAGTCACAGATCCCGACTATGTCCGCTGCCTGCTCCTCCAGGGCGGCTACGCGGTCCAAGCCTTCGGTTGTCCACAGCAGGTAGGGACCAAAGGGAGCTTGGTACCCGTCCCCCTGCTTCTCCCTGGTGAAGTAGCCCCGTGATACCACCGCGCGCCGCATTCTGAGCTGATCGCCACGCTCGGCCGGGAACCCCGCCATCCCCAAGGCGACCCCCACCTCTGAATCGGTGAGACACCGATAGGAACTCCTCCCGGCCAACGCTGCGGTCCGGAGGAAACGGTCGACATCACGCGAAGTGGTGAGGCGTCTGGGGATGGAGTCGCTAGCGGGGCCAGGGGACGACGGTGGCATACCGAGAGAGCGTAGCGGCGGAACTATGGGTTCCGATCTCGGCTATTGGGATCGCGGGAAGCGGAGCCTCGCGCACGTTCCGTCGCCATAGGAGGTTTCGCGCCTATGCCCTTCATGCGGCTTCCGGGCGCTGCCTGGCCTTGTACCACCAGCAGAGGGGCGTCGCCATCCTCGAACCCGCCGCGAAGGGCTCCTGAACTGCGGTTTTGCCCGTGCGCATAATGCGCGGTGTGGGCGTTACGGGCGATATCTTGACGCTGAAATGACGCTCATTTGACGCTCGTTCTGATGGGGTGTCAGGTGTGCATTGGGCAGGTCAGGTGGCGTCAAAGCTGCGAGCGACGATGTGACGCCGAGGGCTGGTGACGCTCTATGCGGGGCCCGCCGGATCGTGCAGATCAGATGTTCCGGAAGAGATTAGCGGGGCTCGTGACTGGCGATGCACTCGTCGCAGTCGGACCCGTGGAGCATCAGTAGATCCTGACGGAACACGAACGGTGTGAAGCTCGCACCCTGCCCCGGGAAGTGCCTGCGGCAGTTGTCGCAGGTGTTCTCCTCGATGTCGGTCAGCTGTGGTTGGCGGCGTACGCGGCGATGCAGTCACGGCAGCGCCACAGGTCGGTCGGCATCAGTGGGAACATCGGCTGCAACGGCACCGCGCGCAGGTGCGCCCACCTGTTGTCGAGCGGTAACCGCACCAGGTAGCGCTCGATGATCGGGCTGGTGCCCGACGTCGGTCTGTCGGAGCCGAACGTCGTCTTCATCATGTTGCGCGCGTCGGCCTGCGCGGCGGCGATCTGGTCGAGCGCGGGATCCGTCATCCTGAGTCCTTCCGCGTTGGCCAACGAGCGTACGTCGCACCCCCGACGAACCACGCCCGCGACGGCCCTGAATATGCTGCTGCCGGCCGTTCAACAAACCACGACACTGAGGTCTTTTCAACCTGCTGGTGAGCTGGCGTGATGCAGGGTGAGGACAGCTTGGACCAGGCCCGTGATGCGGGTGGTCGAGCAGCGGAGTTTGCGAAGGAGTCGCCAGTTCTTGAGGGTAGCCATGGCTTGTTCGACGAGGGCACGGATTTTGGCCTGGGATCGGTTCACGGCCTGCTGACCTGTGGAAAGTGTCTCCCATCGGCCGCGGAACGGAACCCGGACCGTACCGCGGGCGCCCTGGTAGCCCTTGTCCGCCCAGCAAGGGATTCGGGCCTGGTCGAGGGCGTTGATGATGCCGTGTTCGCGGGCCGCCCGAACGTCGTGAACGGCTCCTGGCAGTGCGGGCGAGGCCCATAGCAGCCGGCCGAACGGATCGGCGATGACCTGCACGTTCATGCCGTGCTTCTTATGCTTCCCCGAGTAGAAGGGCCGGTCGGCGGCGATCCGGTCGATGGGGAGGAGCGTCCCGTCGAGCAGGACGTACGCTTTCGTCGAAGCAGCCCGGACGGCCTCGTCGAGGGTCGGTGCCAGTGCGGCCAGCAGGTCGACGGCCTCGCTGATGTAGCGGTAGACCGTGCTCGTCCCGACCCCGAAACCCGCCGCGAGCTGGGCGTACGTGGTTCCGTTCCGCAGATGCGCCAACACCAGCAGGGCTTGACGGCCGACCGGGAGCCGGCGCCAGCGGCTCTTGATCCGACGATGGTGTTCTCGCAGGCGAGCAGCGAGGAAGGACAGGGATCGACTGGACACGTCCAGCCCACACGGGTAGACAAGCATGCGAAGCCTCTGGTGGGTACCGGGTGATCTTGGTCGTGAACCCGTCTACCAGGGGCTTCACTCATCTGTCGACCCAACTGACCAGCTCACGAGGCAAGTTGGCAAAGGCTCAATCCAACTCCACGTACCCCGCCCCATAACCAAGTTTAACGACCCAGCCCCACATAGGACACGGTCTGAGTGGTGGACACGCTGATACTGGATCTGCTTGATCCGGAGGAAGCGAGAAGACCGCCGATGGCGACGAAGGACCACTCGGACGAGTTCAAGGCCGATCCCGTGGCCCTGTACGAGTCCACGCCCGGGGCGACGCACAAGGGCATCGCCACCGGCCTGGGCATCAACCGGGCCACCCTGCGGCAGTGGGGTGCTGTGGGACCGTGACCGCCGCGGTGTCGCCGCCACGGCCCTCTCACCGGGCGGGCAGGCGGCGGCCCGGCCCGGGAAGACAGCGCCGTCCGCCGATCCGGACGCGCGGATCCGGCAGCTGGAGGCCCGGGTGGCCGAGCTTGAGGCACATGAACGGAAGCAGGCGACCGAGCAGGACGTACTCCGCAAGGCGGCCAAGTACTTCGCCGGGAAGACGAACTGGTGATGAGCCGCTTCCAGTTCGTCGACGATCACCGGGACACCTACGAGGTGAAGCAGCTCTGCGAGGTCCTGAACCCGAACCGGTCCAGCTACCACAAACGACTCGCCGGAAGACAGGCGCAGGCAGCATGACGACGCGAGCACCGGCTCCTGACGGCGAGGATCCGCGAGGTCCACAGCGAGTCTGGCGGCGCCTACGCCTCCCCACGGGTAACCGCCGTGCTGCAGGAGACGGGGCTGCGGGTCAACGAGAAGCGGATCGCCCGGGTGATGCGGACGTTCTCCATCACCGGCATCCGCCTGCGCAGACGCGTCCGCACCACCGTCCCGGACCTGGCAGCCTCAGAGGTTCCGGACCTGTTCCAGCCGGGACTTCACCGCCCCGGGCCAGGGCGGAAATACATGGGCGACATCACCTATCTTCCGCTCGTGGGCGCGGAGTTCCTCTATCCCGCGACCGTTCTGGACCGCTTCAGCCGCAAGGTCGTCGGCTGGACCATCGCCGACCACACGCGCACCCGCCTGGCCCCCGACGCACCACGGACGGCGGCCGCGACCCGCGGCGGCCCGGACGGCTCGGTGTTCCACTCCGATCACGGAGCCCAGTACGGATCCCGGGCCTTCGCCGACCTTTGTGACCAGCTCGGGGTCACCCGGTCGATGGGTGCGGTCGGCACCAGCGCGGACAATGCGGCCTGCGAAAGTTTCCACGCGTCCCTGAAACGCGAGACGTTTCAGGGCACCCGCGACTATGGCGACGCCAGCACCTACAGAAGAACGGTCTTCGCATGGCTGGCCCGCCACAACACCCGCCGCCGGCACTCCGCTAACGGCCACCTCAGCCCCAACGAATACGAACGCCGACACCACGCGCCCAAGCTCACGCTGGCCGCGTGATCGACGAAGCGTGTCCACCATCACGGGGGAAGGCCCCCGGTTCGCGCCGCTCCGACCGGGCTGACAGGTCAAACACAAGGTGCAAGCAGCCAGCCAGAGTATGAGTCAAGCCACGCCGGAACGGCACGACCATGCTCACAGCCGGAGTGGAAGGGCCGGTCGGCGGCGATGCAGTCGATCGGCAACATCGCCCCGTCCCGGATCACAAATGCCTTTATGGACGCGGCCCTGACGGCTCCTGTGAGCGTGGGCGCAAGAGAGGCTAGGAGCTCGACTGCCTCGGTGACGTATCGGTAGACGAGGTGACGGTGTCGGCGGTGCCGTACCTAGCGCGGTGCTGGGACGGGTGCGTGGCCGTGAGCGCCGGTCCGTTTGACTTCAGGGCCGATGCGTCCGCTGTGCTCCCAAACCTGGGGCCACCGCTGTAGCGGCCGCACGCTGACACGTAACTCCTTTGCGACCGCGTTGCTGTCGTGTCCCAAGGTGAATAACTCGGCGGCCCGCATCACGCCAACAAATCAGTAACGTCGCCACCGCCCGCAACCGAAGAGCCTTCTGCGCCGACGGCGACCGGCGTCGTGTTGCCCCACGAGTTCACTCATGCAGGGGTCAACAACCCAGAACAGCTACCGTCCAGACCAGTATTCGGCCACTTTCGCGCCATGGTCGTTGCACAACCCGGGATCGTGATGCGATCATGACACTTAGCGCGAGCTTCACGGCTCTCGCTTTTCAGTCAACCACCGGTAGCGGAAAAATGGTTGGGGTTACGGCGGGGCAACGCCGCTATCCCGCCCCACCGCCGGTCTGTACATCAGGAGAAATGAATATGGCGCAGCTCACTCAATCCGCGACGCGGGTACGAAAGACGATGGCGCGAGCGGTTGCGATAGCGGGCCTGGCCGCGGCAGCCGTCACCATGGCCGCCCCTACCGCGCTGGCTGGCACGAGCCCCACGACGGAAGGCTGCTATTCCACCTGGGGCAACACCGGATCCAACGGACACTGCCAGTCGGTGGCGCGTACCGGTGATTTCCAGAACCAGATCGACTGCAGCCTCTTGGGAGAGTCGTCGATCTGGTACCTGTTTAACAAGGGTGCTTCCAAGCCCAGTTGGGGCTATGTGGAATGCACCTTCTCCGCCAACAAATCCTGGATCAACTTCAGGCTTCACCAGTAAGAGGCGTCGCGAGATCAACACTGCAGGGGTGTCCCGAATCGGGGCACCCCTGCAGTGCGTCCATTGAGCGTACGCATGGACAATCAGAGGATCACGGACACCACAAGTAATTCCCCTGCCCGCTACCTGTTCCGCTGGAATGCGCGCCGCAGCCGATTGACGCGCCACGGGGTCAGTGCCATCGCGCCCCCGCCCACGAGCAGGCTGCCGATGGCGATCCCCCAGCATGGCATCGAGTGTCCGGGCTGGTCCGTCCAGTCCCACCACCGGAACCGCCCCAGGCCGTCGACCTGCCAGTACGTCAGGGGGAACAGGGTGGCCAGCGGAAGGATCCAGGAGAATCTCCATCCCCATGCCCGCCCGGACATCAGGGCGAGCCCGGCCCAGATCAGCAGGCCTCTCAGGAGCAGCAGAACGGTGTCCATGGGGCTGACGGCTGCCTCTGCCGCGACGAGCAGCAACGCCGCCACCGAGACGGTCCCGACGAGGAAGGAGATCTCGGCTCGTCTGAAGCCCCTCGCCGCCGTCTCCTCCAGGGAGTCCATGGCGCTGCCGAGGCCGCCCACGGCGATCACCGCCAGAGCGAGGGGGATCACGTGCCTCAGAGGGGTCGCGGAGGTTCCGCCGCCGCTGAAGGGGAAGTCGAGCCGGGCGGACCCGAACATAACATCGCACGCGATCACCACGGCCCAGCCCACGGCGATGCCACGGAAGCGATGAGCCCGCAGAAAGCGGATCCAGGAATCGCGGAGATCAAGCACAGCGCGTACCTTTGATCACCTTGATCCGCTTCTTCGCCCAGTCCTCCTGTACCTGCCTGGGCTGCTTGATCAGCCGTGCGATGGCTCTCTGGTCGACACCGGGCGGCCCTCCGTGAATGCCGGACGGCTGCCCGGCGCCGGAGATCCGGGCCGCGAGCCATGAGTCGAGCTCGAAGTACGCCATCATGCGCCGGTCTTCGGCGCTGCTGTTCACCGCCGAGCAGAAGGGTGGAGTGGACGCCCGGGAGATGGCGATGGACATGCTGTCGGCCACCTCCCACATGGACCCTTCGAAGATCGAGAAGTCGGTGTCCTGCGCGCTGTCGCCCTTCAGTCCTTCCTCGTAGAACGCCGAGGGGGAGGTGATGAAGGGAGGAAGTTCGGACACGCGCCTTGCCATCGCCTCGAGCCGCGGGATGTACATGCGTTCCTCGGGCCATACGCAGATCTTCGGCTCGGTGCGCGTGCACATCGGAGCACTCGGATCGGCTCGCGCCGTCTGCACGGGTCCTGCCGTGATCACCCCTGCCAGGCATGCGACGGCCAGCGCCGAACTGCCGACGGCCGGCAGCCTGACGATCAGCTTTCCGCGTGCGCCGGTGTATCCGGGCAGCCTTCGTGGGGTGACAGCGGCGACGGCCACCGCGGAGAGCGCCAGACCCCATCGAAGGGCGAGGTTCCCCGGAGTCACCTCCACGGCAGGGGCACCGGAGAGTACGAACAAGCCGGCCTTCATCGGGCCGCCGTTCATCGTCACTACCACGAAGCAGGCCAGACCGGAGACGACCGGGGTGGAGAATGCGGACGGGTACCAGCGCCCGGCGATGTGGCCGACGGCGATGCACAGCACGATGAGCGCGGCACCCAGCAGCAGATAACTGGGCCACAGGAATCCGGGTCCGGCGTCGCGGTGACTGACTGCCGCGGCAACCGCGGCGCCCACGAGGTAGGCGCCGCCGCCATACACGGCGGCTGCCGCGATCTGAGTTCCCTCGATCTGCCATCGGGGCCTGGTTCCCGCAGTGTGCTGGTCCTCGAAGCCGAGTCGATGGATCCGGCCGGCAGCCCAGGCGGCGTAGGCCGCCAGGAAGGGGCCGAGATAGAAGGCGGGTATCTGGGCCGCCGCGCTGGCCTGCGGCCAGACGCCGATCCACCATTGGGCCCGTCCGAAAAGGACCGCCACGTCCAGGGCGACGAGGACGGGGAACCACCATCGCAGCGGAGAGCGCCGCAACTCCATCATGAGAATACGCATCAGGAGAGCACCCCCTGTCCCGACAGGGCCGCCATGTATCCGCGCTCCAACGGGCTGTCGCCCGCCACTCCCGATCGGGAGTTGCCCGCAAGGGCCTCGGGGGTGCCGCGGAAGAGGAACCTTCCGGACTGCATGACGACGACCTGGTCGCAGACAGCCGCCACATCCTCGACGAGGTGGGTGCTCAGCACGATCGCCGAGCCCGTCAGTGATCTGATCAACTCGCGGAACTGTAGGCGTTGTTCCGGGTCCAGGCCGACGGTCGGCTCGTCCAGGAGCAGGAGTCTCGGCGAGCCGACGATTGCCGCGGCAATGCCTGCGCGCCGCAGCATGCCACCGGAGAGGGACTTCATCTTGGCCTGCGCCCGTCCGTCGAGAAGGACCGAAGCGATCGCTTTCCCTGTCGCGCCGTGGGCCTCACCGTCAGGGACCCCGCGCAGCCAGGCGCTGTATCTGACGAAGTCGTAGACCGAGAAGGACGGGTAGTAGCCGAAGTCCTGGGGGAGATAGCCGATCGTAGGGCGGACCGCCCTGGCCGACCGCTCGGAGTGCACCTTTCTGCCGCAGATCTCCAGAGTCCCCTCTTGGGGAGGGGCAACCGTGGCAAGGGTGCGGAGAAGCGTTGTCTTTCCCGCCCCGTTGGGGCCCAGAAGCCCGTAGACCCCCACGCTGAGATCCCAGTCGAGTCCAGTGATCACCTGATGCCGGCTGTAGCCCTGAGCGATCCCCGACAGCGAAGCGATCGGTTCCACGTTGTTCCTTTCGCGCGTGCGACCGGGCGCCACTCGAGAGCGGCACCCGGTCACATCACCCCTGTCTGTCGAGATACCTCAAGCCGTGTACATGATGTAAGACTTTTCGATATTGAACGTGCATTCGACTCCGCCCCACTTCTGGTTCGACTCCCCGATCCGGAAGACCGTCCAGAGTGAGTCCTCATTGCCGAAGGTGCACACGCCGCGGTTCTTGTACTGGCCGTACTTCGACACGTTGACGCAGTGACCCACCGATCCGGTACTCCCCCAGGTGGAGTAGCAACCGTTGAGTGTGGCACTCGTTCCGCTCGCCATCGCAGACGGCGCGGACAGGGCGACCGCAGCGACCGCCGCGCCCGTGAGCGCGGCGACGCGCGCTATGGTGTTCCTTACTCGCCTTGCGGGCTGAGTGTGCTCCGTCATCACTGTCTCCTCCTGATGTGCAGACCGATGACGGGGGTGGGGTCGTAGCGTTGCCCCGCTGCGACCCCAACCATGCTGATCCGTCATCAATTGTTGGCTGTGAAGGTTTAATGAGAGGCCTTCACGGGCTTGTCATGATCATGATCTCATCAACTTGTGGATCTTGCAACGGCACCGCATAGAAGGCGACGTTCTGCTCCGGTTGCTCAGGGGGTTGAACTCATTGGGCTCGGTGATCTGGTCCCGTCGCATTCCATGATCAGGCCTGTCGGCCGGAGGTGGCCGTCGATCAGATAACACCGGCGCTGGACTTTCTTCGGTTTCCGCTTAATCGCCCGGGTTAAGTGGGCGAGCCGGCCGCAGCGAGGTCAGTCAGGGTGCCGCCTGGCAACTGGAGCTTTTGTGCCGGGCACCACCAACTGAGCGCCTTGGGGCATCCGGAAGATGCGCCTCGCACTCAATTATCAACTCCGCTCAGGCTAAGTGGTATTGCGGGTGGGTGCCCTGCCAGCCGATACCCCAGGTGGCAGCAGATGATCACTGCTGCCGCAGCGGCTAGCGTAACCATGATGGCAGTGCTGGGCGGGTGAACGGCCGGGAATGACGCTCGAAATGGCGGAAAGCGAACGCTTCGGTGCGCCGTTCGAACGAGCCGGGCGGACGCCTTCGCCTCGTCTGCGACAACCGCCGCGCCTCCCGCTGCCCGGCTTGCGCCTGGACCTACGCGGGCGACACCTACCACCTGATCCGCGCCGGCCTCGCCGGAGACGACCGCCGCGACATCCCCGCCGCCGTCCGCGATCACCCGCGCGTCTTCACCCTCACCGCCACCTCGTTCGGCCCGGTCCACAACCGCCCCGACCACGGCACCTGCCGCTGCGGCACCCGGCACGCCTCCGACGCTCCAGAGTTGGGCACCGCTCTCGACTCGGACACCTGCGACTATGCGGGCGCTGTGCTGTTCAACAACCACGCCGGACAGCTCTGGTAACGCTTCACCACGCGACTCCGCCGTGAACTCGCCGCCCGCGCTGGCCTTCCTCACTGAGAACTCGCCGAACACCTCCGCGTCTCGTACGGCAAGGTCGCCGAATTCCAGAAACGCGGGGCCCTGCACTTCCACGCCGTCGTACGCCTCGACCGCCCGGACGGTCCCGGGATACCGCCGCCCGCCTGGGCCACGGTCGACCTCCTCACGGATGCGATGCGCGCTGCCGCGGCGCACTCGTACACGTCCGTCTCGGTCCCGGCAGCCGATGACCAGCCGACCAGGACGTTCCGATGGGGTCGACAGCTCGACGTCCGCCCGGTCAAGGCCTTCGGCGACGACTCCGAAGGATCCGGCGGAGCGACCTCGAACACTGGCTCGACGACCGTGAGGACGCCGCCTGATGGAGACGACGTACGAGGTCAAGATCTACAAGATCCTCACGTACAAGGGTGCCCGGAAGTCCACCTACACGGTGCGCAGGGTGGTGGCGGGCAAGCGCTGGCGTGAGCCGTTCGACACGGTCGCGCTCGCCGAGGACTTCCGCTTCGAACTCATCACGGCGGTCGGCAAGGGTGAGGCGTTCGTCATCGCGACCGGACTGCCGGTATCGCATCGCTCCAAGTCGGCCGCGATGAGCTGGTACAAGTTCGCCGTCGAGTACGTGGACGCGCGCTGGACCCAACTCGCCGGCAACAGCCGGAAGAACCTCGCCAAGACCCTGACCGCGACCACCGTGGCGCTCCTGCGCGTCAAGCCCGCTCAGTTTGAACCAGCCGCGGCGCGTACTGCCCTGCGCGAATGGGCGTTCAACACGAACCGGCGCGGTGCGGCTCCCCGCGACGTGGAGAACATCCTCAGGTGGGTGGAGCGGAACTCGCTTCCCGTCTCGGCCTGGGAGGACCCGGACAAGGTCGAGGAGGTCTTACGAGCCCTCGACACGCCTCGACGGCAGGCAGGCCGCCGCATGGTCACGCAAGCGGCATCGGCGGATCCTGAACGTCGCCATGAAGCACGCGATGCGGGCGGCGCATCCTGCGGGACAACCCTCTCCCCTACGGCCACGGCCAGCGTGGCTGCAGGTATACCACGTCGCTCTCGTCCGCGGTACGGGAACCGAACGCAACCACATCTGCCAGGAGCAGTGAGTGCAGCTCCGGCATCTCCATCACGAGGCTGCCCGGCTGCGGGAGGCGAGCTGGGGACGGAGTCCTCCCGAACGATGCGCACGGTACGGCCGAGCAGGGTGCGCGGTACCGGCCACAGCTGGAGTAGTAAACCGTGGTTGAGGTACTGGGACAGGTTGTCGCGCAAACCCTCGTGTAGGCCGGTGTGGTACAGGCCCATTCGCTGGCGGTACTTGCCGAGCTTGTATGAGGTCATCCCGGACCAGGCCAGGTGCAGCGGTAGGCCCACGACCCCTTGGGTCGGACCGGGCAGGTCGTCCAGCGATTCCGGCAGACGACGCCGGAACTTCTCCCGGTACAGCGCGGGGTCGTCGGCGGCGTCGCCCGACAGTTCGCTTCGCGCGGGGGTGGACTGTTGTGGGCTGGCGGGATATATACCTCATTGTGGCAATCGGGGCAGTGGTGAGGGGCCATGATGATGCGTCCGGAGTGAGTGGCAGCGAGCTCGTGCTGGCGAGCTGGCCGTGGCAGCCCCATCTGTCTGAAGAACGGGGATGGCTTGTTGGTCGTGACGCTCGTTTGACGCTCTGGGCGCCCGCACGCGGGACAGCGAGCGGATAAACCGCCTCTGACCTGGGCCTTCTCGTGACTCATCCAGGCCGATATCTTTCCGATGACGCATCATGTGGAGTGCGTCGCCATCCTCGAACCGGCCGCGAAGGGTTCCTGACCTGCGGGTTTGGATGGTGTGCATGATGTGCGGCGTGGGCGTTACGGGCGAGTGCCAGGCTGAGGCTCCCTGGTAGGAACGGGCCACCTGACGCGTTTCAGCGAGGTAGGTGTCGCATGTTCCTGATGGGCGCGTTGCTGGTTGCAAGTTTGGTCACTGCGGCGGTGGGCGTGGTGGTGGTCCTCATCCTGCTGAGCCACCCGCCGCTGCCCGGGCCCAGAACTTACGCGCTTGTCGCCCTGATCCTGGCTTCCTCGGCGGTGGCGGTGTACTGCTACGGCTGGTTCTCCGTCAACATGGGAGGACCTTTCCCCGAACTGTGCACGAGCCGGAACGACGTCGGCGCCGACTTGGCGGTCATCAAGCAACAGTACTGGCCTCTTCGAAACGCCTGCGTGTACTCCGACGGGTCGACCGTGGAGTACGTCTCGATGTCGGTCACCGTGTTCGTATGCCTGCTGGCGGGTGCCGCCTCCGTCTTGGTCGGCACCTCCGTATACCTGCGCAAGCGAGTCAGAAGAACTTCTGGGGTGCTCTCTTGAACACCGATTTCTCGCGCCGCACCCTGCTCAGAGGATTCACCGGTGTCGCCGACGTACGAGTACGACGCGGTCGGCAACATCGTCTCCGAGACCGACTTCGACGGGGCACGGCTGACCACCGGCGGCCGGCCGGTCGATTCACCTACGATGCCGCCGGTCGCGAACTGGTCCGGGCCTTCGGTGACGCGCTCAGCGTGACGTCGGCCTGGGACGAGGCCGGCCTGCTCGCCGCGCAGCACATCACCGCCGGAGCCCGTGCCGTCAACAGCAATGGGCCGGGTCACCGCCGTCCCCGCGCCGGGCTGGACGGAGCGGTACGCCATCGGTGGCCATGGGCTCCTGAACCGGTAACTCCTACTGCACAGTGAGGCGTTGCAGGTCGGCGCCGATGACGACATCGCGGTCGTAGCCCTGTTCGGCCCAGTGTTGCCATTGTCGTGCGTCGAGGGAGTCGCGGGCGAAGTCGACGAGGTGGCTGAGAACGAGGCGCTTCGCACCGGATTCGTGGGCTATGGCGCCCACTTTCTGCACCTCGACATGCGATTCCAGCATGTGGTTGTGCAGGGCGGGTGGGAGCTTGGCGCCCTGCAGGTTGATCGCTTCGTGTACGAGCAGGTCGGTGTTCCTGGCGAGGGCGGGGATGTTGGGGGTGCGGGCGGTGTCGCCGGAGAAGGTGACCGATCCGTACTCGGTGTCGAAGCGGAACGCGAAGGAGGGGAACACCGGGCCGTGCGGCACGAGAACGGCGCTGACCTTCACCTTGTCGTCGCTCATCACCGGAAACGGTCGCATCGTGGGGGCGGTGTTCGTGAAGTCGGCCCCGACGTCCGGGAGTCCGATCTCCCGGACGTCCAGCAGTGTGGTCGGATCGGTGATGCCGGAGTCGCGTAGGAAGACATTGTTGGAGTAGGCGACCGCGTCGGTCCAGTTCTGTGTCAGTGCACGTGTGCCCGGCGTCGGGGACGAGGGGGCCACCACCGGTGCTGTGCCGCCGCCGAACTTCGGGGGCAGCCCGCCCGCAGGTCCCGGTCCGTAGACCTGGACCGGGCCGCGGCTGCCCAGCCCGCCGTCGACCGGGGCTCCGCCCAGGACGATGTAGTTGTAGTAGTCGGCGATATGGTCGATGTGCAGGTGGGTGAGGAAGATCGACCGGATCGCGGAGAAGTCGAGGCCCGCCCTGGCGAACTGGGTGACCGAGGAGCGGCCACAGTCGATCAGATAGATGTGGCCGTCGACCAGCAACGCCGTGGAGATCCCGGCGCGATCCGGTGTCGGTGGCGGCCCGGCCTGGGTCCCGAGCAGCACCACCTGGAGCTTTGCCTTCCGCTTGTCCGCGACGGGACGTGCGGGGGTTGCGGTCGCGGGCGTGCCCGGCGATCCGCAGGCGGCCAGCCCCAGCGCGAGTCCCGCTCCTCCCACGGCCGTCAGCAGACCGCGCCGCCCGATCGCGGAGCGATCCTCGGCGCCCTCGGCGCCCTCAATAGGTCCGCACGACAGGCACATACTGGGCCTCCTTGGTTGTTCTGGGCGTTTGTTTCGGGCGTGGTGTGCCGGGCGCGGACAGCGTCGGCACAGAGATTTGGACCGGTCGCCACCTGCCCGGTCAGCTCGTCGTGCGGCGGTCCGCCAGGGTGAGGGCCACGTCGACGATCATGTCCTCCTGGCCGCCGACCAGGCCCCGCCGGCCGCACTCCAGCAGAAGGGCGCGGACGTCGACGCCGTAGCGGTCGGAGGCGATCTCCGCGTGGCGCAGGAAGGAGGAATAGACGCCGGCGTAGCCCAGGGTGAGGGTCTCGCGGTCCACGCGGACCGGGCGGTCCTGGAGCGGGCGGACCAGGTCGTCGGCGGCGTCCTGCAACTGGAACAGGTCGCAACCGTGCTGGATGCCGGAGAGGTTCGCCACCGCGATGAACGCCTCCAGGGGGCAGTTGCCCGCGCCCGCGCCGTGGCCCGCCAGGGAGGCGTCGACGCGGCGCACCCCGTGCTCCACGGCGACGATGCTGTTGGCCACCGACAGCGAGAGGTTCTCATGGGCGTGGATGCCGATCTCGGTGGCGTCGTCCAGGACGTCGCGGTAGGCCCGGACCCGGTCGGCGACGTCCTTCATGGTGAGTCGGCCGCCGGAGTCGGTGACATAGACGCAGTGCGCGCCGTAGGACTCCATCAGCCGGGCCTGCTCGGCGAGTCGGGCCGGTTCGGCGCGGTGGGAGAGCATCAGGAAGCCGGACACGTCCATGCCCAGTTCGCGGGCCGCGGCGATGTGCTGCGCGGAGATGTCCGCCTCGGTGCAGTGGGTGGCCACCCGGACCGAGCGCACCCCCAGGTCGTAGGCGGTCTTCAGATCGTGGACGGTGCCCACGCCGGGCAGCAGCAGGGTGGTGAGCCGTGCCCGCTCCAGCACCGAGGCCGCCGCCTCGATCCACGCCCAGTCGGTGTGGGAGCCGGGGCCGTAGGTGAGCGAGCCGCCCGCCAGCCCGTCGCCGTGGGCGACCTCGATGGCGTCGACTCCGGCGGCGTCCAGTGCCCGTACGATCCGTTGCACGTCCGCCGGGGTGATCCGGTGCCGGACGGCGTGCATCCCGTCCCGCAGGGTCACGTCCTGGACGAAGATGTTGCTGCTCATGCCGTCACCTCGCAGGCACCGGCCGCACGGGCCGCGATCCGCTCGGCCACCCTGAGGGCGGCCGAGGTCATGATGTCGAGGTTGCCCGCGTAGGCCGGGAGGTAGTGGGCCGCGCCCTCGACCTCCAGGAACACGGACACCTGGTGGGTCGGCCGGCCGGCCGTGCCCTCGGTCAGCAGGGTCTGTACCGGCTGGTCCCCGGGAACCGGGGTGATCTGCACCTGCTGCTTCAGCCGGTAGCCGGGGACATAGGCCGCCACCTCGGCCACCATCGCGGCGACGCTCTCCTGGATCGCGGCGTGCCGGGTGGTGTCGGGCGCGTTCACCAGGCAAAGCACGGTGTCCCGCATGATCAGCGGAGGCTCGGCCGGGTTGAGGATGATGATCGCCTTGCCGCGGTCCGCGCCGCCCACCTCGACGAGCGCCCGGGACGTGGTCTCGGTGAACTCGTCGATATTGGCGCGGGTGCCGGGACCGGCCGACCTGGAGGCGATCGAGGCGACGATCTCCGCGTAGCGGACCGGGACCACCCGGGAGATCGCGGCGACCACCGGGATGGTGGCCTGGCCGCCGCAGGTGACCATGTTCACGTTGGGAGCGTCCAGGTGCTCCTCCATGTTGACCGCCGGGACGACGTACGGGCCGATCGCCGCCGGGGTCAGATCGATCAGCCGCTTGCCCAGCGGTGTCAGCTTCGCCGCGTTGGCCCGGTGGGCCCCCGCCGAGGTGGCGTCGAAGACGATGCCGATCTCGTCGAAGCCGGGCAGGGCGATCAGCCCGTCCACGCCCTCGTGCGTGGTGGCCACGCCCAGACGCCTGGCGCGCGCCAGACCGTCGGACGCCGGATCGATGCCGACCAGGGCGCCCATCTCCAGGTGCCGGGCGGTGCGCAGCACCTTGATCATGAGATCGGTACCGATGTTGCCCGAGCCGATGATCGCGACCTTGGTGCGTGGCGCACCGTCTGCACGCGTTGTCATATCGTTCCTTCCCCGATGGCGGCGGTGACCGTGCCCAGCCCGCCGATCGTCGCGGTGATCTGTGTGCCCGGGGTGAGCGGGCTCATCGGGCCGAGCGCGCCGGAGAGCACCACATGGCCGGCGCGCAGCGGATCGCCCAGGTCACGTGCGGTGCGGGCCAGCCAGAGCAGCGCGGCGAGCGGGTCGCCCAGACAGTCCGCACCGGTGCCCTCGGACACGGTCCGGCCGTCGACGGACATCTCCATCACGGCCGTCCGCGGTTCGAACTCGGCGAGGCCGCGGCGCTCCCGGCCGAGCACGAAGGCGCCCGCGGAGGCGTTGTCGGCGACCGTGTCGGACAGGGTGATGTCCCAGCCCGCGATACGGCTGCCGCAGATCTCCAGGGCGGCGACGGCGTGATCGACCGCGGCTCGCACCCGGGCCATGTCCAGCGGACCTTCGGCGAGGTCCGCGCCCAGCACGAACGCGATCTCGGCCTCGACCCGGGGCTGGAGCACGGACGCATACGGCACGGTGTCGCCGTCCGCGTATCCCATGTCGTCAAGGAGCACCCCGAAGTCGGGCTGGTCCACGCCGAGTTGGCGCTGCACGGCGGGCGAGGTCAGCCCGATCTTGTGGCCCACGACGCGTGCGCCGCGGGCCGAGCACGCCGCCGTGATCCGCTGCTGCACGGCGTACGCGGCACCGATGTCGGCGGTGCCGATCAGATCTCGTACCGGCGCGCACGGAACGCGGGTGGCGGCGGCCTCCAGCAGCCGGGCGGCCGCCTCCGCGACACCCCCCGGTACCTGCCTGGTGTCAGTCATCGCCGGAATTCCCCCGGACGAAGTCGATGACCAGCCGGTTGAACTCCTCGGCGTGCTCGATCATCGCCCAGTGCCCGCAGCGGTTGAGCACGACCAGCCGGGAGTCGGGGATGTTCGCCAGCAGGAACAAGGAGCTCTCGAAGGAGACCACCCGGTCGTCGCGGCCATGGATGAGCAGGGTGGGCACCGCGATGTCGGGCAGCCGGGCCGGGTCCACCCAGCGCGGCAGCGGCGCCCCGTGCGGCAGACCCGCCACATAGTTGGCCAGGTGCTCGGGCCGGGCGAGGGCCGCCTGAGAACGGGCCTCGCACAGCTCCGGAGTGGCGAAGCGCGCCTTGTCGTAGCACATGATCTCGACCAGTCGGCGCATGTTCTCCGCGCTGGGGTCCTGGTAGGCCTCGATGAGGACCTTCAGCCCCTCGGAGGGCCCGTCACCGGCCCCGAACAGGCTGGGCATCCGCCCCACCGGCGGTCCCATGGTCACCAGGTGGCTGATCCGCCCGGGGTGTTCGGTGGCCAGCCGCAGCGAGGTCTGGCCGCCCATCGAGTTCCCCACGAACGCGGCCCGGGAGATGCCCAGTGCGTCGAGGAACTGGATCGCGGCGTCGACGTGGTCGAGTCGGTCGACCGTGGCCGGGTCCGACTCGCCCCAGCCGGGCATGTCGACGGCGTACACATGGAAGTGCTCGGCGAGCGCCTCGATGTTGCCGCGGAAGTTGCTCCAGCCGGTCGCCCCCGGGCCGCTGCCGTGCAGCATCACCAGCGGATGGCCGGAGCCCGCCTCGTAGTAGCGCAGCGACCAGTCGCGTGTCTTGACCGTGCGCGCGCTCTGTTCCTTGTCGAGTGCCATCAGCCCTCGCCTCCTTCGGTTCCTTCGGTTCCTTCGTTTCCCTCGGTTTCCGGCGGGGACGGTGCCGCGGCCAGCAGCTCGGCCACCACCCCCGGCGGGCGGTGGCCCCAGCTGTGCAGCCGGTCGAGGGTGCGCACCTGCCAGGTGGCGTCGTCGATGATGAGTCCGCCCCAGCCGTATTCGACGGAGAAGCCGGAGGGGGTGAAGACGTAGAAGCTGAACATGTGGTCGTTGGGGTGCATCCCCAGCGTCATCTCGAACGGCTGCTCGGCGTCCATACAGCGGTCGTAGGCCAGGCCCACGTCCCGGATGTCGGTGACCTCGACCATGAAGTGGTGGGTGCGCTTGGGGGAGGGCATGTCGCCGAACGCGACGGTGTGGTGGCGGCCGTTGCAGTGCAGGAAGATCAGGTCCGCGACGATGCCGGGGGCCAGCTCCTCGACGATGATGTCGCTGATCCTGAAGCCCAGCAGGTCGCGGTAGAAGCCGAGGTACTCCTCACGGCTCACCCCGTGGGCCATCAGCACCTGGTGCCCGGCGCCGCCGGCTCCGGTGACGAACTCGCCGAGCAGCGTGCCGGAGGCGAACGGGGTGCGGGCGTCGGCCAGGCCGGTGACCAGTTCGACGCGGTTGCCCATGGGGTCGGTGGTGGCGAAGATCCGCTCCACCCGGCGGTCCGCGGCGAGCGCCGCGTCCCCCTCGTCGACCTGGAGGCCCGCGGCCCGCAACCGCTCGACCAGCGCGTCGAGTTCGGCGTCGCTCTCGACCTCGTACCCACTGACGACCAGGTCGTCGGCCGGCCCCCGGGTGACGATCCAGCGGTGCGCCTTCTCGTCCAGGCGCAGGGTGAACCGGTCCTCGCCGCGCTCACCGAGCTGCATGCCGAGCAGCTCGACAGCGAAGTGCTCCCAGTCGGCGAGATCGCCGACCTCGTAGACGACGTACGCGAGTTCCTTGACTCCGCTCATGGCAGATCTCTCCTCGAAAGGTGGGTGGACGGGCGGTCAGGCGGGGACGGCGAGCCCGCTGGTGTCGGCGGCGGCCACGAAGCGGTCGGGGCGCAGGGCCACCGCGCGCACCCCGTACCGGCGCAGCCAGGAGCCGAGCACACCGTCCAGGTCGACGAGTTCGTCGGGCCCCTGGGTGTAGGCGTTCTGCGGGCGGACCGCGCGATAGCGGGCGCCGAGCGCGTCCCACTGCCGGCGTTCCTCCTCGGTCAGCAGGGTCGAGGGATCGATGTCGTCGCCCAGGAGTACGAAGGTGTCGCCGAGCAGTTCGTCCAGCGGCGCCATCCGGCCGACGGTGTCGCCGACCACCGGCTGCGGCACCATCCGGCCGACGATGCTGGCGTCGCCGAGCGGGCCGCGCAGCCAGCCGGCCTCCAGCACCGGCGACGCGATCAGCGGCGGCTCGAAGGGGGTGACGAGTCCGTCGGGCGGTGGCGCGGACAGGGCGGCCCGCTCCTCGTCGGAGATCTCCTGCTTGATCACCCGGCCGAGCTGCACCGCGAGCCCGGTGTAGAAGGCCGCGTTCGGACGGCGCTCGGCCTCATAGGTGTCGAGCCAGGACTCGGGCAGCTTTCCGGCCAGCACCCGGCCGAGCTTCCAGCCCAGGTTGTGGGCGTCCCGCATCCCGGTCTGCATTCCGGCGCCCGCCCACGGCGGCATCAGATGGGCGGCATCGCCGGCCAGGAAGACCCGGCCGGAGCGCCAGGTCCGCGCCATCCGTACATGGTGCCGGTAGAAGGCGTGCTGGTGGATCTCGACGTCGTCCTCGCTCACGCCCAGCGCCTTGAGCAGGGGCCACACCTCGGTGGCGGTGGGGAAGTCGGCCTCGGTCTCGTGCGGCTTGAGCGGGATCTCCCAGCGGTGGTTGCCTGCCGACAGCGCGATGTCGACGACCGGCCGCTCCTGGTCCGTCCAGAAGGTGAGGAAGTCGCGGTCGGGCCACCAGCGCTTGACCCGGCAGTCGATGACCACCCAGGAGACCTCGTTGGTGTCGCCGAGCAGCTGGATGCCCAGCCGCTGCCGGGTCCTGCTGCTGCCGCCGTCCGCGGCGATCGCGTACCGGGTCCGGTACCGGCGGACCTCCCCGGTGGCCGTGTCGGTGGTGGTGACCGTGACCCCGGAGCCGTCCTGCTCGATCTCGGTCACCTCGGCGCCGTAGCGCACCGAGATCAGGTCCTGCCGGTCCTGCGCGCAGGACCGCAGCTCGGACTCCATGACCGGTTGGTAGATGTTGTAGAAGCGCGCCCTCGCCCCGAGCGCCGACGGCGGATGCTCGATGCGCATCACCTCGTGCCCGTCGTACGTCACCCAGCGCAGCGCACGCTGCGGGTCGATCACCTTCTCGATGCGCTCGCCGATGCCCAGGCTCTGGAAGATCCGCATGGTCCAGTCGTTGACCGTGACCGCCCGCGCCCGCGGATAGATCTCCTTGTCCCGCTCGAAGGCGATCACTCGCGCGCCCTGCTGAGCGAGGGTCAGAGCACCGACGACGCCCGTGGGGCCGTAGCCGATGACGGCGACGTCCGCGTCGAAGTTCTGGGGCATGGCGGCCTCCTTGCCGGTCGTCCCAAAGTTTTGGACCGGTCGTTCAGTCCAATAGCGGGGACTGTCACACGGCCGAAAAAGCCGGTCAAGAGGGTGCATCACGGATTCCGCACAGCAGAATCAGCGCCCATATCGGCTCACGGGGCTTAGGCTCCGGGCGAATGCGCGCGGGTATGCTTCAGCGCGTGGAACCCAGGCGCGACAACACCGGCAACCGCAGGGGGCGGCGCTCCCGGGAGGAGATCCTCGAGGTCGCGTCACGCCTGATGGCCGAACGCGGATACGCGGCCACCACGCTGTCGGAGCTCAGCCGGGAGTCGGGGCTGCCCAAGAGCGCGGTCTACCACCACTTCCGCTCCAAGGGCGGACTGCTCTCCGCGGTGATGGAGCACGGTGCCTATGCGTTCTTCCAGCACATGGCCCGGGCGCAGCAGCATCCCCCGCGCGAGGGGAGCGCACGGGAGCGGCTGGGCTGGTACCTCCGGCGCACCGGGGAGGTCTTCCTGGCCAACCCGGACTTCCTGCGGCTGCACCTGATCCTGGTGATGAACGCCGAGGCGGCGGAGGCCGCGGAGGTCGAGCGGATCATCGAACGGGTGCGGCGGGACGGCCGCGCGCATATGAACCATATGATCGCCGACTCGTTCGCCGAGTACGGCCCGGAGATCGCACAGACCGTGGCCGACCGGCTGGACTACTTCGCCATCGCGGGCTTCGACGGGGCCTTCGTCGCCTGGCAGGCCGACCCCTCCCGCTCGATGGCCGAGGCGATGGACCTGCTCACCGACGCGGTCGCAGCCCTCGGCGAGTCCATGGCCGCGGGCCTGCGCCCCTGACGGCGGGCCGAACGTCTCGCGGGTGCCGGCCCGTCACCCGAGGAGACGGCGGATCAGTGCTGCTCGGCCAGATCGTCCTCCAGGGCGCGTGCCGCGGCGCTCAGGGCCGTGACCAGGGACTGGAGGCGGTGCGGGTCGTAGCGCACGCCGGGCATCGAGACGGAGAGGCCGGCCAGCGCGGTGCCGTCCCGGTCGCGCACCGGTACGCCGACGGCGATCAGACCCCGCTCGGAGCGTTCCTTGTTGACGGCGAACCCGTTGCGCCGCAGCTTTTTCAGCTCCGCGCGCAGGCGGGCGAGGTCCGGTCGGTCGGCCGGGCGGTCACGGTAGCGCTCGGCGGCGTACACCTCGTCCAGTTCCTCGTCGGAGAGGCCGGCGAGCAGGAGCAGTCCCCCCGTGGTGCGGTGCGCCGGGAACACCATGCCCTCCCGCGAGCCCACCCGCAGGGCCTGCCGGCACTCGACACTGGCGATGAACCGGGCCGTGTCCCCGGTGCGCACCGTGAGGTTCGCGGTCTCGTCGAGCAGGTCGACGACCCGGTGCAGATGGGGCAGGGCAGCCGTGCGCAGCCGCGAGACCAGTGACTGGGAGTGCGCGGCGAGTTCCAGTACCGGTCCCGCGCGGTAGAGGCGGTCCTCGTCCTGCACGGCGAAGTCCCGGTAGACCAGCATCGCCAGGATCCGGTGGGCGGTGGACCGGGCGACGCCCAGGCGCTCGGCGATCTGCGAGACGGTGGCGCCGCCCTCCATCTGCAGGATGGTCGCCGCCCGCAGCGCATGGTCCACGCTGGCGATCGGATAGGGCGGCGGTGTCTTCAGCGGCTTGTCCATGGCATGTCCCCTGATTCTGCTCTCCAGAATATCCATGTTCTCGCACCAGACGCCGCGCACGCTGATGCCGTGACTGAGACCTCCATCGCCCAAGACACCGCCACGGGTTCCCCGGTCCGGCTCCAGGCCGTCGCCGCGGAGGGGCAGCCCGAGGTCACCCCGGCGCTCGAAGAGCTGTACCGGGGCTTCGAACAGGAACTGCTCGTCCCGCTGTGGACCGAGATCGGCGACCTGATGCCGGCCCACCCGCGCTCGCGCGCCGTGCCGCACCTGTGGCGCTGGGAGCGGCTGCGGCGGCTGGCGGACCGGGCCGGCGACCTGGTTCCCGTCGGCCGCGGAGGCGAGCGCCGGGCCATCGCGCTGGCCAACCCCTCCCTCGCCGGCCGGCCCTTCGCCACCCCGACGCTGTGGGCGGCCATCCAGTATCTGATGCCCGGTGAGGACGCCCCGGAGCACCGGCACACCCAGCACGCCTTCCGCTTCGTCGTCGAGGGCTCGGGCGTGTGGACGGTCGTCGGCGGCGACCCGGTGCCGATGAACCGCGGTGACTTCCTCCCGCAGGCGGGCTGGAACTGGCACGCCCACCACAACGCGACCTCCGAGCCGATGGCGTGGATCGACGGTCTTGACATCCCCTTCCAGTACGTCACCGAGGCGCAGTTCTTCGAGTTCGGCCGCGACGAGATCAGCGACGCCGAGCGGATCACTCCGGAGCGGTCGCGCTCCGAGCGCCTGTGGGGCCACCCCGGCCTGCGCCCGCTCTCGGCCGCCCCGCACACGCCGGGCAGCCCGTTGCTGTCGTACAAGTGGGAGTACACCGACGCCGCTCTCCGCGACCAACTCCTGCTGGAGAAGGAGGGCTTCGGCGGCACCCTGGAGCCGGGCCACGCCGCGGTGCGCTACTCCAACCCGCACGACGGTTCCGACGTCCTGCCGACCGTCCGCGCCGAGTTCCACCGCATCGCCCGCGGCGCCGAGACCGCGCCGGTGCGCGAGACCGGTTCGTCGGTCTACCAGGTCTTCGACGGCTCCGGTGTGGTGACCGTCGGCGACACGTCCTGGACGGTGACCCGCGGCGACCTCTTCGTCGTCCCGTCCTGGGAGCCGTTCGCCGCCAGGTCCGAGGCCGGCACGACCGACTCGGACGCGGGAGCCCTCGACCTGTTCCGCTTCTCCGACGCGCCCGTCTTCGAGGCGCTCGACCTCCACCGCACCGACCGCAGCCAGAAGGACGCCTGACGATGAAGCTCGCCACCATCCGCACCCCCGACGGCACCAGGGCGGTCCGTCTCGACGGCGACCTTCTGGTCGACCTCGGGTACGCCGACCTGGGTGAACTGTTCGCCGAGGCCGACTGGCGGGCCACGGCCGCCGCCGCGTCCGGCACCACCTACCCGGTCGAGGGCGCCGACTTCGCGCCGGTCGTGCCCCACCCCTCCAAGATCATCTGTGTCGGGCACAACTACACCGACCACATCAAGGAGATGGGCCGGGAACTGCCGAACTATCCGACCCTCTTCCCCAAGTTCGCCGACACCCTGCTCGGCGCCGGCGACGACATCGTCAAGCCGGCCGAGACCGACGCGCTCGACTGGGAGGTCGAGCTGGCGGTCGTGATCGGCACGGCGGTGCGCCGCGCCGACGAGCAGCAGGCCGCCGACGCCATCGCCGGCTTCACCGTCATGAACGACATCTCGGTGCGCGACTGGCAGTTCCGCACCGTCGAGTGGACCCAGGGCAAGATCTGGGAGGCCTCCACCCCGGTCGGCCCCTATGTCGTCACCCCCGACGAGGTCGGCGGCGTCCGCCCCTCGCTCGAGGTGAAGACGGTCGTCGACGGGCAGGTCATGCAGCAGGACGACACCGGCACGCTGCTGTTCGACCCGGTGTTCCTGGTGCGGTACATCTCCACCGTCATCACCCTGCGCCCCGGCGACATCATCGCCACCGGCACCCCGGCCGGTGTGGGCAACGCCCGCGACCCGAAGGTCTTCCTGCTCCCCGGCGACACCGTGGTCACCGAGATCTCGGGTCTGGGCGCCTGCACCAACAGGGTGGTCGGGGCATGACGGACGCCGTACGGACCCTCGCCGACGCGCGCGCCTGGGCCGGCACGGGCACCGAGTTGGTGCTCGCCGCCGTCGCGGACCTCGACGAGGCCGGCTTCTCGGCCGACAGCGCGCTTCCCGGATGGACCCGCAAGCATCTCGCCGCACATGTCGCCGCGAACGCCGACGCCCTGTGCCACCTGGTGCACTGGGCGGCCACCGGCGAGGAGACGCCGATGTACGCCTCCGCCGAGGAGCGCGCCGCCGGCATCGCCAGGGGCCCGGCCCTGTCGGCCGAGGAGCTGCGGTCCTGGCTGACCGCCTCCGCGCACCGGCTCGCCGAGGGACTCGACGGACTCACCGACGAGCAGTGGCAGCACCAGGTCGTCACCGCCCAGGGCCGTACGGTCCCCGCCACCGAGCTGTTGTGGATGCGCGCCCGCGAGGTGTGCGTCCACGCCGTCGACTTCGCCGTCGGCACCGCCTTCGCCGACCTGCCGGACGGCTTCCTGACCGCACTGGTCGACGAGATCCGCGACAAGCGCGGACCGGCCGACCTGCCCTACGGGCCATTGCCGGAGGTCGCGGCCTGGCTGACCGGTCGCCCGCACTCGCTCGCCGACGCCCCCGAGCTCGGCCCGTGGCTCTGAGGAGTCGAGTCATGTCCCAACCTGATGTGATCGTCGTCGGCGGGGGCCTCGGCGGCCTCGGCGTCGCGTTGTCGCTGACCCGCCGGGGCCAGAGCGTCCGCCTGCTGGAACGCGCCCCGGCCTTCGGCGAGGTCGGCGCCGGCATCCAGCTCGCACCCAACTGCACCCGCATCCTCGACGACTACGGCCTGCTCGAGGAGGCCAAGAGCCTCGGCGTCGTCCCGGACTCCATGGTGATGCGCGACGCCGTCGACGGCACCGAGCTGACCCGGCTCGACCTGCGTCATCTGGAGCAGCGCTACGGCTACCCGTACCTGGTCATCCACCGCAGCGACCTGCACGGTCTGCTGCTGCGCGCGTGCGAACGCGCCGGCGTCGAGCTGATCACCGACGCCCAGGTGACCTCGTACGAGAACACCGACGACGGCGCCCGCGTGACCCTCGCCTCCGGCGAGACCCACGAGGCCGGTGTGGTGATCGCGGCCGACGGGCTGCACTCCCTCGCCCGCAAGCTGCTCGTCGACGACCAGCCCGTCTCCTCGGCGTACGTCGCCTACCGCGGCACCGTGCCCGCCGAACTGCCGCGGGTGCGGTCCGTCGACCTTGCCGAGGTCGTGGTGTACGTCGGTCCCTCCTGCCACTTCGTGCACTACGGCCTGCGCGGCGGCGAGCTGCTCAACCAGGTCGCCGTCTTCGAGTCGCCCAAGGCGCTGGCCGGGCAGGAGGACTGGGGCACGCCCGACGAGCTGGACGCCGCCTTCGCCGAGACCTGCGACTTCGTCCGGGACGGCCTGCCGTTCATGTGGCGGGACAAGTGGTGGCGGATGTTCGACCGCGACCCGATCATGAACTGGGTCCACGGCCGGATCGCACTGCTCGGCGACTCCGCGCACCCGCCGCTGCAGTACATCGCCCAGGGCGCGATCATGGCGATCGAGGACGGCTGGGTGCTGGGCGAGCACGTCGCCCGCAACCGGGCCGCCGACGGCACGGTCGACTGGGACGCCGCCCTCGCCGCCTACCAGGCGGTCCGCCCGGAGCACTGCCGCCGCGTGCTGAGCACCTCCCGCACCTGGGGCGAGCTGTGGCACCTCGACGGCGCCCACCGCGAGCAGCGCAACGCACTGCTGCGCGCCCGCGACACCCACGACTACTCGTTCGTCGACTGGCTGTACGGCCCGACCGCGCTGACACCGGACCAGGAGCCACCCATGTTCACGCCGATCCCGCTGACCTCGGCGGACGGGGAGGTGGGCGGAATGGTCAGGCGCTGACGGTTCCGGCCGCCCTGCCGTGCCGTTCCAGAACGCGGTAGGCGAGCAGCTTGAGCGGGTCGAGGAGCAGGAACTCCGCGAAGGCCCAGCCCCAGGCGAGCCCGACCAGGCTCCAGCCGATGGGCTGCATCAGAAAGCCGGTGAGGGCGATCGCGGTGGCGAGGATCTGGGTGCCGATCACGGCCGTGAGCAGGATCCAGGACGGACGGTAGGACCAGAACGGGCCGCTGGTGCGGGCCAGGAAAACGGTCAGGTGCCCGCTGACGGACAGCTTGAGGTAGATCAGGGTCCGCACCTGGACGTCCGCGAGACCGAGTGGCAGGTGCGTCATCCACACCAGAGCGAACGTCGAGACCAGACCGGCCAGGCCCAGTACGGCGGCGATCGCGGTCACCTCGGTCAGGTCCCAGCGTTCCGGCTTCGCGGAGGGCCGTACCCGGTCGTAGGCGATGGACAGGATGGCCGCGTCGTTGAGGATGGCCAGCAGCACCACTTGGATGGGTGTGACCGGGAAGAACGCGAACACCACGATCGTGGCGGTGACGAAGAGTACGACGCGGATCGTCTCGGTGATCCGGTAGATCGCGTAGTTCTTCATCCGCCGGAACACTTCACGGGAACGGTGGACGGCTTCGACGATCGTCGACAGGCCGGGGGCCAGGAAGACGATGTCGGAGGCCGCGCGGGCCGCGTCGGTGGCGCCGCTGACCGCGATTCCGGCGTCCGCGCGGTGCAGGGCGGGGGCGTCGTTCACGCCGTCCCCGGTCATGCCGACGATATGGCCGTGTTCCTGCAGGGCTTTCACGATGCGGTACTTGTCCTCGGGCACCACCTGGGCGAATCCGTCGGCCTGCTCCACGGCGTGCGCGAGATCCGCCCCCTCGAGCTGTTCCATCCGCCCGGCGTCCAGCACATCGGTGCCCAGGCCCACCCGTCCGCAGATCTCCCGGGCGATCTCCACCCGGTCACCGGTCACCATCCTGACCTGCACGCCCAGCCGTCCGGCTTCCTGCAGCGTCGCGCGGGAATCCTCGCGCGGCGGATCCTGCAGCCCCAGCATCCCGGTCACGCGCCATCCGCCGCCGTCGGCACAGGCAACGGCCATGGCGCGGAAACCCCGGCTCGCGAAGGAACGCGTCACCTCCTGCACGCGCTGTGCGACCGAGCCGTCGGCCTGTGCGAGGCCGAGGATCGCCTGCACCGCTCCCTTCGCCACGGCTCGTTCCGGTCCCGGGCCCCGCACCTCGGCCCGGGCGAACTTGCGGGCGGAGTCGAACGGTGTGAAGCCGGTGACCTCCCAGCCCGCCGGCCGGTCGGTGTCGCACGCCTGGAGGATCGCCTCGTCGACGGGGTCACCGCCACCCCGGTCCGCGGTGAGGGCCGCCTGCCGGAGCACCCGCGCCTCGTCCATCCCCTGCTCGAGTACGACGACGTCGGCGACCGCCAGCTCGTTGCGGGTGATCGTGCCGGTCTTGTCGGCGCACAGCACATCGACGCCGGCCATCTCCTCCACCGCCGGCAGATGGCTGACCACCGCCTCCCGTTTGGCCAGGTACCGGGCTCCGACGGCCATCGTCACCGACAGCACAGCAGGCAGCGCCACCGGAACGGAGGCGATGACCACCACCAGCGCGAACTCCAGCGTGCGACTCACGCCGCTCCCGCGCAGCAGCGACACCGCGATGATCACGGCCACCAGTCCGAGTGCGAGAAGACTCAGATACCTTCCGATGCGGATGACCGCGCGCTGGAAGTGACTCACCGGTGCCGCCCGTCCCGCCAGCCGGGCGGTGCGACCGAACTCCGTGTCCGCGCCCGTGGCCAGCACACGCACCACCGGCCCGCCCCGCGACACCGCCGACCCCGAGTACACGTCGTCGCCGGGACCCTTGGTCACCGGCAGCGATTCCCCGGTCAGCGCCGACTCGTCCGCCTCACCCTCGCCCTCCACCACCGTCCCGTCCGCGGGCACCACATCCCCACGGCCGACCCGCACCAGATCCCCGGGAACCAGCTCGGAGGCCGCCACCGTCGTCCACGCCCCGTCCCGCTTGACCTGCGCCACCTTGGCCAACCGCTCCTTGAGCGCGGCGATCGCGTTCTGCGCCTGGTGCTCCTCCCAGAACCCCACGACCCCGTTGAGGAGCAGCAACGCCAGAATGATCGCGAAGTCCGCCCACCGGCCGGTCGCCGCCGTCAACGCCAGAGCGGCCTCGATCATCCATGGAATCGGACCCCAGAAGTGCGACAGCAGCTCCAGGACGACGCTGCGTTCCTCCTCCTCGATGACATTGGGTCCGTAACGTTCCCGCCGCGCCTTCGCCTGCGCGGATTCCAGTCCCGCATCGGCGCTCCCGCGCACGTCCGCCTGCCGGTCGTCCGCGGTGCGCTGATCGCACACCGCGTGCCCTTGGTTCCTGTTCCCGCGTGTCGCGGCGCGATCATCGCTCCCAGCCGCAGATCCAGGCAATCCGAACCTCTCTTCCACCGGCCGTCTCTGGTCCGGGTGGCAGCGTCCTGACGACAGCAGGGACCGAGCACGCTCTTTGATCGGCGTCCGCCCGGAGTACCGAACCTGGCCCCCGCTGAACACGGTGCGACCCATTCCGGCTCGGCGACGCCCCGCCGTGCCAGCCACCTGCCAGGTAACGCCCGCCACCAGGTGATCGCAACCGTGCGGCAGACGGTCGCCCTGGCGGTGCCGCCGACGGTGGTCGTCTCCTGCTCCGCTGCCGAGCGAGGGGCTGTACCCGCTGCGCACGCTCGCCGGTGCCCTCGTGCTGCACGGTCTTACCACCGTGGTCCACGGTTCCGGCTTCCTGTCCATGTCCGGCGGATCGCCGAAGTGGAGGCAGGGACCCTCCCTTAAACGGGGTGCCACGGGCCCGGCAACCAGGGTCCCTCAGTCCTCTTCGCCGAGGATCTCGTCGTTTGAGTCGAACTGATGGCTGTCGGCGGGCAGGTCGGGGAAGTACGAGCTCTCGGACTCTCCCGTCAGGACGGCCAGGAGAAAGGAGGCGCACTGAGTGGCGTGGTGCTCCCACTCGGGACCGCGCCCCTCGTTGAACAGCACGGTCCACTCGTCCGGGCTCTGCCCCGGCCCGGCGAGCCAGTAGAGCATCGCACCGCTGTCCTCGATGTAGGCCCAGGACAGGACCCGCGTACCCGGCCGGTCGAGTTCCGCCGGCTTCGGCTCGGTCTGCCACAGCCGGGCGAGCACCTTCTCCCGCTCCGCGGACTGGTCCACGAGGTTGTAGTCCTCGTCAGGGCACTCCGGGTCGAACAGCCATACCGTCTCGTCGAAGACGCCGCCTCCGTAGACCTCGACCAGTTCCTTGTAGTCCTCCGGCAACGGCGTGCCGAGCGCCCGTTCGACAGCGTTCCAGTCACGGGTCCTCCGGGGACCGCCCGGCGGAACGATCTCGATGAGCCTGGCTACAGCGGGGTGCATGAGGGGCTTGTCTCCCTGGGGGCGTCATATGCGTTTGGGGACGTTCAGGATAGTGACGATGTTGGTACTGCTGCCGCCCTCGTAGGGAGTGAAGGTGAATCCCTTGTTGCCCCGGGCCTCGACGGTGAGCCCCAGCGGAATGACATCGGCGGGGTTGTTCGTGCGGTAGACGGGCGTGACGGTGTACTCGATCGTCTCACCATGTTTGTCGACCGCTTCCCTGATCTGGTCCTCGATCTTCCGCATGACCGGCGAATTGGCGAACCGGTGCATGGTGACGAAGTTGCGGGGGTCCCGGTTGGAGCCGCCGATCTGAGCGCCGAGCAAGTGCGTCTTGTTGAGCTTCTTGTACTTCTGGTAACCGGGCACATTGACCCGGGGATCGGTCTTGCCGCCGGTCATGTCGGACTCGATCGTCGCGCGCATGGTCGTGGTGCGGCCTCCGGGACCGGGCGCACCGTAGCGGACCCGGCCGCCCCACGTGACGTCGTTCTCGTCGCAGGGAGTGAGGCCCAGCGGGTCGGACAGCGTGTGCGGGTTGTCGACGTAGGCGAAGGAGTTCGGCGCGGGGTCCAGGCCAAGGGGGTCCGAGGTCAGGTAGCGCGCGGTCTCCGGATCGTAGTGACGGAAGTAGTTGTGGTGCAGCCCCGTCTCGGGGTCGTAGTACTGGCCCGGGAACCTGAGCGGCGTGTAGGCGGTGGCGTCGTGGTTCCAGGTAGTTGAGCCCCAGAGAGTCGTGCGGGTGCGCCACGCGATCCTGCCCTCCTCGTCGACGAGTTCGGTGGGAGTGCCGATCTGGTCGGTGACGATGGCGAAGAAGCGCTGGTCGATGATGTCCTGCGGAGCGTCCGCAAGGGACTTGGTCTCGGTCTGCGTGACAGGTGCCTGGCCGTCGTGGTCCCAGGTGAGTGTGACCAGTTCGGCCGCGCCGCTGACCCCGGTGGTCTGCTCCACCAGCGTGGAGCCGTCCCAGACGAACCGGGTTTCCTCGGTGACAGCGCCGTTTGCGGACAGACGCTGCTTCGCGATGCGCCGCCCGAGGGGGTCGTACAGGTACCGCCAGCAGATGGCGTCAGGGGTGACGACGGAGACGAGCCGGTCCTCGGCGTCCCAGGTGTAACGCCAGGTGTCGGGCTTGCGGGAGAGATGTTTGACCTGCCGGAGCACGCACCGGCCGGCGGCGTCGTGCTCGTAGCGCACGTTGCCGGCGCTGATCAGGCGCGTTCCGGCGTAGCTGCGCGTTCCTCGCGCCTGACTGCCGGGATGCTTCTCCGGCCAGGTCGCCCGCGTCTGGTTTCCGGTCTCGTCGTAGGCGTAGCTCTCGCTCCAGCGTCCGGCCTCTACGGCGCTGACCCGTCCCGCCCGGTCCAGGAGGAACGAGCGCCGGCCAGCGTCCCGGTCGGTGATGCCGGTCAGGAGTCCGTCATGACGGTAGGTGTAGCTGCGCTGGATCGACGGCTGCGCGGTGTCGTGGACGGTGAGTGTCTGGCCGCTCAGGCTGCCGACGGGATGCCAGGTGAAGGCGAGGGTGAATCGGTCGCCGAGGTGCCGCAGCACTTCCCGTCCCGCCGCGTCGTGCTCGAAGGAGAGGGTGCGGCCAGAGAGCGACAGCTCGGCGTAGCGGCCGGCCGTGTCGTAGGAGTACGTTGTCTCGACGCCCCCGGGCGTCCTGCGTAGTGTCCGGCGCCCCGAGGCGTCGCAGTCCGTGGTCAGTGTCCGGCCGTCGATGGTCTCTGCAATGACCCGACCCACCGCGTCGTACGCGTAGGCCAGTGTCCCGTCGGGACCGGCTGCTGAGACGAGCCGCCCGCACGCGTCGTTCCGGAAGACGGTCCTGCGGTCGTCGACGACCTTCTCGATCAGTTGTCCGGACGCGTCGTAGTGGTACTCGACGGTCTGCCCCGCCGCGTTGGTCCGCGCGGTCAGGTCGCCCGTCGCGTCGTAGCGGTATGTCGTCTCGTGCCCGTCGAAGTCGGTCTCCTTCACCAGTTGTCCGGCGGCGTCGTAAACGTACTTCCACACGGCTCCCTGGGGGTTGAGCACCTCGGTCAGCCGGCGTTCGGTGTCATAGCGGAACCGGTGTTCCACGCCGTCCGGGGAGATGCGGGCGACCAGCAGGTCGAAGGGGCCGTGGACGAGTCGCGTACGCCCCCCGACAGCGTCGGTGTGGTCGGTGCAGTTGCCCTCTCCGTCGTACGACCAGGATTCGGTGGCGCCGTTGGCCGCGGTACGTTCTCGCAGTCGGCCCTCCGCGTCCCACACGAGCGTGGTGGTGGCCCCGACCGGGTCGGTGATGCGCGCCGGGCGTCCGAGGGCGTCGCGCAGATAGCGGGTGCGGTTCCCCTGCGCGTCTTCCACGACGGTGGCCAGGCCCGCCGGGTCGGTGTCGATACGGAGTGTGTCGCCCGCGGGCCCGCTGATCACGGCGACGGCGCCCGTCGAATGATGGGTGAACAGGCGAACCGAGCCGTCCGGTCCGGTCAGGGCAGTGCAGTTGCCCCGTGCGTCGAAGTCCTGGACGTAGGCCGCCCCCTGCGGATCGGTGATGCGGACCGGCAGGTGCAACGCGTTGTAGGTCACGTGGCTGCTTGTGCCATCGGGAGCCGTGACCGAGACCAGGGCACCTGCGTCGTCCCACGTCCAGCGGGTGGTACGACCCAGAGGGTCAGTGCGGGAGAGCAGTTGGTCGTGGTGGTCCCAGGTCTGGGTGATGGTGTGTCCGAGCGGATCGGTGATCGCGACGATCTGCCCACGCCGGTTGGCCCGGTAGATCGTCGTATCGCCGAGTGAATCGGTGTACGTGGCGGTGCTGGTGCCGTCGTCCTGGCGCTCGCCGTAGGTCAGGCGGGAGTTGAGGACGCCGTCGGTCCCACGGGTCTCGATCACACGTCCCCCGGCGTCGTAGACGTAGGCGAACTCGGTGTCGTTGGAGTCCCGCCACCCCGTCACGCGGTGGGCGCTGTCGTAGGTGAACCGCGTGGGTGCGTCGACCGCGTTGCGGACTTCGCCCAGGTTCCCGGTCTCGGCGTCGTAGCAGAAGGTGCGCAGGCGTACCGGGTCGTCGTCGGTGAGGGCCCACAGCGCGGTGATGCGCTGCTGGTCGTCGTGGTCGACGCGTATGCGGTAACCACCGCCGTGGGTGACGGTGAGCGGCACACCGTTGTCGTCGCGTTCGACGGAGACGTGGTTGCCGTTGCGGTCCTCGACGCCGACCAGCCACCACGGTCCGCCCTGCGCCCTTCCGGCTTCGAACTGGCGCGTGAGTCCTGAGTGCGGATCCTCCACCGTCAGGACGTAACCGCTGCCGCGGCTCACATAGGTCAGCGGGAGACGGACGCCCTCGGCGGGCCCCACCCGGTCGCCGGGCAGGTCGGGCATACGCGGATAGGCGAGTGCGGACCCGTCCTCCCGGTACCACCAGTATCCGCCCAGAGCGTCGTCCTGCTGGATCCGTTCGTCGAGGGTGGAGGCCCAGGACGGGCCGAAGAAGCGGCCTGCTTCGTAGCCGGAGAGATGGGCGCGGTGCAGTTTCAGGGGCAGGACACCCGGCAACGCCACATCCTTCTGGGCAAGCACCATCTGGCCGCTGGACATGTCGATCGGGTCGCCGCACAGCTGCTTGGCGTCCAGCTCACGGGCCTGCCGGGAAAGTTTCGACGAGTCGATCTTCAGGCCGGGGTCGGGCTTGCGGCCGGACGAGGGGGTGCCGTGGTGGCCGCCTGAACGTTCGCCTGACTTGCTGGAATTGACGTGGACGCTGTTGGCCCGGCGGCCGGCGTCGATGTCGTTGCCCTTGTGTAGACGGGAGGTGGCCTTCACACGGTCCGGGACATTCTCGGCGATATGCTTGACGACTTTCTTGACGGCCTTCTCCGAGCCCTTGAGGGCGCCTTCCAGCACCGACTCGAAGGGCGCGGTGAAGGCGTCCTTGCCCTTGGTGCGGCCGAAGTGGCCTTTGGCCCGCTCCAGCGGGTCGGTGACGGCGCTGTGCAAGTCACCGCCGTGCCGGGAGACCTTGTCGGCGCCGTCCTCGAACTCGACATGGTCGATGAACAGGTCCACCCCGCGGCCCGGGCCTCCACCGGCGGACGCGAGCATCATGGCCCCGCCTCCGGCCGAGGCCAGCTGCATGCCGCCGTGGCCGTGCTTGCCGGAGCCACCACCGCCACCTGCGTCCGGCTCGGGGGGTAGCGAGAACGCGCCATCGGCCAGGTCCAGGACTGCGTCCTCGACCATCTTCTCCAGCTTGGCGTTGACCGGTTCGGTCACTCGGGCCACCAGCTCGTCCACGATGCGGTCGGCGGCCTCGTCGACGATCCGCTTCACCGCCTGCCGCATCGCCGTGATCTCGGCAGCGCCCAGCAGCGCCGACAGGCCGCCGGTGAACGCGGCGAGGCCCAGGGAGATACCCACCGAGGCGGCCATCGCACCGAGTTCGATCTCGGCCTTGATCTTCATGCCGTAGATGACGTCCGCGACGACATCGCACGCCTCCGCGAACAGCCGCGCCAGCTCCGGGATCTTGTCGAGATGCCCAGCCTTCACGTGCGACCAGTGCTTCTGCATCGCATCGACGGCCCAGCCCTGCGAGGAGGACAGGATCCGGGCTACCGCCTGGTGGGCGTCGCCGCTCTTGCCCTCGAAATTGTCGGCGAACTCCCGCATGGACGCGGCCATTTCGCGGTAGTCGTCCTCGTCCACGTTCGGGAAGTTGATCCCGATGAAGTCGAGTATCTCGTCCAGCCAACCCGGGACTGTGTAACCCATCCCCCGTGCTCCCCGTTAACCGATCAGGTGTGCGTCGCCCGTGCGAATGATTGGTAGCCAGTGTGCTTGACGTACTATCAGTTCGCTTGGTTCCCGTGTCGGCCGCCGCGCCGGAAACTGTCGAGCTTCGGCCGGTGACCGCCGTACGGTGGACGCCTGCTCGATGAAGAGGGCTACTTCGGGGAGTCCGTCGCCGCGTCGTACGACGAGTCGTCGGCGGAGATGCTCCCGCAGGGTAAAGGCCCCGCCGTGGATCTGCCGGCAACGCTGGCAGGGGACGTGGGCGGACCGCGGAGCCCGGGGTCGGGACCCCGGGCCGGTCGCGCCCCGCCGCTCGCGATGCGTGGTGTCGAGGAGCTCGGCATCGACATGTCCGGGCGAAAGGTCGAGCGGCTGCGAGCCAAGCCCGGCGAGGGCGGGATCGCTGTCACAATCGGGGACTTCGCGACCGCCAAGGTCGAGGGGACCTTTTCGGTCGCCTCGCAGAATGCTCAGGTGAACTGTTTCCGCCACCCCGCCGGCCCATCTGGAGCCCGGCGGGTGTCGCCCAGGCAGAAGGCCGTGCCGTTCCGGTCGGGCGAGGGCGGCTCGGGCGATCTGCACGACGTGGCCAGTCAGTCAATGCGCGCGCATCAGCTCCACCGCCTACGTACGCGTCAGCGCTGGATCAATGAAGACGGGCATGTCGTGGTCGACGTTCACTACCCGTCCCTGGAGGCGGCCGGGCGCGACGAGCTGACGGCGTATGCCGACCATCTTCTGACGGCGGCACGGGGGCAGCTGCTCAGCCCCTTTGTTCCCGTGTCCTTCCCCTCGCTCATGGGCGGCACGCACGACGATGACCTACGGGCGGGACTGCTCGGTCTCCTCGACACGGTGCGCGGTGTCCTCTGCTCCAGTGCGCGGTTGCGCACATGGGGTCACTACGCCATGACTCGGAACTCTCTCGCGGAATGCTGGCGGGACACCGGGCCGCTGGGCGGCGATCGTGACCCGGTGCGGCCTGAGACCTGCCGAGAGGCCGTCGACCTGGCCGAGACGCTGCTGCCCAGCACCCCGGGGGTCACCCGCGCGGCCGTTCTCGTTACGGACACCAACCAGCTGGCATTGTGGCGCACATTGCTGATGGGAACCGAACCCACCTCGGCCGCCCCTGTGGTGCTGCGTCGCCACGACCGGCGCAGCCTGCGAGGCTGGGCTCAGCGTGTCAACATGTTCCACACGGAGGACCGTCTGGATCGACTCCATGAGTTGACGGGCGGTTGGCCGCTCCTGGTCAACCGAGCACATCACCTGCATGGCGAACTGGGCGATCCCGATGAGGTTTTGCGCCGTCTGGCGGATCTCCGCACGGACCGGGCTGAGGCCCGCTCCTTCGTCGAGGCGGCCGGCGTGTACGCTGACCCGCTACTTGCCGGTGGGTACCGGGCCCTCGATGACGAGTTCAAGGACGGCGCGTTCGATCTGGAGGGCGCGGTGACCGCTGTGGCGCTCAAGATCGAGGACGAGGACGAGGACGAGGCGCGGTGGATCGTCAACTGTCTTGACGCGCTTCAGGTATTAGACCGCAAGGACACCCAATGGCGCCTGGAGCCGCTGTTGCGACACTGCGTGGCGCTCCGCGTGTGACAGCGTGTGATACCGGTCCGGCCGCCCGTATGTCTGGGCGGCCGGACGCTGAGGCCCTGGAGGCAAGGACGAATGGGGGCGCAGAAGGGACGATCCCAGCTGATCACCCGTGCCGTTGGGAGGTGGCTTGTCCGGAGCGATTGGTACGACAAAGTTGCGGCCGACTGTTTCTTGCCTGACCACTCTTGGCTCTAGCTCTAACCGTTTGTAGCTGTCATCTCATTCGGACACGCTCAACCTGTATCCGTATCATGGCCTCTTCGAGGGGACGGGTAGCGAGGTCATCAGCCCCAACCCACAGCCCAGGCGCGGCGAGTGGTGATGTGGAGTCGTCGGGCGCGCTAGTGAGCTGGCTGTCGTAGCCCGTTTCTATGTGGAGCGCGTGGCGATTCTGGAGCCGGTGAAGTCGGGGCCGCTGCCCTGCGGGTTCACCTGCGGCCTCGCGCGGCGGGGTGCGTGGGCGCCGGTCACGGGCTTGACCTTGACATGGTGGCAAGGTGTCCCCTGGGTGGCAGGAGGTGGTTTCGATCAACACGACAGACGGAACCTCGCAGAACGCCCGCCTGGTCGACGCCCTGAGCGCTGTGGACTCTTCGGTTCGGCTTCAGGCGGCCTTGGTGGTCGGCTCGAACCCCGAGGTCGGCTTTCTGGAGGCGCTCGTCGAGCGGTGCGCGGTCGAGCCCGACTTCTTTGTGCGGGACATGCTGACCTGGGCGTTGACCCGTCTTCCGCCGGAGATCACCCTGCCGCGGATGCGTCGGGAACTGGACTCCGAGCGCGCTCGGGCCCGCAGCCAGGCGTTGCACACGCTCTCCAAGATCGGCGACAGGAGTGCATGGGCCTGGATCACGCGTGATCTGCTGCGTGACGCCGAAGACGAGGTCGCGCGGACCGCGTGGCGCGTCGCGGTCGTCCTTGTGCCCGAGGACGAGAAGAAGGGCCTGGTCGACGAGCTGGTCACGCAGCTCGGCCGCGGCGACCGCAGCACGCAGCTGAGTCTGAGCCGGGCCCTCGTCGACCTCGGCGATGTGAGCGAGCTTGCCCTGGCGAGGGCCGCGGCGAGCTCCGATCCGGCGGTGGCCGCGCACGCCGGTGCCACCGAGGTGCTGCGGCGGAATCCGGAGACCGGCTTTGACGCGGCCGTCGACGAGGCGAAGCGGGTCGTGGCCCTCGGCCCGGAACGAGCCGCCACCGCGGAGACCGCGGAATGCTGATCGGTGAGGTGGCCCGCCACTCGGGTGTGAGTCCCCGGATGCTCCGGCACTACGACGCCCTGGGGCTGGTGCGACCGACGGGTCGCACCGTCGGCGGCTACCGCGAGTACTGCGCCGAGGATGTCCGCAGGATCTTCCACGTGGAGAGCCTGCGGTCCCTCGGGCTCTCGCTCAAGCAGATCGGGCGCGCGCTGGAGGACCCGGACTTCACGCCGTCCGCCCTGGTCAGCGACCTCATCCGGTGGACGGAAGACCGCCTGGAACGGGAACAGGAACTGCTGGAGCGGCTCCGCGCCGTCGATGCCTCAGCACCCACCGGCTGGCAGGACGTCCTGCGCATCGTCGAACTCATGCAGGGGCTCGGCTCGACCAGTGCCGCGCGCAGGCAGCAGGCCGTGCTGACCCGGCCGGAGGTCATGTCGGTTCCCGCCGAACTGCTGGCAGGGGCGGTCCTGGCCGAATCCGACCCGCATGTCGCGGGCGCCCTGCGCTGGGCGCTCGCCCGGTCGGGCGGCGACGGTGTGGCGGCACTGGCCGCCGGCGTGCATGCGGAGGACGCCGAGGTCCGGCGACGCGCGGTGCTGGCGATCGCCGAGATGGCCGAGGCTCCGGGGGCGACCGCGGTGCTCGCGGATGCGCTCGGGGATCCGGACACAAGGGTGCACAGGCCTGCCGCTCTGGCGTTGGGCAGGCGGGGCGTGACCGGGGCCGTGCCGACACTCGTCGGCATGGTGGTCGAAGGTTCCAACGACGTCGAAGCGGCGGAGGTCCTGGGAACGCTGTCCCGGGACCCCGGGTGCGCGGACCGGATCATGACCGCACTGACCGGTGAACTCGCCGCGCCCACCGCGGACTCCGCGACGCGGATACGTCTGACCCAGGCGCTGGTCGAGCTGTCGGGGACCACCGCGCGGCAGGTCCTTCACCGACTGGCCCACGACGACGACCGCGCCGTCGCCCTCGTCGCCTCGGCCTTCGCCACGCTTCTCGACGAGCGGTCTCCCGAAGACCGGGGCGAGGAGGGTTTGCCTCCGTAGTCGGTCCAGGACCGGTGGCATGAGCCGGACATCGATACATGCCACCGGCCGGTTTCCTCATGACGTCACACCAAAGGGCTTGACGAGGCAGGTCAGAAGAGGTTGAGCCGGGCGGTGAGCCTTCCCGGAGGGCGTTGCCGACTCAGCTTGCGTCACGGAATATCGGGGCGGCCGGGGCCGAGGCTGTGCCGAGGGCCAGCATCGCGGCGGTTGTGATGGCGGCAGGTATGTGGTCCGGGGGCATGAGGATGACCGTCCACGGATGAGCCTGACCGTTGCCGCCCGAGTTGCCGATGAGCATCATCGTGATCACCCATGCGACGGGCGCGATGGCAGCCACCTGATGACCCGCTATCCGGCGGGCGCAGAGCATCAGCCCGACCAGGAACGCGGTATTGCGGCCGGCGATGTTCGCAGTCTGGGCGTCGAGGAACACCGTCACGGCATACGCCACGGCAACCGTGGTCAGGACGGTGACCAGGATCAGTGCCTGGTCGAAGCGGAAAACGGGACGACTGCCCGACGCCTCGGCGGCGGGGAGTCTGCTGCTGAGGCAGACCACCAGCCCTATGCAGGCGAAAAGCGGGGCGAAGAGAACCAGGGGGCGGGCGGCGTCGCTGCCCAGGGAGGGAAGATCGACCAGAGTGTCACCGGCTGCCGCGGTCAGCGCGGCATAAGCCGCGAGAGCGGCGGCGAGGACCGGCAACTGTCGGGTTCTCAGCCATATGCGCATCGGATCACGCTCCCGTCTTGACGAAGGTCGGCATGGTTTCCGGAGCAGGTCTGCACTGCTGAAGCAAGGTGACGTTGCGTGTGAACCACGACAGTTGCCTCTCAGGAGACAGCTTCGTCTCCCTGTCCACCACGGGCATGATCTGGGGGTCGGTGGCCAACTTCTGACTGGACTGGCTCTGGATCTCGTCGACGCCCATGCCTGCCTTGACCATGAGCCAGGCCGCGAGCGTGCCCGCATGGCCGCTTCGGACGTCGGACGTCTCGGGGCACGGCGGGATCGGTGGCAGCGCCGACGCCGCGATGCTTGCCTTCATGTCCACGTCGCCCATGTCCCGATAGAGGAACAGCCTCCATGTCCGCGTATCGATGTCGGCTGCCTCGGAGACGAACGCGAGTTCCTCCGGAGGCTCCAGGCCTGCGTCGACGAGGCGCGGCACGACCTCTTTCGCGGCAGCGGCCAGCGGCTCCAAGCTGTCCGCCGCCTCTACCGGGACGCAGATCCTGGGGGAACCGTCCGTGCACACGGGCGAGTCCGTGCGGGCGCGCGGCGGCGGGTCTCCATTCCAGTCACGCACGGGCAGCACGGCTGAGACCGTGAACACGCTCAGGCAGACCAGGAATGCGGTGGCTGCGGCGCCGACGCGTACCACGCGGGGGCGACGCCACCGCGCGATCTCGGCACTGATCAGGACAGCGGCCAGGATGCCCGTGGCCAGCACCATCGGTACGACGAGCGCCACCGGGTTCATGGTGGTGGTGATGTCCCCGTAGGGGGCGTCGAGCCATCCGGTGAGTTCCCGCAGCCACATAGGGTCGACGATCGTGACGGGCATCACGAGGCACAGGTAGTCGACGACAAGAAGCAGTGGTGCGGCCAGAACGCGCGGCAGCAGCATGCCGAGCCCGTAGCCGAGGACGGTGTGGACGGTGATGAGGTATCCGGCCATGGCCAGCACGCCCGGGTGCGGCCAGTCAAATGCCGCGCCGGTCGCCAGGCGCACGGTCACCAGACAGACCACGACCGCCGCCACTCCGAGGAGTACCACGGGCCACAGCGCGCTGATCGCAATCGCGTATCTGCCTCGCACGGGCGCCAGCCGATGGACCTCTGCCCTCCTCAGCCGTCCGGCTTCCCAGGCTGCGCAGGCCGCGCAAGCGGGGGCGTAAAAGGGAAGGGTGTGCCCGACCAGAGCAGTGTTGCCGGCCCAGTAGGCCGGTTCGTTCGCGGCCTCATGACTGCTGACCAGCCACACCCATCCGAAGACCAGAGGAGCGACCCAGACGACGCTGGTGGTCCGCAGTGCTGTTGCTAAGCGCATGCGGCCGCCTCTTCCTCGACAGTGACGTAGTAGGCGGCTTCCGCGAGGCGACCCGGCGCGGTGCCGGGCGGGGCCAGGGCATGGAACTCGCGTACCGCACCCGCGAAGCGGACAGTCCCGCCGTTGAGTACGACCACGTGGTCGTAGGTGTCCTCCAGATCGGCGACGTCGTGAGTGGAGAGCAGTACATGTTGGTCGAGCCCGCCGAGGATCTCGTGGAAGACGCGTCGCTGGCGCGGGTCCATGCCGGCGGTCGGCTCGTCGAGCAGAAGGACTTCGGCCTCGTGCACCAGTGACTGCGCGACGCCGACCCGGCGCTGCTGTCCACCGGACATCCGGTGGACCTTCCGGTCGGCGAAGTCGGCGAGTTCCACCCGCTGGAGAGCGCCGTGAGAGGCGTCCCAGGCGTCTCGGCGATTCATGCCTTTCAGCCAGCCGACATAGGCGACCTGTTCGCGGGCGGTCAGTCGGGGAACCGACTCGATGTGCTGGGGCAGCCAGGCGATGCGCCGACGGAATTCGGCAAGGTCGCCCCGCCGGTCGGTCCTCCGCCCGCCGTGGACCACGGTGCCGGACTGCGGGCGTAGCACCGAAGCAGCCAGCGACAGGACCGTCGACTTGCCGGCGCCGTTGGGGCCGAGGAACACGGTCCGGCCGCGAGGGAAGGCGAAGGTGAAGTCCTCGATGACCGGACTGCGACGGCGATAGCCGAATGCGGCCGAGTGGAAGCCGATGGGCATGGTGCGTGCTCTCTGACGGGGGAAAGCCCGCACCTGCTCGGTGCGGGCGCTGACATACCTCAAATCACCACATATGGACGCGTGCCATGCTTGGCATCGGTCCGCTGCCGACAGCGTCCGGTCAGCTTTCCGTGGGACTGGCCTTGGTCGACTCGCTGCCAGAACCGTGGTCCGCGGTCCGGCAGCCGTAGAAGTCGACGATCGTCGGGGCTGACGCGGTGTCGGTCTTGCTGGGCTGGAAGCCGGGCCGCACGAGACCCGATCGGCCTCGCTGTCCGTCTCCGGAGTTCGGCCCGAAGGCGGACACCCAAGGTTCACATCTGATTCAGACCACAGATGAGAATCTCCTGTGGACGTGATCCACTTGTGATCAACTCCAGGTCGAGAACGGTGTCTTCGACGAGGTCGGTGTGCCTGTCGCGTGATACGGCCGACCTCCGGGCGCTCATGCTCATCGGGGGCGCTGATCATCTGCCCGACACCTGCTGGTGGCAGACTTCCGATCGGCCGTACCGGCGCGAGGGGCGTCGGGGCCAGGGGGGTGTGGCCTGTGCGCGGGCGGGTGCATGACGTGGTGTGGGGGACGGTGCGGGTGGTGCTGGCCGTCGTGCTGCTGGGGGCGGCGTGGCAGCTGGCGCGGAACGCGGAGCACGATCGCTCTGCCGATCTCGACTTCTCACGCCTGGAGATACACGACGCCCGGGGGCGGGACACGGGCAGTCTGAAGGTGTGCGGGGACCGGTACCCGGAGCCGTTCTGCCTGCGGGCGGAGCATGTGGCGGTGGGCGATGTACAGCTGAGGCTGAACAAGAAGACCGGGGCCCGCTACCGGTTCGAGTTCCGCCGGTCCGGCGGGCGCACCCTGGCCCTCAGCCTGGACATCGACCATGACGACCAGAAGCTCGTCGAAGCCGCCGACGGGCACGGCAAGGCAACCCTGTACTGGTGGCGTGATTCGGTACGGCTGCTGGAGGTGTCGGCGGGCGGTGAACGGCGGACGCTGCGCACGGCGCACCACCCGGGCTGGGAGTCCGTGGTGCCCGCCGCATGCGGGGCGGTCCTCGCCGGGCTGGGTGCGGCGTGCCTGTGGGCGGGGCTGTGGCGGATCGTGCGCGGGGGCGTGTCCCGGTTGAACTGGCCGTGGCAGACGACGGTGCCAGGGGTGACCTTCACTCTGGCAGGTCTGGGCGGGGCGCTCGGCGCGATGTTCGTCGTGCATGCGCCCTGGACGATGGCGTGGACCGCGGGTGTCGTGGGTGCGGTGAGCGCGGTGGGCATGGCCCGTTGGGCGTACCGGCTGGTGCGGCGCAGGCTGCCGGCACTCGAGCGGATGGAGCCCGTCGCGTCGGTGGACGAGCGCCGCTTCCTGGGCACCGTGTGGGGACCGGGCCCATGGCAGACGCTGTCCACGGGGTGGCTGCGGACCGGCCCGCGGGGACTGGCCGTCGTACCCGGACCGGCGACGGGGACCGGCACCTTCGGGGTGCGGCCTTTCCCCGGGGCTCTGTGTCTGGCCCGGGTGCGGCTACCGCACCGGGATGACCCGCTGCGGCTGAGGCTCGGCCGGTATCTGCGGACGGGCGGGGCGGAGAAGCCGCAATCCGTGGTCATCGCCGAGTGCGAGGCCCTGGACGGACCGGTGCCCGGTGCGCGTGTACTGATCGGCGCGGGCAGCGAGGATCTGCCCTATGTGCTCGGCGCACTGACTGCTGCCACGCCGACCCCGCCTTCCTCGGGAAGCATCCAACGGGGATCCTGACCTGCGACTTTGTTCCGGCGCCTCAGGTGCGGACGGCCGCAAACGCGGCATCGACCAGATGCGTCAGAGGCTGGCTGCCCTCCACCTCGGTCCACACCGTCGCTCCGACGTCGAGGCAGGTCAAGGCCGCTGAGACCAGCGCACGCGACTGAAGTGCGCGAAGCTGCTCGGGGCCGGGCAGACGGTTCTCGATGTGGGGGACCAGCATCTGCTGCCAGCGCAGTTGCTTGTCGAGCATGGCGGTGCGAAGTGAGGGGGTGTTGGCGAGCATCGTCGCCCGGCGCAGCCCGAGCTCGTCACCTTCCATGGACTCGACGCACACCTGCAGGGCGTGCCGCAGCGCGTTCCACGGGTCCTCATCAGCAGGCCGGCGCGCGAGCGCTGCGGCGACATCGGCGCCGAGTTCGATGAGCCCGCCGATGACAAGGTCTTCCTTGGTGTCGAAGTACCTGAACAGGGTCCTGCCGGCCATTCCGACCGCGGCCCCGATCTGCTTGACCGTCGTCTCCTCGTAGCCCTCGGCCAAGAAGAGCTCCATCGCCGTCGCGGCAATCTCGGCCCGGACGGCCCGTCGGGCGACGTCGCGCATTCCGCTGCCTTCCAGCTTGGTAGCTGCATCCACCATTTCGTCATCATAGCCTGCCAGTTTTGTCATCGAGTGTCAGTTTCTGGGGGTGCGGGTGCGGGGTGCGGGTGCGTTGCGGGTCGGGTGCCCTTGTTCGGAGTCGGAAGCCGTCTCTCGTTGACTTACTTGTCACTCGGTGACAGATGTGTCTATGGTTGACGAGTGGGGAGTGCCGCGGTCTTCGTTCGGCGCCCCTGGACGAGAGGAGAGAGTGGTGGACATCGCTGTTCCTGTTCATGAGGACGGCACACCGGCGTGGGTGGAGCTGACCACGCCCGACGCCGAGACCAGTACACGCTTCTACGGGGAGCTTTTCGGCTGGAGCTTCGACGGCGCGTTCGGAGGGCAGCCGCAGTCGCAGCTCGCCGTGGATCGCGGGCGTCCGTCCGCCGTCGTGACCACCGTTCCCGGCGCCGAGCGAGGCGGATGGACTGTGTACGTCAACGTGGCCGACGCCGACAAAGCGCTGGAGAAGGTCGTGGCGGCCGGCGGGAGCGTGTCGGCGGAACTGCGCACGCTGGGCTCCGCCGGACGCTCTGCCGTTCTCGCCGACCATGCCGGAACCCGGTTCGGTATCTGGGAGGCCGACGGGCACCACGGCTCCGGTGTGGTCGGCGAGCCCGGCGCCTTCCACGGGGGTGAGCTGATCACCGACGACGTCGAGGCATCCGCGGCGTTCTACGCGCAGGTCTTCAGCTGGAACCTCGGCAAGCCCTATGGCCCGTTGGGCCGCAGGGACTGGCGCCTCGGCGGCCGTACCGTCTCGGTGCTTCTGCCGCGGCCCCCGGCCATGTCCGCCGAGATCCCGCCGTACTGGGACGTGTACTTCACCGTCGGCGACGCCGAGCGGGCCGTGGAGGCCGCCGTCCGGCTCGGCGCCACGGTGCTGATGCCGTCCACCGGGATCGAGCACGGCACGATCGCGGTTCTCAGCGACCCCACGGGCGCGGTCTTCACCGTCGTTGCCGCCAGCCACTGATCACTTCACCGCACCAAGGAGGACACCATGTCCGTCAACGGCAAGACAGGAATCGTCACCGGCGCAGGCTCCGGGCTCGGCGAGGTCGGAGCCAAGCGACTGGCCCGCGAGGGTGCCAAGCTAGTCGTGGCCGACCGTTACCTCGACCGTGTCGAACGGGTGGCCGAGGAGATCAACGCGGCCGGGGGTCAGGCGACACCCCTGGCCGCGGACGTCACGAACTTCGAGGACGCCCAGCGGCTGGTGGACACGGCCGTGGCCGCCTACGGCGGTCTCGACATCGCGTTCAACAACGCCGGCGTCACTCCGCGGCTGGTCACCGTGCACGAGATCGACAACCAGGACTGGCTCGACGTCGTCAACGTCAACCTGACCGGCGTCTTCCACTGCATGAAGGCCGAACTGGCTTACTTCGTGGAGCACGGCGGCGGCGCGATCGTCAATATGGCCTCGACCGCAGGCGTGATGGCGCACCCCCTGCGCGCGGCCTACTCGGCGTCCAAACACGGCGTCGTCGGCCTCACGCGCAGCTCCGCGGTCGAGTACGCGCAGCGAGGCGTGCGCATCAATGCGGTCGCCCCCGGGCCGATCGACTCGGTGTCTGCCTCGGGTCTGCCGACCGAGGTGCGCGCGAGCCTGGCGGCCAAGACCGCGATGAACCGGATGGGCCAGGCCGACGAGGTCGCCGCCCTCGTCAACTTCCTGCTCTCCGACCAGGCGCCGTTCATCACCGGCTCGGTCTACGAGATCAACGGCGGACAGACCCAGCTCTAGGGCGCCGGTCTGCCGTGGTGCTGCGGCAGGCGGGCCGCGGTTCAGTCCGTGCCGGTGGCCGCCGTGTCGACGGCGGTGAGCAATGTCTCCAGTTCGGCCAGCCGACGGGGGTCCAGCGAGCCGAAGAGTCGCTGGAGTATCTGCTCCCCGGCCTGCTCTCCCGCTGTCAGGGCCGTCTGACCGGCGTCGGTCAACGACACGGTCTTGCGGCGCTGGTCCGTGGGATCGGTGGTGCGGGTGACGAGGTGAAGTCGTTCCAGGGCCTGCAGCGCCTGGGTGATGGAGCGCGGGGCCTGGCCGAGCGCCTCGGCGAGCTCCGCCTGGTGCAGGGCGCCGCGCTCGGCCAGCACCCGGAGCATCTTGGTGCGGGACAGCGACAACCCGGCCCCGGCCATGTGCTGGTCGACCGTCTCGCGTACCTGGTGGGCGACGGACAGGAAACGCAGCCCCACCTGGGCCGGGTCGAGGTCCGTGCGCCCTGCTTCGTGCTCGCTCATGTCGTCGGGTATCCTCGCACAACATAACCATGAGGTACCTCACGAATGGATGTGGCCGATGAGTCGCCCTGTCGCAGTGATCACCGGCGCCACCTCGGGGCTGGGCCGGATCGCCGCCATCGAACTGGCGCACCGCGGGTACCGGCTCGGCGTCGTGGCGCGGTCCCGGGCCAAGGCCGATGCGCTGCTCGGTGAGCTGAGGAGTGTGGCCGGCGAGGCGGAGGTCGATGTCTTCCACGCGGACCTCGGGGTGATGGCCCAGGCTCGTCGGGCGGGTGAGGAGATCGCCGCGCGATATCCGCGTCTCGATGTGCTGGTCAACAACGCCGGTCTGCATGCGTTCTCCCAGCGCGTCACGACCGAGGGGCTGGCGGAGATGACCGCGGTCAACTACCTCGGTCCGTTCGTGCTGACCAGGGCTCTGCTGGAGACTCCGAGACCTTCGGGGGTTCTGCGGGCGTCCGGCCCGGCGCGCATCGTCAATGTCGCCTCCGAGGCCGCCCGGCAGGCCGGGACCATCTCGCCGAAGACGGATCTGCACCGCGCCGACGCCTATACGAGGCGTGAGTCGATGGCGCTGTACGGCCGGACCAAGCTGATGACCATCATGTGGACCCAGGAACTGGCCCGGCGCCTTGATCCCGCGGAGACCACGGTGAACTGCTGCGACCCGGGCTTCAACGCCACCGGCCTCGGACGGGACTTGCCGGGCTCCGCCGTGCTGCAGCGCGTACTGAACACCCTCGGGGTGGGTGACCCCCGCAAGGGTGCGGGGATCATCGTCCGGCTGGCGACCGATCCGGTGTTCGCGCACAACAGCGGCGGTTATTTCTCCGTACGCGACGCCAGGCCCCTGGAGTGCCCCGAGCCCGGCCGTGACGAGAGTGTGCAACGCGAGTTGTGGGCGGAGACGGTGGCGTTGCTCGACGGCCTCGGCAGTTCGTGAACGGGAGTTCGTGAAGCGGATGTCGTGAACCGGCCGTTGGCCGGAAATGGGCTGGGGCTGCGGCCCGGGACCGGTTGCGCGGTCGAGTTGAGCGGGCTCGGGATCTGAACCTCGGGGCGGGTGGGCAGCCCTGGGCCCCGACATGAGCTGCCCAGTTCACGACCGTGTGACGCGCGTTGCGTGGGGCGGGGCTCGGGTGGTGCGCCCGCTTCGGGGTGGTGGGCGCCCGGTCACGGATCCTGTCCGCAGCCTTGTCAGGGACATGAATCGCTTCCTATAGTCCCGTTCCAACCGATGGGAGCGCTCCCATGAACGCGCGGGAGGGAGCGCTCCTCTTTCCGACGTCGCTCTCCCGAAGAGGCCCCCCATGCGACTGTTGCCCCATCGGCTCGACACCGCGCGCGCCCTGCCGGGCTCGCTGCTCGCGGTTTTCGCACTGGTCGCCGCCCTTCTGGCGGCCGCCCCGTCGGCCCATGCCGACACACAGATCTGCGATGCCTACGGGTCGACCACGATCCAGGGCCGCTATGTCGTCCAGAACAACCGCTGGGGTACCAGTGCCGCCCAGTGCATCACGGTCACAAGCTCCGGCTTCAAGGTCAGCCAGGCCGACGGATCGGTGCCCACCAACGGTGCCCCGAAGTCGTACCCCTCCGTCTACAACGGCTGCCACTACACCAATTGCTCCCCGGGGACGGCGCTTCCGGCCCGGCTGGACACCATCTCCAGTGCCCCGACCAGCATTTCGTACAGCTATGTCAGTGACGCGGTCTACGACGCCGCCTACGACATCTGGCTGGACCCGACGGCCCGCAAGGACGGTGTGAACCGGACCGAGATCATGGTCTGGTTCAACAAGGTCGGATCGATCCAGCCGGTGGGCTCGCAGACCGGTACGGCCACGGTCGCCGGCCGTTCCTGGCAGGTGTGGTCCGGCAGCAACGGTTCCAACAACGTGCTGTCCTTCGTCGCCCCGTCGGCGATCGGAAGCTGGAACTTCGATGTGATGGACTTCGTCCAGCAGGCTGTCTCGCGTCAACTGGCTTCGAGCAACTGGTATCTGACGAGCGTCCAGGCGGGCTTCGAACCCTGGCAGAACGGGGCGGGGCTCGCCGTGACGTCGTTCTCCTCGGAGATCCGCACGGGCGGCGGCGGGTCCGGCAACCCCGGCGGTGGCTCCGGTGGCCAGGCCGCCTGCCAGGTGGCGTACGCCACCAACGTCTGGCAGGGCGGGTTCACCGCCGATGTCACCATCCGCAACACCGGTTCGGCACCGGTGGACGCCTGGAAGCTCGCCTTCACCCTGCCCTCCGGACAGGGCGTCACCAGCGCCTGGAACGCCACGCTGTCCGGGTCGTCGGGTGCCGTCACCGCGAGTGCCCTGAGCCACAACACGCAGATAGCCCCGGGCGGCAGTCAGACCTTCGGCTTCCAGGGCAGCTACGGCGGAACCTTCGCCGCACCGAGCTCCTTCACCCTCAACGGCACCGCCTGCACCACCGCCTGACATCCCCGGGTGACGCGCCGCCCACGTCCGGGCGGCGCGCCTCCGGGCGATCGGGGCGAGTGGAGGCGGAAGCACTCGCACTCCCAGCGCAACGGACGTGCACCCCCCAGTAAGGACGTACACCCCAGTAAGGACGTACACCCCCCAGTAAGAAGGAAGGACCGACGTGGCTCGACACAGCAGACTCCTGTCGGTGGCGGCGGCGTTCGCCACCCTGCTCGCGGCACTGGGCCTGACCCTCCTCGGTCAGGGCCGCGCCGAGGCACACGGCGTGGCGATGATGCCCGGTTCGCGCACCTATCTGTGTTACCAGGACGGCCGCACCGCCACCGGTAGCCTCGACCCGACCAACCCCGCCTGTCGTGCCGCCCTGGCCAAGAGCGGCGCCACCCCCCTGTACAACTGGTTCGCCGTGCTGGACTCCAACGCCGGTGGCCGGGGCGCGGGTTATGTGCCGGACGGCACCCTGTGCAGCGCGGGCGACCGCTCGCCCTACGACTTCTCCGCCTACAACGCCGCCCGCAACGACTGGCCCCGGACCCATCTGACCTCGGGCTCCACCATGCAGCTCCAGTACAGCAACTGGGCGGCGCACCCGGGTGACTTCCGCGTCTATGTGACCAAGCCCGGCTGGTCGTCCTCGTCCCAGGTGCGCTGGGCCGACCTGGACCTGATCCAGACGGTCAGCAATCCGCCCCAGCAGGGCTCGCCGGGCACCGACGGCGGCCACTACTACTGGAACCTGACGCTGCCCTCCGGTCGCTCGGGTGACGCCCTGATCTTCATCCAGTGGGTCCGGTCCGACAGCCAGGAGAACTTCTTCTCCTGCTCGGACATCGCCTTCGACGGCGGCCACGGCGAGGTGACCGGCATGCGCGGGAGCCCCGGCACGCCTCCCACCGACCCCGGCACGCCTCCGACCGACCCGTCCACCCCGCCCGACTCGGGCAACGGTGCCTGCATGGCCGTGTACAACGTGGACAGCTCCTGGAACGGCGGGTTCCAGGGTTCCGTCGAGGTGATGAACCACGGCACGGCTCCGCTGAACGGCTGGTCGGTGTCCTGGAAGCCGGGCACCGGGACCCAGGTCAGCAGTGTCTGGAACGGTTCCCTGTCCAAGGCCGGGGACGGCACGATCACGGTCAAGAACGCCGACTACAACCGGACCATCCAGGCCAACGGCAGTGTGACCTTCGGATTCACCGCGACCTCCACCGGGAACAACTATCCGGTCGGTTCGGTCGGCTGTCTCACCCCCTGACGCCCACCGCGTCGCTCACCTCCCGGGCGCGCCGGCTCCTTGCCGGCGCGCCCTTCGCGGGACGTCCGCCCTACCCGGTCACAGCACTAGAGGAGGTGCCGGGCGAAGAACCGGGCCCCGGCGTCGAGCTCGAACTGCGGGACGCCGGTGTGCCCGCCGAGATTGGCGTGCAGGGTCTTCTCCTTGGTGCCGAAGGCGTCGAACAGGTCCAGGGCCGCCTGCCGGTCGTTCCCCTCGTCGTCCCACTGCAGCAGGACCTGCAGCGGAATGCCGACCTGGCGGGCCTCCTCGAACATGGCGGCGGGCACCAGGCTCCCGGCGAAGAGGTTGGCGGCCGAGATGCGCGGCTCGACCGCCGCCAGCCGGATGCCGATGGAGATCACTCCTCCCTCGTACCCGACCGGGCCGCCGATCTCGGGCAGCGACAGCAGGGCGTCCAGGGCGGCCTGCCATTCCGGGACCGACTTCTCGACGAGCGGGAGGACGAGGGCGTCGACGATCTCGTCACCGACCGGCTCGCCGGCCTCCATGGCCCGGCGCAGGTCGGCGCGGGCCTGCTCGACGGCGGCCCAACGGGGCCGGTCACCGCTCCCGGGGAGCTCGACGGTGGCCGCGGCGAAGCCGTACTCCGTCGCGTAGTACCGGGCCCGCCCCGCCAGCCGGGGATACATCCTGCGCAGCCCGAGCGGGGGGTGGCCGATCAGGATCAGCGGCGCAGGTGTGGATGCGGACGCGGATGCGGGCGTCCACAGGATGCCGGGGATCTCGTCGAGGGAGAATGCGCGCTCGAGGACACCGTCGTCGAGCGGCTGTTCAGAGGTGAAATGCACGGTCGTGCCTTTCGGGAGAGCTCAGAAACGGCGCTCCCGGACGATTTATCGCCCGACCGTGACCCCGGAGGGGAGCACCCATGTCGATACGTTCACGGGTACCACCTCCTTGTTCTGACGCACGGCCTCCGGAAGGCTAGCAGACCGGCTCGGCAGGCGGCCGCCTGTCCGCCGCGGCCGGGGACGGCCGGGGCGCATGTCCGCCGTGGGCCGGAGAACGCGCGTCGGGCGGGTCCTGTGTCTCGCTCACCCCACTGCCAGGGTGTTCCAGTGGACCGTGCGGTCGCACCAGCGGTGCAGGAGGGTGTGGTCGTGGCCCACGGCGAGGAGGCCCGCGCCCGTGGTGCGGCGGTAGTCCTCGACGACGGTGACCAGGGCGGCGGTGGTGGAGGCGTCGAGCATGGCGGTCATCTCGTCGCAGATCAGCCAGCGGGGGCGCAGTACCAGGGCGCGGGCGAGGCAGGCGCGCTGGAGCTGGCCGTCGCTGACCTCGTGGGGGCGTCGGGACAGCAGGTCCGGGGTGAGGCCGACGGCCGTGGCGAGTTCGGTCACCTGCTCGGGAGGTGTGTCACGGCGGCCGGTGGCGCGCAGGGGTTCGGTGATCAGGTCGGTGAGGCTCAGCCGGGGGTCCGCGGAGAGCCGGGGCTGCTGGAAGACGACGCCGAAGGCGGTGCGTTGTGTGCGCGGGGCGCGGTGGCGCCAGCGGCGCACCGGGGCGCCGTCGAGGAGGAGGGCGCCGGAGTAGGGGCGGTGCAGCAGGGCGGCGACGCGGGCGAGGGTGGATTTGCCGCAGCCGCTGGGGCCGAGCAGGCCGACGGCCTCGCCCGGCTCGACCGTCAGGGAGGCGTCCCGCACCACGGGGGCGTTTCGGTCGTATCCGGCGGTGATGGCGCGCAGTTCAAGCACGGGCGTCCTCCGGGACGTGCGGGTGGTGGCAGGCGACGGTCCCGGTCGGCCGCGGGGGCGTCGCACAGGCGTCGGTGGCGCGGGGGCAGCGCGGTGCGAAGGCGCAGCCGTCCGGGAGGGCGTCGAGTTCCGGGGGCATGCCGGGGATGGGGGCGAAGGCGCGGTCGGGCAGGGCCTGGAGGAGGCCTCGGCTGTAGGGATGGCGGGGGCCCGGGGTGCCGAAGAAGGCGGTCGCGTCGGCGATCTCGACGATGCGGCCCGCGTACATCACGGCGATACGGTCGGCGATGCGTTCGGCCGCGGACAGATCGTGGGTGATCATCAGCAGGGCCCGGCCGGCCTCGTCGATGGGGCGGCGCAGTTCGTCGACCGTGCGCTCCACCAGTTCGCGGTCGAGTCCGGTGGTCGGTTCGTCGGCCAGTAGCAGGGGTGCGTCGCCGACCAGGGCCAGGGCGGTCGCGGCGCGCTGGGCGAGACCGCCGGAGAGCTGGTGGGGATGCCGGTCGAGGTGGTCCGCGGGGAAGGCCGCGCGTGCGGCGGACGCCTCGGCGGCCGCGCGGGTGGCCCGGCGGCCCCGGGTGCCGGTCAGGGCGGCGACCGTCTCCTCCAGATGGGATCGGACGGTGCGTACGGGGGTCAGATGGGCGGCGGGGCTCTGCGGGACGAGCCCGATGAGGCGGCCGCGCACGGTGCGGGCGAGGGTCCGCTCGTCGGCGGAGAGCAGATCGAGGCCGTCGAGCCCGGCCTCGCCCGCGGTCTCGGCGTTGGCGGGGAGCAGCCCGAGGAGGGCGGAGGCCAGGACGGACTTGCCGCAGCCGCTCTCCCCGATCAGGGCGAGACACTCCCCGGCCGCCACCTCGAAACGGGCGTCGGTGACGGCGGCGACGCGGCGCCCGCCGGGCATCAGAAAACGCACCGACAGCCCGCGTACCGACAGCACGGGAGGTCGCTCGGTCACAGCATCAGCTCCGATCGGCGGCGGGGGTTGAGCCGTTCCCGCCAGGCTCCGGCGAGGCCGGCCACGGCGAGGGTGGGGACGATGATGAACAGGCCCGGGAAGAGGGTCGGCCACCACTGTCCGGCCAGCAGCGAGCCCTGTGCGCCCTGGATGAGGGTGCCCAGGCTCGCGGTGTGGGTGGGCAGGCCGAGTCCCAAGAAGGACAGGGCCGACTCGTGCCACATGGCGTGCGGCACCATCAGTACGGCGGCGAGCCCGGCCTGGGGCAGCACGGCGGGCAGCAGATGACGTACCGCCACCCGCCACCGGGACGCGCCGCCCGAGACGGCGGCGTCGATGTACGGCCGGGCGCGCAGGGAGAGGACCTCGGCGCGGACGATCCGGGCGGTCGACAGCCAGTGGGTGAGCGCGACCGAGACGATCACCGGCCAGACGCCGGGCCGGAACAGGGCGACGATGAAGATGCCGAGCAGCAGATGGGGCACCGAGGAGACGGTGTCGACGACCCGCATCACGATGCGGTCCGCCCAGCCGCCCAGGGCTCCGGCGCAGGCCCCGACGGCGGTGCCGATCACGGTCGCGGTGAGGGCCGCCGCCGCGCCGACCAGCAGGGAGACCCGCAGGCCGTAGACGCAGCGCAGCAGCAGGTCCCGGCCGACGTCGTCGGTGCCGAAGGGGTGGGCCCAGGAGGGCGGTCGCAGCTTGGCGGCCAGGTCGACGGCCTGCTGGTCGAGCTGGACGAGCGGCGGGACCAGCAGCACGGCGAGCAGGGTCGCGGTCACCAGGACCGCCGAGGTGCGCACCCGCAGGGCACGGGTGGAACGGCGGTCGGCGCCCCTCGAACGCCAGACGGTCCCGGACCGCGGTTTCGGACGGTGCGTGGCCTCAGCCATGGGAGTCACATCTCACTGAGCTTCACCCTCGGGTCGAGGAGTCCATAGAGCAGGTCGGCGAGCAGATTGCCGATGAGCACGGCGGTGGCGGCCAGCGTCGTCAGAGCGGCGAGCAGCGGGAAGTCGACGGCGGTGGCCGCCTGCACGGTGGTCGCCGCGATGCCGGGCCAGCTGAAGACGCTCTCCACCAGCAGGGCGCCCGTGATGAGTTCGGGGACGCGGGAGCCGATCAGGGTGATGACCGGCAGCAGACCGGAGCGCAGCGCATGGCCGAGCAGCACCGTGGTCTCGCTCAGGCCGCGGGCCCGGGCGCCGCGCACGGGGTCCTCCGCCAGGGCGTCGCCGACCCCCTGGCGTACGTACAGGGTGAACCAGGGCAGTTGGGAGACGGCGAGCACACCGGCGGGCAGCACCAGATGGCGGGCCACCTGCCCCGGGGTGATGTGTTCGCTGGCGGTGTCGGTGAGGCCGCCCGCCGGGAGGACGCCCAGCCGGAGGGCGAACAGCCAGACGGCGAGGAGCGCGATCCAGAAGACCGGGGCCGCTTCGAGGGCGTAGGCGACCGAACTGACACCGCGGTCGACCATCGATCCGGGGCGGCGGGCGGCCAGCACCCCCAGCAGGGTGCCGCCGAGCACGGCGGCTGCGAACGCGACCGCGCACAACAGCGAGGACCATACGAGGCGTTCGCCGATCACCTGGGCGACGGGCTGCCGCAGCAGGGTGGATCGGCCCAGGTCGCCGCCGAGAGCGGAGGTCAGCCAGTGCCACCAGCGGGCGGTGAAGGGCTGGTCCACACCGAGGTTGTCCCGCAGCCGGTCCAGGGTTTGCTGGTCGGCGCCGAGGGCGGCCGTGCCCGCGTAGGCCTTGACGGGGTCGAAGGGGGAGGCGGCGGCGACGGCGAAGACACCGAAGGTGACGACGAGGAGGACGGGGACGGCGGACAGGAGCCGCCGCCCCACCAGTCGTGCCATCGCTCCCCAGGGCAGGGAGGTGGTGGTCACTTCGCGGGCTGCCAGTCCTGGATGTTCCACCAGGGACCGCTGGCGAACCCGTGCTCGTGCGGCTCGAGTTGGGTGGTCAGCCCCTGCCAGCGGTCCGCGAGCACATAGAGGTGGTCGATGTGGGTGAGGAAGGTGTAGCCGGGGTTCTCGACCAGTGCGTGCTGAACCGTGTCGTAGGCGTTCTCGCGGACGGTCCGGTCCCGGCTGCGGCGGCCGGTGTCGAGCGCCTTGTCCACGGCCGGGTCGCTGTAGCGGGCCATGTTGTTGAAGCCGTCGCCGGCGAGGGAGGAGTGCAGCAGGGTGTAGAGGCCGAAGTCGGGGTCGCCGGCGGAGCCGAAGCCCGCGAGGACCGCGTCGTCCTTCATCCGGGGCTCGATGACCTCCCAGGTGGCGCTCTCCACGGTCACATCGATGCCGGCCTTCTTGGCGTCGGAGGCATAGGCGAGTGCGTGGTCCTGGCGGACCTTGTCCCCGGAGGGGTAGAGGAGGGTGAAGGAGGCCCGGCGGCCGTCCTTGACACGGATGCCGTCCTTGACACGGATGCCGTCCTTGCCGGTCCGCCAGCCCGCCTCGTCGAGGATGCGCCGGGCCCCGGCGAGGTCACGGGGCCGTTCGACGCTCTTGGCGAACCAGGGGTCGTCCATGGGCAGCGGCCCGTACGCGGGCCGTCCCGCGCCGTCGAGGATCTTGGCGACCATGGCCTCCCGGTCCACGGCGGAGTCGAGCGCCCGGCGGATCGCCCGGTCGCCGGTGACCTTGTTCTCGGTGGGGAGGGTGACGGCCCGGAAGTCGTAGGACTTCGCCCGGTACGTCTTCTTGCCGTTCTCGCCCTTGAAGGTGGCGGCGAGCTGGGGCGGCAGGACCGCGCCGTCGAGGTCGCCGGAGCGCAGCCGGGTGGCGCGCACACTGTCGTCGGCGATGACCGCCATGGTGAACGTCTTGACCTTCGGCTCCCCGCCCCAGTAATGCGGGTTGGCCTTGAAGGTGAGCTTCTCGCCCTTGCTCCAGGCGGAGAGGACATAGGGGCCGGTGCCGACCGGCTCGGTGTTGAAGGAACCGGTGTTGGGGTCCTGCTTGCCGGCGATGTGCTCGGGGACGATGGGCAGCACGGTGCGCCCGGCGAACGGCGCGTACGGGTACTTCAGGGTGAAGACGACCCGGTTGCCACCGCTCGCCCGGACGTCCTTGACGGCGTCCAGTTCGCTGCGGGAGGTGTTATTGGTCTTCTTGTCCAGGACGGTCCGGTAGGTGAAGACCACGTCGTCGGTGGTCAGCGGCTTCCCGTCACTGAACTTCACGCCGTCGCGCAGGGTGTACGTGTAGGTGAGGCCGTCCGCGGTGACCTGGGGAAGCGTGGTGGCGAGGGCGGGCTTGAGCTTCAGTTGGGCGTCCCGGGCCAGCAGGCCGTCGAAGATCTTGGAGTTGCCGTCCTTGCCGTAGCCGAGCAGCGGGCTGAGGGTGTCCGGCTCGGCGGCCACCCCGATCACGACGGAGGTGCCGTCGCTCCCGCCGCTGCCGGGGGCGGCGCAGGCGGCGACCCCGGCCGTCACCAACGCCGTGGCGACGGCGGCACTTCGTATTCGACGGGTCGTCATGAGCCTCACACCTTTGTTGCATGCCAATGGTTATTGCGTATCTCTCGCAGCAGAAGGGTTACCCGGTCGGGGTGCCGTCTATCCGGGGCGGAACCGGCTGCGCTCGTTCACCTCGGCCAGGCGGGCGTGGAGCAGCTCCGCGGGGGTGAGCGGCTGGACCTGGCCGGGCTCGGCGTCCCATTCCCGGCCGCCGGAGAGAGGGCGGAGCTGGAGGTGGGGGCCCTCGTGCCCCATCACGATGCCGACGCGGTCGCGGGCGGTGTCGCGTACGGCGGTGCCGGGTGGGGGAGGGGCGCCGGCGTACGGGGCGTTCATCGGGCGGCGCCCCTCGCGATGACGGCGGCGAGGGCGAGGGCCACGGAGGCGGAGCAGACGCCGAGGTGGACGAGGACGTAGCGGGCACTGGGGGGGGAGTGCCGGGCTCGCCGGGCTCGTCGTCGGGGAAGGGGGCGCCCCAGGGGGTGCGGACGTCCATCGCGGGGAGCTGGATGCCGGCGTGGGTGAGGGCCTCCGCGAGGGCGTCCCATTTCGGAGGCGGTCCTGAGATCGCCGCTGCGCGATGCGGGGGAGTGGTGCGGACAGTTGGAGTTGATGTTGGAGATGGTGGAGCGGCAGCACGTGCGCCGAATCGCGGAAGTTCGTCCTGCGCGTGTTGGAGGAAACGCCGTGCGATCCCTCGACTTGACCGGCGCCACCTGGCGCAAGGGCAGCTACAGCAACCAGGACGGTGGCGAGTGCCTGGACGTTTCCGAGGACTTCGTCGCCGTCGTCCCCGTGCGTGACAGCAAGGATGTGCGCGGTCCGGTGATCGCGTTCGCCGCCGGCGGCTGGGCCTCGTTCGTGGCGGCCGTGAAGCGCGGCGAGCTGGGCGCCTGACGGGCGGGCCCAAGAGGTGCCTACGGATCGATGAGGAGCACCGCCTCGTTTACGTGGTGACGAACGAAGAAGTCATCGTCATTGCCGCCCGATATCACTACTGACGGCCCGGGCGGGTCGTGTCGGCGTCACTTCCGGGGCCGACCACCTCCCTTGTTGAAAATGATTACCGTGCGACCCTATTATTGTCATGGTCACGCAAGGGGCGCGGCGGGGCGACATCGTCGTCCCGCCGTGGGCGTGGGCTGCTGTGGCAGATGAGGGGCGACGGGATCTTTGACGCGAACCACGAGTGTGGCGGGCTCCTGTTCGACAGTGCGGACGGGCTTCCGGGCGCCTTGATCCTGGCGGTCGGCGACAGTGGCGAGGTCGCCCGGGCGTTCACCCGGCCGGGGTGATGTGAACATGGCCGACCGCAGAGGGAATGAGAACCGTATTCGATAAGGCTGGGTGTTGGCCTGGTCTTTGCCGCTCTGTAGTTGTAGCTGCAATCCATGTGCAGAAACCTGAGGAGTGCGGCTGACGGCCGTCACCCACCGAGAACGTCGAGACGTAAGGACTGCACTCCCATGACCACCGCACCTGATTCCGCTCCACCGCGCCCGGCCGCCAGCGGTGGCGGGCGCGGTCAGTCGTGGCATCGCGTCCGCACCTCGATGACCCGCGGGGAGTGGGCCGGCGTCGGCGGGATGGCGGCCTTCATCCTGGCGCTGCACATCATCGGCTGGTTCACCCTGGTGGCGATCGTCGCGCCGGAGCACTACAGCCTGGGCACCAAGACCTTCGGGGTGGGCATCGGCGTCACCGCCTACACCCTCGGCATGCGGCACGCCTTCGACGCGGACCACATCGCGGCGATCGACAACACCACCCGCAAGCTGATGGGGGAGGGGAAGCGCCCGCTGTCGGTCGGCTTCTGGTTCTCCCTCGGGCACTCCACGGTGGTCTTCGTCCTCGCCTTCCTGCTCTCCCTGGGTGTGAAGGCACTGGCCGGGCCCGTGCAGGACGACAATTCCACGCTGCACGACATCACCGGCTGGATCGGCACGACGGTCTCCGGGGCGTTTCTCTATGTCATCGCCGTCATCAACCTGGTGATCATGGCCGGGATCTGGAAGGTCTTCCGGCAGATGCGCTCCGGCCGCTTCGACGAGGCGGCCCTGGAGAAGCAGCTCGACAACCGCGGCTTCATGAACCGCATCCTGGGCCGCCTGATGAAGGCGATCACCAAGCCGTGGCAGATGTATCCGCTGGGCCTGCTGTTCGGTCTGGGCTTCGACACCGCCACCGAGGTCGCGCTGCTGGTCCTGGCCGGCTCGGGCGCGGCCTCGGGGCTGCCCTGGTACGCCATCCTGTGTCTTCCGGTGCTGTTCGCGGCCGGGATGTCGCTGCTCGACACGATCGACGGCTCGTTCATGAACTTCGCCTATGAGTGGGCGTTCTCCAAGCCCGTCCGCAAGGTCTACTACAACCTCACCATGACCGGCCTCTCCGTCGCCGTCGCGCTGATCATCGGCACCGTCGAGCTGCTGGGCCTGCTCGCGGACAAGGCCGGTCTGCACGGGGCGTTCTGGGACTGGATCGCCGGACTCGACCTGAACATCGTCGGCTATGTCATCGTCGGCCTGTTCTTCGCCACCTGGGCCGTCGCCGTGCTGGTGTGGAGGCTCGGCGGCATCGAGGCGAAGTGGGAGGCGGGCATGGCCCGGTCGTCGGCACCGGCGGAACAGGGCGCCAAATAGCGAGTGCCGGCGGAACGGGGCGCCGAACAGCGAGTGCCTGCGGAGCAAGGAAGGTGCCGAACAGGGTGTACCGGGGCGGGCGGCGCCGTGGCTGCGTCCACCGCCCGCCCCGGAGTTCTCATGTGTGCGCGAGGGCCTCGGGGTGCTCGTGCTCGCAGGTGTCGTCGAAGCCGTAGGTGTCCCAGGCGGGGAACGGGTCCTCGGGCGGAAGCTCCTCGCCGTCCGTCAGCAGGCACTCGGTCAGGGCGGACCGGAGCGCGTCGGCGTCCAACCGGGTGCCGATGAAGACCAGTTCCTGGGCGTGGGGGGCCTCGGCGTCGCGGGCGGCGGAGGGCTCGAAGCGGGCCACCGAGCCGGCCTGGGACCACAAGCCGATCACCTGGGGGCGGGTCGCCAGGGTGAAGAAGCCCTTGGAGCGCAGGATCCGCCCATAGGCCCCGCTGTCCAGCCGCCGGGTCACAAAGGCCCACAACCGGCCGGGGTGGAAGGGGAGTCCGGAGCGGAAGACGGTGGAGGAGATGCCGTACTCCTCCGTCTCGGGGACATGGTCGCCGTTGAGCTCCTTGACCCAGCCCGGCGCCTGCTGGGCGCGCTCCAGGTCGAACCGTCCGGTGCCCAGCACCTCCCGGAGCTCCACGCGCCCCTGGACGGCCCGGACGATCCGGGCTTCGGGGTTGAGCCGGGCCAGCGTCGCCCGGAGCCGGTCCGCCGCCACCTCGTCGACCAGGTCGAGCTTGTTGAGCACGATGACATCGGCGAACTCGACCTGGTCCATCAGCAGGTCGCTGACGGTGCGCTCGTCGTCCTCGTACTGGTCCAGGCCCCGCTCGACCAGCTCATCGCCGCTCTCCAGCTCGGACAGGAAGTTGGCGGCGTCGACCACCGTGACCATGGTGTCCAGCTGTGCGACATCGCCGAGGGTGGCACCGTCGTCGCGGGCGAAGGCGAAGGTCGCCGCCACCGGCATCGGCTCCGAGATCCCGGACGACTCGATGAGCAGATGATCGAAGCGGCCCTCGCGCGCCAGCCGGTCGACCTCCTCCAGCAGATCGTCGCGCAGGGTGCAGCAGATGCACCCGTTGGTCATCTCGACCAGGCGCTCCTCGGTCCGGGACAGGGCCGCCTCGCCGCCGCGCACCAGCGCCGCGTCGATGTTGACCTCGCTCATGTCGTTGACGATGACGGCCACCCGCAGGCCCTCGCGGTTGGCCAGGACATGGTTGAGCAGCGTCGTCTTGCCCGCCCCGAGGAAACCGGACAGGACGGTGACGGGCAGCAGGGCCGGTCGGTCGTACGGCATCTTCGTCAGTCCTCGGGGTGCAGCAGCCCGCGCTCGTACGCCTTCACCAGGTGCTGCGGTACCAGGTGGCGGACGCCGTCGAGGGTGATCGGCACGAGCGTCGGCGTGGTCGCCTTCCACTGCGCGCGGCGATGGCGGGTGTTGCTGCGGGACATCTTCCGCTTGGGGACGGCCATGGAATCCTCCTGCTGATGGGCGATCACCACACGCTATATGAAAATGGATGCCATTACCAAGCTGGGGTGTCTTGGTGGCACGAACGACCGAAGGCCGGCCCGCAGTCCTGCCCGGGCCGGCCTTCTTCGTCTCGTCCTTCGCTCACAGTTCGCCGCGGGCCATCCCCCGCAGCCGCTCGAACACCGCCGCGTCGGCGCGGACGCCGTCATGGGCGTGGGTGTTGGTGATCCAGGGACGCAGTCCGCGCACCAGTCCCGCGGTCACCAGGGACTGCTCACGGTCGACGAACATGTCGTCGTAGTAGACGGCGGCCACGACCGGCACCGTGTTGGCCGAGAGCCGGTCCAGGTCGTACAGGGCCGGCCAGTCGGTGCGCCGGGCCAGCGCGTCGGCGGCCTCCCGCAGCGGGATCAGTGCGGGGTCCTCCTCGAACTGCCATGGGTAGATCATCTCGCCGGTGAACCGCAGCGGACCGCCGGCCTCGGCGTCGAACTGCGGGAACTCCTCCCGGATCCGGTGCGCCGACCAGCCGGTGGCCCGGCCGCCCTGGGCGTAGATCGGCTCGTGCAGCACGGCGTAGAGCGGACGGGGCGCGAACGAGAGGGTGGCGTCCAGACCGCGCAGGAACGGGTCGGACAGCCGGGGCCCGCGCGGTCCCCGCACGAACGCGCCCTCCAGCAGATAGTGCAGGCTGTCGAAGCCGGACGCGGTGCCGAAGGTGATGCCCATGGTCTGGAAGCGGCGCGCCGAGAGCCGTTCGCCCGAGGGCATGCGCACCTCGTGCTCCGTCAGATGGGCCGCGACGGCGTCGGCGAGCGCCTGGTCGCCGGGGTAGCGGGCGAAGTACCGCTCGTTGTGCGCCAGTACGCGGCCGTAGGCGGCGCGGTAGACGTCGTCGGCATGGCCGGTGAGGGTGGGCAGACCGCCGGTGATGAAGACCTGTTCGAGACCCTCGGGGGCGTGGCTGAGATACGTCAGCGCGCAGAAACCGCCGAAGCTCTGGCCCAGCACGCTCCAGGGGCGGTCGCCCTGGAGTTCCCTGCGCAGCAGTTCGGCGTCGCGCACGATGGCGTCGGCGCGGAAGTGCGTCAGATGGCCGGCGGCGTCGGGGTGCCCCTCGAGAGTGGTGCGGTCGGCGGGCGTGGACCGGCCGGTGCCGCGCTGGTCCAGGAGCACCACGCGGTACTCCTTCAGCGCCCGGCGCAGCCAGGCCGAGGCGGCGTCGGGGCGTTCCGCCCGGCCGCCGGGACCGCCCTGCAGCCACAGCAGTCGGGGCAGCTCCCGGCGCTCCTGCCCCGCGGCGACGACCTCCCGGGCGAACACGTCGATCCGTGGGCCGTCGGGGCGGGCGTGGTCGAGGGGCACGCTGAGGGTGTGGTCGGAGCAGACCAGGCCGCTGTGGCGATAGGGGGCGTGGATGGTGGTCATGTCTACATTCCGTGGCGGTGCGTGGGCGGGGCGGGGCGGGCCGGGGTTCCCGGCGGCGGCGCCGGGAACCCCGTGGGCGGACGGCGGGGCTCAGTATCCCTCGACGCCCAGTTCACGGCAGATCTCGACGAGTTCGGGGTGCACATACACGCCCTCCTGCTCGATGCACTCGCCGTCCAGATAGATCGACGGGCCGACGATGGAGCCGTCGGTGTGGGCCGCGGCCACCCATGGCTCGCCGCCGATCCAGGCGCCCTTGGTCCCGATGCCGAGCTCGACGCAGCCGAAGACCCGCTCGTCCTCCACGATCCGGCCGGTCGGCGCGAGCACGCCCGGGTTGAAGCCGAGCGACCAGTGGGCGACCCGGTACATGTTGGGGTCGTCCCAGGAGGCCATCCAGGTGCGGAAGACATCCGCGTCCCGGTCGCCCTCGATCTCGGTGACCACGCCCTTCTCCACGGTGAGGCGGACCGGGGAACGCAGCAGGCCCAGCTGGTCCGGCGGCCACAGGGCGCCGTCGAAGACCAGCACGCCGTCCTGGGTCTCCTCCAGCGGGTTCCAGGAGATCTGACCGGAGAGCATCACGGTCTCGCCGGGCTTCTCGGCCGGCTTGCCCCGCAGATTGATCGGCCGATCGCCGTTGCGGCCGACGAGGTCGGTGCCGTTCGGGGAGGTGATGCGCACCTCGTCGGCGGCCTCCAACAGACGCACCAGCGCCTTGCCGAGCTTCATCACACCCTGGAAGTCGGGGCGGCCCACGGTGGCGACCAGCATATGGACGTCCATCGCGGTGAGGTTGGTGTAGCGGCAGCCGTTCGCCATGGCGGCGCGGAAGGCGTCGGAATGCATCAGATACGAGACGGCGAACTCGATCCACACATCGGCGTGGGCGATGGCGCCGGCGACCGGGCGGGGCGGCTCCATGGAGGAGCTGGGCAGGGTCTCGGACCAGACGATCACCGGGTGGGCGCCGGCCGCGGCGACGGCCTGGGCGGTGGCCTCCACGACCCGGCGGTCACTGCTGGTGTCACCGGTCAGCACGACATGCTCGCCGGGCTTGACCAGCATGACCTCCTCGACCAGCTTGCGCGCGGCCAGCGCGAGTTCGAAGCCCAGATACTCGGGGCGGGGTTCGAGGCGGCTGAACATCTCCATGGGGGGTCTCCTTGTGCGAAAGTGCGGTCGGACCGGGGGGAGGAGGAGGGGCGCGGCGGTGGCCGGACGGTGCGCGGCACGAGGGTCATCCGGCCTTGACGATCTGCGCGGTGTCGCCCAGCGAACTGCCCGCGATGAGACCGGCACCGACCAGGTTCAGCTCCTCGTCCGCCTGCTCCCCGCGCCATCTGCGGTACACCACGCGGACCAGCAGTGCCGCGACGACGAACCAGCAGGCGCTCGGGGTGGCGACCAGCAGACCGGTGGCGAGCATCACGCCCATCTGCCGCTTGGTCCCGCCGAGGAGCTGGATCACGGCGCCGGGGATCGCCCACAGCAGCAGATGGCCGAGGACACCGGGGGAGTCCAGGCCCTGCTTGACGGTGTCGGCGTAGACCCGGGCGACCGGCGGGATCAGGCCCTGGCGGAAGTAGGAGTGCCACACCACGGCGACGACGATCAGCGCGGCGGTGAAGCCGATCAGCGCGGCGCGGAACTGCTCACGCCGTCCGGCCCGCTCATAGGCGTCCCACGGGCGGTGGGTCCTGCGCAGCAGCCAGCCCGCCTTGAGGTCGTACCCCATGTCCGCGAAGGCCGGACCGGTCGCGGAGACATAACCGACGAGCAGCGCGAGCGGCACCGAGGGGATACCGATGAGCAGCCCGGCGATCAGGAAGATCAGGGTGACGGCGAAGGACGGGAACCAGCCCGACTGCATCGCCGCGAGGCCCACGATCAGCTCGTGGACGATGGCGGCGAACGCCGCGAACAGCACCCAGCCCGCGATACCGAGGGGGCTCATGTCACCCAGCACCCCGCCGAGGACCGCCATCACCACGGCACCGGCGGCGAAGAGGAGATAGCCGCGCACCAGCGTGCGGCGCAGGGTGGTCTCGTCGACGGTGGTACGGACGGTGGGGTCGGCCGGCGCGGCGGTGCCGACGGCGGCGGAGCGGTCCGGGCGGCGACGCAGCAGCAGATGGACCGCCTGGCCCAGGGCCACCACACCGGCGCCGACCATGACGCCGTGCGGGATGAAGTCGGCGGTCAGATTCACCTGGAAGGCACCGGGCGCGTACTGGGCGATGCCCAGGCCGACGCCGAACATCAGCAGCGCCCACACATTGCCGAGGAAGGCGACGCCGGCCGCGGACAGGGGCAGGCTGAAGAGGGTGCCGCCCAGGCCGACGAGCGTGCCGGCGCCGAGGATCAGGGCTCGCCGGCCGCCCTTGTCGCCCGCCTTGATGGTCTCCGCGGCGGCGGCGCCGGGCGGCCAGGCGGCGTCCGCGGGCAGCAGCCGGGAGCCGAACGAGCGGTACAGCACCCAGGCGTCGATCAGCAGACCGGCGAAGGCACCGGCCAGCATCGGCCACACCAGGTCGCTGCGGCCGAAGACATAGGGCACGGCGATCGAGCTGAGCAGCACATTGGCGGAGGCGAAGGTGGCCGCGGAGATGGCGCTCTGGGCGAGGTTCTGCCGGTGCACGGAACGCATCCGTCTCAGCCCGGCTATGGGGATACGGCCGATGAGCATCGCCAGCAGCGCACCGACCACGGCGGTGTTGGCGGAGATGCCGAGCTTGGCGACCAGGTCGGTGCCGATCACCGCGCCCACCAGGGACAGCAGGACGAGCAGCACGAACGTCATGGGTTCGCGCACCTTGGGGTGCACGCGGTCGGTGTCCTGTGCGCCGGAGTGCGGCGGAAGCTCCTCCGCGGCGGAATCGGTGGCGGAGGGGGAATGAGGTGACACGTGACACCCCTTTCGGCAAGGGCGGGACCGGGGGCGACGAACCGGGCCCCGCGTCGACGGGATCGCGGAATGCGGCGTGTGGGTGTGAGTGCGGGGGAGGGGTGTGGCGGCGGGCGGGGGGCGTCAGCCGCCGAAGGCGGTGCTGGCCTCGTCGGCGGCCTCTCTGACCAGCTCGGTGAGGCGTTCGGCCGCGCGGGAGACGCGGTGGGCCGGGCCGATGACGGTCAGCGAGGCGGCGACGCTGCCCGCCTGGAAGACCGGGGCGGCGATGGCCGTGACGGCCTCGTCATACTCTCCGTGGCTGACGCTGACACCGTCCCGCCGTACCTCCGCATAGCGCTCGAGGAGGACGTCGTAATCGGTGACGGTGTGCTCGTTGAAGCGCTGCAGCGGGCTGGCGCCGAACAGCTGGCGCAGCTCGGGCTCCCGATAGTGGGCGAAGATCGCGTGGCCGGAGGCCCCGGCGTGGCCGGGCATCAGGGCGCCGATGATCGCGGTGTAGCGGACGGGTCCGGTGCCGTCCACGGCGGCGGCGCAGCGGTAGCCGCTGCCGTGCGGGACGTTGAGGACCACGCTCTCCCCGGTCTCGCGCAGCAGCCGGGCGAGCACGGGCCGGACCAGGGAGGGCAGCACGCCGCTGTGCTCGCCGACCCGGGCCAGCCGTGACACCGAGGGGCCCAGGCGGTAGCGACGGGTGGTGGCGTCGCACATCAGAAAGCCGCGGGCGGTGAGCGTGGTGAGCAGCCGCTGTGCGACGGCCTTGTCCCAGCCATGCTCCCGGGCCAGTTCGGTCACGCCCCACTCGGGGCGCCGCTCGGTGAAGGAGAGCAGTGCGCTCAGCGCTCGGTCGACGCTCTGCAGCACCCCTTTCGGGGATTCCGCCTCGGTCATGGAACCCGCTCTCCTTGCTCTCCTCGGCCGGTATACGTCCACCGGACGGTGCGCTCAGCGCAACACCGTTGCGCTGAGTGGCGAGAACTATGGCCAGTGAGTCCGCGGGAGTCAATACCTTCCGGAAGTGGAGTCGAGGATTGTCTTCGATGCATTCGCGTCAAATGCGACCATAACGGATCGGCGGTGCATGGCATGGACAGGTCCGCCAGCACTACTGGCTAGCCCTGGCGGACCCCGCTGCGGTCGCGCCGGGTGCGCCGGCGGCGGCGCAGCCAGTCACCGGCTTCTCCCACGGCGGCCAGCAGCGCCCCGGAGGCGATGCAGGCTATGAGGCTCGGGGGCCGGTTCAGGCCCTGGGACAGCAGCCAGAGGGCGAGTGCCAGGGCGCCCCACCAGAGAACGATCGAGATGATCTCCGACAGCCATCGCGGCAGGCGGTCCATGACCTCCGGCCGCCACCGCGGGAGACCGCTCATGACGCGCTGCTCGCGGTGCTGCGGGTCGCCATCGCCAGCAGCACGCATCCGGCCACCGCCGCCATGCCTCCGATGGCGGTCGCGGTCAGGGTGACCGAGTCGGGGGCGCCCGCCAGACGGGGAACCGCATTGAGCGGTGCGGCGGCGTAGATCGCCAGCAGGGCCCAGCCCACCGGCCGTATCGGTGCCGGTCGGGTCCGTATCCGGTCCGGCACCCGGCCGGTCACCAGGGCCACTCCGGCCGGCAGCAGGGTAAGGGTGGCGAGGGCGAGGGCGGTCCATTGCCAGAACATCGTCGATCAGGGCTCCTGTGCTGTTCTGCCGTTCCCGCGCGGTCGGCCGCAACGGCTGGATGTGAGGGTGACGGATCCGGACGGCGGATCCTCGATGCGGTGCGGCCGGTGCGGCGGGTGCAGCGGGTGCGGCCGGCGCGGTCACTTCGTGGGAGGCCGGCCGCTCCCGGTCGACGCGGCGGCCTGCTCCCGCACGGCACGGCGGGGAAACCGCAGCCGCGCACACACGCCGAAGACCACCAGCGCGACAAGGACACCGGCCTCGATCGCCACGGCGTCGGCGGACAGCCGGTCCAGGTGCGGCCGTAGCTCGTCGGTCAGGAGGAACGCGGTGACCGAGCCGGTCACCGCGGCGGCCGAGCCGGCGAACCAGAACCGGTGCCGGGTCCAGAACCACTGGCTCAGGATCATGACCGCCGCTGGGGGCAGGGACTGGTCCCGGCCTCCCCAGAGGGACAGGATCCCCCAGGCCACAGCGGACATCGCCGAGCAGCCCAGCAGGACCCACACCGCCTCACGCCACTCCACCGGCTGAGTCTCGCCCGCCATGCCGCCTCCCCTTCCCGGGTACCGACATTCAGCCACAGTCGGCACCTTCGCGGCCATGCCGGGCCCCAGCACGATCGGTGTGCGCTTCCCTGCCCGATGACGGCAAGGTACCGCCGGGCGCCGACGCCTTTGGGACGCCTTCGGGGGCGGCAGCGCATCAGTGGCGGTCCGCGACCAGCCAGGGCGCGGACCGGTCGTCCGCGCCCCGGTGCTGCCGGACTCCGGGGATCACCGGTCCTGGGAGAGGGCGAGCAGCTCGGCGAACGTCCCGTTGGCGCGGACCAGGTCGTCGTAACGGCCCTGTTCGGTGATGCGGCCCTGCTCCATGACGACGATGTGGTCGGCCACCCGGGTGTTCTCCAGCCGGTGGGTGACCACGATGGTGATCCGGTCCGCGGCGATCGCCTTGATCCTCTCGAAGATCTGGTGTTCGCCGCGCGGGTCCATCTGTGACGTCGGTTCGTCCAGGATCAGCAGCGGTGTCCGGCGGTACAGGGCGCGACCGCAGGCGAGCCGCTGCCACTGGCCGCCGGACAGTTCGACGCCTCCGAAGAGCTCCCGGGCGAGCAGGGTGTCGAGCTGTCGCGGCAGCCGCTCGATGGCGCCGCGCATGCCGACGGCGTCGACGGCCTCCCAGACGGGAGCGTCGTCCCAGCTCCTGGGCTGTCCGAGGGTGATGTTCTCCCGTGCGCGCAGCGGCCAGGTGGCGAAGTTCTGCGGCACCAGGGCCGCTCGGGCCCAGACCGAGTCGGGCGCCGCCCGGGCCAGGTCGGTGCCGTCCCACAGCACCCGTCCCTTGTCGGCGAGCAGGATTCCGGTGATCAGCCTGGTCAGGGTGGACTTGCCGGAGCCGTTCTCGCCCACCACGGCCAGGATCTTCCCGCGGCGCAGAGTGAGGGAGACACCGGCCACGGCCGGTTCCTCCTTGCCGGGGTAGCGGTAGACGACCTCGTCGAGCCGGATCTCGTCGACGCGGGAGGGGATGACCGCCTCCCCGCGCCGGGGCGCCCGCTTCCCGGCGAGGTCGAGGAAGGAGCGCATATCGGCGAGGTAGAGCGAGGTGTGGAACAACGCCGCCCCGTAGACGACCAGTTGGGAGAGCGCGCCGAGCGTGGTCTGCACGGCGACCACGGCGGTGGCGGCGATGGGCAGTGCGACGCGGCCGGTGCCGGCGAGCCAGGCCAGCGTCGCCCAGGTCGCCAGCAGGAACAGCCCGCCCACGGCGGAGGTGGACAGAACGATACGGAGCATCCGCGGCGCGGCGGTCAGGGTGCGCTCGTCGATGCGCCGGGACAGGGTCCGGTACCAGTAGATGAGATAGCCGGTCATGCCGTTGGCGCGGACCTCGTCACTGTGGCGCGGGTCGGTGGCCCACCAGCGCATCATGCCGCGCACATTGCGGTCGCCCACATTGGCGTAGTGCGTCTCGTAGTCCACGCGGGCGCAGAGCACCGCACCCAGGCCGGCCGGGAGCACGGCGAGCAGCAGCAGCGGGAGCATCAGCCAGTGCAGTGCGGTGATCACACCGCCCGCGGCGACCATCCGGATCAGCGAGGCCATGAACCGCTGCGCGTCACTGACCATCATCCGGGTGCGAGTGACGCCGACCTCGGCCGCCTCCTGACGGTCCGCGAACCCGTCCTCACCGTAGGCGGAGGACTCCACCCGGCACACGGCGGCGACCAGCGCGGTGTCCGCCTCGCTCATCAGGCCCGGGGTGATCCGCCCGTCGGCGTAGCTGGACAGGGCGCTGGTCACCCGGGCGGCGGCAGAGGCGGCAGTGACCACCATGAGCGCGGGCAGGGCCCCGTGCAGCCGCTCGGACACCGTGCCCGTGCCGAGGAGGTGTCGCATGGCCTGTGCGGTGAACGCGAGGACGACACCGGCTGCGACCCCGGTGAGCAGCTGACACACCAGCAGCAGGACGACCGCGCTCCGGTCGACCGCCCAGGCCATGCGTGCGGTGTGTCCCAGGACGGAGGGCAGCCGCCCGCACATCTTGGTGAAACTGGCCTCTTCCAGAGGGTTCTTGCCGTGCTTCCCCTCGAAGGCGATGGTGGCCGGAGGTGGTGGGGGCGGCGGGTTCGAGCTTTCGGCGGAGGCGTCGGTCATGGTCACCTGCATCCCTCCCGGGGGTCGGCGCCGCACCTGGGTGGTCCGGCGGTGCCCGGCTCAACGAGGGTGACGGTGATTCGAACGCGCTCGATTCCGGACGAAGCGCAGTCCCGGAATCACGGGGTTCTCCTGGCACGGACACGGTGCCGCACGGTGCCCGGAGCGGTCGGCGTTGGCCGAATCGCCGAGGCTCGTTGCTGATGTGACGGGTGGGGTTCACCTCGGTGCGGTTCCACCGGCAGGCGGCCCCGGTCGCCGCCCGGTGGGGGCACCCTTCCGACAGCTGCCCCACCGCCGGAAACGGCCGGACCGGGGAGGGGGGAACCGATACGCTGCCCCCATGACAGGCCGCAGCCTTGGTGCCACCGAATCCCGTCCCGTCATCGCCCTGGCCGGGGTGAGCGTCCATCGCCGTACGACCGGTCAGGAGATCGTCCTGGACTCGGTCGACTGGACCGTACGGACCGGCGAGCACTGGGCCCTGCTGGGGCCGAACGGCGCCGGCAAGACCACCATGCTGAGGCTCGCCGGGGCACTGCTGCACCCCACCGCGGGGACGGTGGACGTGCTCGGTCACCGCCTGGGCCGGGTGGACGTACGGGAGTTGCGCGCACGCCTCGGCCTGGTCACCGCCGCGCAGAAGGTTCCGCTGGACGCCACCGCCCACACCGTGGTTCTCACCGGTGTGACCGGCACGGTGCAGCCGCTGTGGCGGATGTATGACGCCGACGACCGTGAGCGGGCCCATGACCTGCTCGCGGAACTGGGCTGCAAGGAACTCGCCGGCCGGGCCTTCGGCGACTGCTCGGGCGGGCAGCGCGCCCGGGTGCTGATCGCCCGCGCCCTGATGTCCGAGCCGTCCCTGCTGCTGCTCGACGAGCCGTTCAACGCGCTCGACCTGCCCTCCCGGGAGGATCTGGTCGACGCGCTGCACCGGCTGGCGGACGGCCGTCCGGGACTGTCGACCGTGACCGTCACCCATCATCCGGAGGAGCTGCCGCCCTCCACCTCGCACGCCTATCTGCTCAAAGAGGGCCGTGAACTGGTCTCCGGGCCGGTGGACTCGGTGCTCACCTCGGAGAACTTCACCCGGTGCTTCGGACGGCCCATCCGGGTCGAGGCGCACGACGGCCGCTGGTACGCCCGGTCCGCGTCCCTGCCGGGCGCGGAGCGGCCGGGCGCCTAGACGCCGGTCCTCAGGTCTCGCGGCCCCCGGGGGACGGACGCTCGTCGAGCACATCGCGCAAGGCCTGTTCCTCCTCGGGGCTGAGGCCGGAGACGAACTGCTGGAGCGCGGCGATCGGGTCGGGGCCGCGGTCCAGGGCCTGGTGCATGGCCTCGGCGGTCAGTTCGGCCGCGTCCTTCGAGGGCCGGTACGCCCCGCGCCGCCCGTCCACGTCCCGCAGGACAAGTCCCTTGTCATAGAGGCGCTTGAGGATGGTGTGCACGGTGTTGTAGGCGAGGCCGCCGCCGATGCCGGCCTGGATCTCGGCGGGCGTGAGCGCCTGTTCGGTGGCCCACAGCGCGGCCAGCACCGCGCTCTCCAGCTCACCGGCGCTGCGTCGTTCCGCCCTGCCCTCGGGACCTCTGCCAGCCATGCCCGCAACCTTACAGCGCGTAGGGGAGCGGGGTGCCGGGAGTGGGGCCGGGCCGACCGTCCACCGGAGTGGGTCCCGCCCACCCGCTCGGCGTAAGAGAGTCCCGGAAGCAGGACAGTTGTGGCTCTCACGCTGCGCCCGCCGGTCTGTTCGCGTTAGCTTGTTCGTGTTTTAGCGTTTTACCTTTTTCTTTCCCGATTTCCATCGTCGGCCCTACCGGTGCCCGGGGCATGATGCCCCTATGTCCCGTAGGGGGTGAGGGATGGGTATGGCCAACAGCTCCAGCAGCACGCTCGCAAGCGCCCGCCGGCTCGCGGCACCGTCGGTGGCCGGCATGTCGTGGCGGGACCGGGGCCAGGGGATGACCGCCGCCGTCGCGGCCGCCTTCACCCTGGCCCAACTTCTGCTCGTCCGGCCCGGGATGGGGCTCGGCTGGGACGAGACGGTGTACGTCAGCCAGATCAGCACCCACGCCCCCGCGGCGTACTTCAGCGCACCCCGTGCCCGGGGCATCTCCCTGCTGGTCGCCCCGATCACCTCCTGGTCGTCCTCGACCGCCCTGCTCCGGGTCTATCTCGCGGTGCTCTCCGGTGCCACGCTCTTTCTCGCCCTGCGCGCCTGGCGGGGCATCTTCCCCGCCCGAGCGCTCGCCCTCGGCGGCGCGCTGTTCGCAAGCCTGTGGATCACCCTCTTCTACGGCCCGCAGGCCATGCCCAACTACTGGGTGGCGGTCGGCGCCCTGGCCGCCGCCGGCTGCTTTCTCCGCGTCCACGCGGACAGCGCCGATCGGCCGGCCCTGTGGGGCCTCGCCGCGAGCGTCACGCTGATGACCTGGATGCGGCCCGTCGACGGTGTCTGGATCACGGCCCCGCTCCTGCTCCTGGCGCTTCTCCTGCGGCAGTGGCGGCGCTTCTCGCTGCTGCTGGCGCTGGTCGGCGGGCTGGCCGCCGGATCGGCCCAGTGGATCGTCGAGGCGCACGACCGCTACGGGGGATTGCTGCGACGTCTGTCCGACGCCTCCCAGGCCCAGGGCGGCCTCGGCTGGAACATCGCCGTCGGCGACCAGTTGCGCAGCCTCGGCGGGCGCACCCTGTGCCGGCCCTGCACCGGCCCGTTGCCGCACCCGGCGGTGACCCTCTGGTGGTTCGTGCTGCCCCTGCTCGCCGTGCTCGCGGCGGTCATCGCGTTCCGGGCCCGGCGCCCCGCGCCACCGAGCCGCACCCTGGTGCCGCTGGCCTGCGCGGCGACGGCCGCCTTCCCCTACCTCTTTCTGATCGGATACGCCGCACCCCGCTTTCTGCTCCCCGCCTATGCGCTGCTCGCGATCCCCGTCGCCGACCTCCTCCTCCATCTGGGCACCGCACCGGACGGCCGTCGGCGGCCGGTGACCGCGGCCCTCCTGGCGCTCGGGCTCGCCGCCCATCTGACCGTCCAGTACGAGGTGCTGCACAGCACCGTCCACCACACCACCGCCGACCACCGCGCATGGTCCCGCACCGCCGCCGAACTGCACCGGCTCGGGGTGCGGCCGCCCTGCATGCTGACCGGCGGCGATTCCGTCCCGATCGCCTTCTACGCCGGCTGCTCCTCCGCCGCGACCAGTGGCAACAACGCCAACACCACCGCCGACGACATCGCGCGCACCGCCCGGCTCCAGCCCGTGGCGTATCTGGGCACCGCCACGGGACGTCCACCGTCCTATGCGCGTGGCTGGAAGCCCCACTCCTTCCAGGGCCTTCGCCTCTATGTCGGTCCCGTGACGGCCCAGGGCGGACGCGGATGACCACTCCGACCGGCACCGGCACGGCTCCCGGCACCCGGGCGGTGCCGGCCCTGCGCGCCGTGCCCGCGCGCGGTCGGGATGCGGTCAGCTACGGCTGTCGACCCGTTCCGGGGCGGGGTCCTGCCCGGCTGACGGTCCTGCCGACGGCCCGGGTGATGCCGACGATGCCGACGACCCCGAGGACGCTGATGACGTCGACGACCCCGAGGAGGTCGACGACCCCGAGGGCGCTGATGACGCCTGGAGCAACGGACGCAGGGGAGTGGACTCCAGCCGCCGGGTCAGGGCCCCCGGGTGACGGCTCAGCGGGATCATCGCGAGGTATGCCACCAGGGCTCCGACAACGAACCCGGCCACCACGTCGTGCGGATAGTGGGCGCCGACCCAGACCCGGGAGGCCCCCATCGCGGCCGCCGCCACCAGAGCGATCCGGCCGACACGGCGTGACACCACGAACAGGGCGACCGCGGCCGCCGCGGCTATCGCCGTGTGGTTGCTGGGGAAGGACCAGTCGCCCGGCGCCGGACAGGCCTCCAGCGTGGACACATGGAGGCTCTGACAGGGGCGGTCCTCCCGGACCAGCATCTTCAGCCCGTCGTTCAGCGCGTAGGCGAGAACGACCACCAGCGGGACCGCCAGGGCGACCAGTGCGTCACGGGGGCCGATATGGCGCGCCCGCCACCAGACGACGATCATCAGCACGGCGAACAGCCCCAGCCCTAACGTCGACCAGGCGGAGATCAGGGAGTCCAGCCAGGAGGGGGCGCGCCCGGCCAGGTCCACCACATCTCTGTACACGGAGCCGTCCAAAGGCGAGCCGTCGAGGGCGTACATCATCCGCGGGCACCTTCCTTCGCGGTCCGGCGGGAGCGCAGCAGCTCCAGGGCGAGGGGGATCAGGGAGAGCACGACGATCACCGCGATCATCGGCAGCAGATAGGCGTCGATGTTCGGCACCGAGGAGCCGAGCGCATATCCGGCGAGGATGAGACCGAGGCTCCACACCAGGCCACCGGCCACCTGCCAGACGGTGAAGGTCCGCAGAGGCACCCGCAGGGCACCGGCCATCGGGTTCAACACCGTACGGACGACGGGGATGAAGCGGGCCAGGACGATCGCCTTGGCGTGGCCGTACCGCTCCAGGAGCTCCTCGGCGCGCTGGGCGCCCTCGTGCAGCCGGGGCGAGCGGCTCCGGGCGAGCAGCGCGCCGCCCGCCTTACGGCCGATCAGATAGCCGCACTGGGATCCGGCGAGCGCGCCCACGGCGGCCGCGACCAGCAGCGGGCCGAGCGCCAGATGTATGCCGTGCCGGCCCGAGCCGGCGCACAGCAGCCCGGCGGTGAACAGCAGGGAGTCGCCCGGCAGGAAGAAGCCGATGAGCAGGCCCGTCTCGGCGAACAGCACGACGCCCACGCCCAGCACGCCGAAGGCTGCGAGCAGAGACTGGGCGTCCAGCACATTCACCGCGAGCTGTGCCCCCAGTGACAAGGTTGTGGCCATCGGCGCGAGCCCTTCCATAAGGGAGGCCGGGCGCAGCACGACACCACCCGGCAGCTGACTACAGACATGTAGACCGTCTACTGAACTGTAGACGATGGAGAGGCGGCGGGCGTTCCCGTTCGCCTGGACGAGTGAACGGACCCGGTCCCGGGGTCCCGGGGATCAAGGCGGGCCGGATTCAGGAAAGCAAGCGGGCCGGGTCAGGCTCGGGAGACCGGGCCGGGTGCAGCCGGTACAGACGAACGGGCCGCGTCCAAGCAGCCCAAGAGGTCCAAGAGGCCCGAGAGGTTCAGAGAGCGGACGGCAGGATCCGGAGAGCGTCGTGTCAGGCCGGATAGGCGTGGGTCTGCGCCGCCTTGACGGCCGCCCAGACCGTGATCCCCGGCTGGAGCCCGAGTTCCGCCGCGGCGACGGTGGTCAGATCCGCGGCCAGCGGCAGCTCACCGGTGAGGTCGACACGGATCCGGTCCCCGTGTGTCTCCAAGCCCGCGACCTCGCACCGCCACAGATTGCGCGCACTCGCACCGCTGGGCCGCTCCCGGAACAGGGTGACGGCGGCGGGAGGGAACGCCACGAAGGCGGGGCCGGTCAGCACCTCCGTGCTGATGATCACGGGACCGGTGTCCAGCCGTACCGTATGCCCCTCGGCGACCCCCCGGTACAGGTTGAGGCCCACCAGCCGGGCGATGTAGTCCGTACGGGGCCGGCGCGCCACATCCGACGGGGTGCCCTCCTGGACCACCCGGCCGTGCTCCACGACCACCAGTCGGTCGGCGAGCACCATCGCGTCCAGCGGGTCATGGGTGACCAGCACCGCCACCGCCTCGAACTCGGCCAGATGGCGCCGCAGCCCGGCCCGTACCTCCAGCCGGGTGCGGGCGTCGAGCGCGGCGAGCGGCTCGTCCAGGAGCAGCAGCCGGGGCCGGGTGGCCAGTGCGCGGGCGAGCGCGACACGCTGCGCCTGGCCGCCGGAGAGCCGGCGCGGCCTGGCCCCGGCGTGGTCGGCCAGCCCCATGCGCTCCAGCCAGTTCGCGGCGACCGCCCGTGCCTCCGCCTTGGACGCGCCCCGGCAGCGGGGGCCGAAGGCCACATTGTCCAGCGCGGTCAGATGCGGGAAGAGCAGATAGTCCTGGAAGACGACGCCCACGGGGCGCGCCTCGGGCGGCGTACGGTCCAGCGCGGACCCGTCGAGCAGCAGACGGCCGTCGACGGCGAGCGGTACCAGCCCGGCCAGCGCGCGCAGTGCGGTGGTCTTCCCGGCGCCGTTGGGTCCCAGCAGCGCGACGACCTCTCCGGGCGCCGCGGTCAGTGTCACATCGAGCCGGAAGGAGCCGCGCTCGACCACGATCCGGGCGTCCAGGCCCGCAGTGCGCGCCACGGCCGGCTGGCGGCCGGTGGAGGTCTCCTCGAGGCGGGTCATGACGCCGCCGTCATCCAGCGGTCCCGGAGCCCCGCCAGGACCGCGATCGACACGGCCAGCAGTACCAGGCTCAGGGCGATCGCCGCCGCCGGGTCGTTCTGCAGCGCCAGATAGACGGCCAGCGGCATCGTCTGGGTGCGGCCGGGGAAGTTGCCCGCGAAGGTGATCGTCGCCCCGAACTCGCCGAGCGCCCGCGCCCAGGCCAGTACGGCCCCGGCCGCGATGCCCGGTGCGATCAGCGGCAGCGTGACCCGGCGGAACGCCGTGAACCGGGAGGCGCCGAGCGTCGTCGCGGCCTCCTCGTAGCGCGGATCGGCGGCCCGCAGCGTGCCCTCGACGCTGATGACGAGGAACGGCATCGCCACGAACGCCTCGGCCACCACGACCCCGGCGGTGGTGAACGGCAGTGTGATCCCGAACCAGGCGTCCAGCCACTGCCCGACGATGCCGTTGCGCCCGAGCGCCAGCAGCAGGGCCACACCGCCCACCACCGGCGGCAGCACCAGCGGCAGCGTCACCAGGGCCCGTACCAGGCCGCGTCCGGGAAAGTCCGTACGGGCCAGCAGCCAGGCCAGCGGCACGCCCAGCACCAGGCTCACCGCGGTGGCCGCGGTGGCGCTCAGCAGGGACAGCTGGAGCGCCTGCCACACCTCCGTGCTGGTCAGCTGGTGCGGCAGGTCCCGCCAGGGAGCCCGTGCCAGCAGGGCGATCAGCGGCAGCAGCAGAAACGCCAGGCCGATCACCGCAGGCAGAAGCAGGGGCAGCGGCACCCCCGGCCGCGGGACACGCCCGCGCCGCGGCCCGTCCACCCGGGGGCGGGCCGCGGTGTCGGAGGTGCCGGGCCGGGTCACGGCTCGAGGAACCCCGCCCCGGTCAGGACCTTGCTTCCCTCGGCGGACCGCACCAGCGCGATGAACGCCTTGGCCGCCTCAGGGTTGCCGGCGTCCTTGAGCAGGGCGATCGGATAGTCGTTGACGGCCTCGGCCGACTCGGGGAACTCCACGCCCTCCACCTTGTCACCGGCCGCCTGCACATCGGTCTTGTAGACGACCGCGGCGTCGGCCTCCTTCAGCTCCACCTTGGTCAGGGCGCTCTTGACGTCCTGCTCGTACGACACCGGGGTCAGCTTCAGACCGCTGGCGTCCAGCGCCTTCTGCGCGGCGGCTCCGCACGGCACGGTCTTGTCGCACAGGACGACCTTGAGACCGGACTTGGTGAGGTCCTTCAGGGAGGAGATCTTGTCCGGGTTGCCGGGCAGGGTGGCGATCTCCAGCTGGTTGCGCACAAAGGTGACCGGCGTGTCGGCCGTGTCCTTCGCATCCGTCACGATGGCCATCGTCTTGGGGCTGGCGGCGGCGAAGACATCGGCCGGCGCACCCCCGGTGATGCTTGCGGCGAGCGTGTCGCTGCCACCGAAGCTGAAGGTCACCGTGGTGCCCGGGTGCTGCTTCTCGAACGTCTGGCCGAGGGCCGTGAAGCTCTCCTTGAGGGAGGCGGCGGCGAAGACCGTGACCGTGCCGGACACCTTGGCGGAGGAGGGAGCCGAGGCCCCCGACGTCTCCTTGGAGCCGGAGTCGGACGAGCCGGAATCGGACGAGGAGGAGCAGGCGCTCAGGGCCAGCAGGCCGGCGGCCACCGCTCCGGTCAGCTGTAGTGTCCGGCGGCTCCGACGCTCGGAACGGGTCATCACGGGTCCACTCCCTCGGATCGGCCAGGAGGGATTCCCGAACCCCTCCGATATGCCGATCATACTGTTGCGGATGCTGGCCGGTAGGGCCTTTCGGCATGGCAGGAGCAGGGCCGGTTTTCTGGTCAGGGTGGCATCTGCGTTTGCTGGGGGCTGGGTGCTTCCTCACCGCTGCGGGGCGCGGTACGGAGCTGACGGATGGTCACACCGGGCACCGAAGGGCGCGCCGCCCGGACCCGTCCGCGTCGCCCGGACCCGTCCGGTGTCGCCCGGACCCGTCCGGCAGATCGGGCCCCGCCCGGTCGATCGGGCCCGTTCGCTCAGGCCCGGTCGATATGCACGTTCGTCGACTTCACCCGGGCGGTGGCCTCCATCCCGACCTCCAGGCCCAGTTCCTCCACGGCCTCCCTGGTCAGCAGGGACACCAGTCGGTGCGGCCCCGCCTGGATCTCCACCTGGGCGGCCACATCACCGAGCTTCACGGCGGTGACGATCCCCGGGAACGCATTGCGGACCGAGGTGTAGGACGGGGCGTCCTCCTCGTCCGCGCCGCCGCGGGCCAGTTCCACCGAGAACGCGGCCAGGTCCGCGCCGTCGATGACCCGGCGCCCGCCCTCGTCGCGGCGGGTGGCCACCCGGCCCGCGTCCGCCCACCGTCGCGCGGTGTCCGGGCTCACTCCCAGCAGACGGGCGGCCTGGCCGATTGTGTAGGACTGCATGGGCGCCACGATAGGCGCCCCGGGTGATCATGGGCGCACCTGGTGGCGGCCGAACACTCCGTCGGACCCGCACGTGGACACTTATGACGCCTGGACCCACGGAACCGCGGACGCACAGGGCGAGATGCGGGCGCGCGGAGGCACGAGACACGCGACGGACGGGCCCGAGGTCGAAACCGGCGTGGGCGACCGCGTCCGCATGGCAGGATCCCACGGCATGGGCGCGTCCTGGGCGGTGCGGAGTGTGCGCGCGGCGGTGTTCGCCGTCGTGTGCGTGCTGCTCGCCGCCGGGGGACACACGCTGGCCACCGGCTTCGCCCCACCGCTGTGGGTCGAAGCGGGCGGATTCCTGGCCGTGTTCACCGTCGGCACGGCGCTCGCCGCGCGCGAGCGCTCGCAGTTCGGTATCGGCGCCGCGATGCTCGTGGTGCAGGGCGGGCTCCACCTCGCCTTCGACGCGGCCGGCCCGCCGGACGCGCCGACGCACCCGGCGATGCACTCGCCGGGCCTGCCCACGGAAGCGCACGGCGCGGGCCCGCATGCGGCGATGTACAGCGAGGGCCTGCACGCGGCGATGCACATGATGGGCACGCCCATGACAGGCATGTCCATGGCGGCGATGCCTTCGGGCATGCCCCTGGCCGCCCCGTCGCACGGCATGTCCGCTCCCGCCGTCGTCGCGCATCTGGCCGCCGCCCTCGTCGCCTCCTGGTGTCTGCGGCGTGGCGAGGCCGCCCTGTGGTCGCTGCTGCGCAAGGCCGTCGCGTTCGTACCGGGCCTCGCCGCCTGGTGGCGTACGGCGGCACCGCTGCCGGGGTACGCCCTGCCGACCGGCCCCTTCGCCTCTCGGCGTCACCCCCTCCGGCAGACACTGCTGCGCCACGCCCTGTCCCGGCGCGGTCCGCCCCGAGCACCCCGTACCCGACCCACCCCCCCATATCGAGCACGAGTACGGAGCTTCCCCACCCATGTCCCCGATGCGTACCACCCTGCGCCGCGCCGGCACCGTCACCGCACTGGCCGCCGTGAGCGTCCTCGCCGCGGCGGGCGCGGCCTTCGCCCATGTCACCGTCCACCCGGAGAGCTACGCCAAGGGCTCCACCGACGGTGTGCTGACCTTCCGGGTGCCCAATGAGGCGGACACCGCCGCGACCACCAAGGTGCAGGTCTTCCTGCCCACCGACCACCCGATCCTGGGCGTGCTGGTCAGTCCGCAGGACGGCTGGACCGCGCAGATGACCACCACCAAGCTGAAGAAGCCGGTCAAGACGGACGACGGCACCGTCACGGACGCCGTCTCCGAGATCACCTGGACCGGCGGGCGCATCCGGCACGGCCAGTACCAGGACTTCCAGGTGGCCTTCGGTCAGCTCCCGGACGACACCGACCAGTTGACCTTCAAGACGTTGCAGACCTACTCCGACGGAAATGTCGTCCGCTGGATCGAGGAGACCCACAAGGGCGGTGACGAGCCCGAGAACCCGGCGCCCGTCCTCCGGCTCACCGCCGAGGGCACGGCCCAGGACAGCGGTACGGCGGCCTCCGCCCCCGCCGCGACGCAGGAGAAGTCCGGCGGTTCCACGGCGCAGGCCGCCTCCGGCAGCGACTCGACCGCCCGTGGGCTCGGGGTGGCCGGCCTGGTCGTGGGCGCCCTGGGCCTGGCCGCCGCGGGCTTCGCGCTCGCCCGCGGCCGTACCCGTCCGTCGACGTCGACACCCTCCTCCGAGTGACCGCACCCCGCCCCGCCGACGGCACCCTCCGTCGGCGGGGCGGGGGAGGGGCGGTCATGGCGCGGGTGCCGGCTCGCGTTCCAGTGGGACGTCCTGGCTCGACAGGGTCATGGGGGACGCGGTGAAGGCACGCACCCGGATGCGGGCGCCCTTCCCGGGGAGGACGAGCCGCCCGTCGGGTGACTGGAGCAGATAGGTGGCCCTCGCATGGCCGGCGACCGACGAGGGTCCGGCGAGCACCTTCCAGTAGCGGCTCATGCCTTGACCGGTGGTCACCATGAAGTGCGGTTGGAGGTCCGCGTCGCCGGTGTTGTGGACCCGTACCGTGAGCGTCCTGACCGTGAGGGCCGTCCGGGAGGCCGCGGTGGCCTTCATGCGCAGTGGCGGTCCCCCGGTCGCCGCCAGGGTCACGGCCGCCAGCGACGGGGCCAGCAGGGCCGCCGCCACCGCCGTACGGAAGCCCCGTCGTCCCTGCGGCAACCGGGGCTGCCAGGCGGTGGCGAAAGCTCCGGGCGGCACGGTGACGGCGGCGGCCAGCCACAGCGGCGTCATCAGCAGGTAGTAGCCGTCCTGAGAGCGGGTCGCGAGGAAGAAGGCGCACCAGGGCAGCACCGTCGCGGCCGGACCCAGCCGGCGCACGAACAGGACGAACACCGCCAGCAGGCCCGCCGTGAGCAGCATTCCCGCATGGGAGTACCAGACCACGCGGTCGCTGCCGTCGGTGAAGTACAGGGAGATGTCGACCAGGCCCTGGCCGTGGAGGACGGCCCCCTGGGTGAGCGGCAGCGCGATGCCCGAGAGCCAGGTGCGCGGCTCGCTCACCACGAAGTACGCGTTGATCAACAGCCAGGTGGCGGCGGCCGTACCGGCGATGCGTGCCACGGCCGCAGCGGCGCCGCGCGGCCCCAGCTCGCCGCGGCGCAGCGCATAGACCCCGGCGATCAGGAACGGCGTAAGGAACCACGGCAGTTGCTGGGAGGCGCAGGCGGCGCCCAGACAGGCCGCGCGCGCCCAGTCGGCCCGGCCGCCGGTGCCCATGCGGGTCCAGCGCACCACCACCGGGACCAGGAAGGCCAGTGCGACGACCGCCGGATAGCCGAGCCGGGCGTACGTCGGGACCAGGCCGAAGCCCAGACACACCAGCGTCGCCGCCGAACGCCACGGGACCGGCAGCAGCTTCCACATGACGATCGTGCCGAGGACCAGCGCGCTCGTGGTGACCAGGGCCGCCGGCAGCGCGCCATGGCCCAGCCACAGCAGTGGCGCGGTGAGCAGCATGGTCAGCGGTGGATAGCCGTAGGTGTAGTCGTAGCCGCCGGTCACCGTCGGGGTGTAGGCGATGTTGTGCCGGAACAGCCAGGGCCACGGCTGCCCGTACGTCGGCCGGCCGTGGAGCAGTTCCCGGGCCGCCTGGGTGGTGAGGGCCGACTCGTCGCTGAAGCCGTGCTTCACGGACAGGGCGCAGTAGACGAGCGCGACGGCCGTCACCAGCACGACGAGGTCGAGGCGGGCCAGCGACCGGGTGCCGCGCACCACCAGTGCCAGCACACCGGTGATCAGGATCGACGCGTAGCAGACGCAGACGACCGCGGCGATCGTCAACTGGTGGCCGGCCGCGGAGGTCCACACCCCGCGCGTCCCGATGAACAGGCTGATGTCCGCGAGCAGCGTCAGAACGCGATGCCACTGCGCGGCGTCCCGGTCCGGCTGGTCCCGCATCGTGGCCGGGCTCGCCGATCGGCTGACGGTCGCTGGTCCTGCTTCTGTCAACTGCACGACAGGGAAGGTAAAGGGGCCCGATGAAGGCCACCCGTCCGGACGTGAAGAGTCCGGTGTGAGGGTCGTAAGAAGCACCCGTACGGGTGGCTGTCTCCGGCTGTTCCGGGCCGGGCCGCCGCATGTCACACAGGTTCCCCCGCCGGTGACCGGACGGCTCGGTGCCTGGTCGTCCCGGGTCGCCCGGGAGAGCCGTACACACACGGTGGAGGATGTCGCGGTACGTGTCGCAGTTGGGCCGAACGGGTGACCATGCGTAAGAATTGGCCGATGCAGACGATGAGGGCGAGTCAGCGCGGGGAGGGCCGGTGAACAGCCACGATGTCACCGACGAACAGTGGGAGGGGCTTGCTCAGGTCGTTCCGCTGCGTGGCCGGGACGCCTGGCCGTCCGCGGTCGACCACCGCGCGACGCCCTATGCCGAGACCGAGACGCGACGCCGCCTGGTGGTGCTTCGGGTCAATGTGTTCGCGGACGCCCGTGAGGTGGCTCAGACACTGATGGCGGGGGTGCCCGTGCTGCTCGATCTGACGGGCGCCGAGACCGAGGTCGCCAAGCGGGTGCTGGACTTCAGCACGGGGGTGGTCTTCGGGCTCTCCTTCGGGATGCACCGGGTCGACCGCAATGTGTTTCTGCTGACGCCGAAGGGGACCGAGGTGCGTGCCCTGATGGAGGGGGCGGAGGCTCCGGGGATCTGAGGTCCGGCAGGGCGGCTTGCCGCGCGCTGCGGGCCGGTGGGGCCCCATGGCCGGAGGGTTGCGGGTGCCTCGGGGGGAGAGCGGGCGCGGTGACCGAGGTGCCGGGGGCCGTGGGGGCGGACGGACGGGCGGTGGTAGACCTGTGCCCGTGACGGAAGAAGAACCCGGACGGCGCGAGGGCCTGGATGTGGCGGGGTTGCAGCGGCGGCTCGCCGACTTCGCCGCGGCACGCGACTGGCAGCCGTACCACACGCCCAAGAACCTGGTGGCCGCGCTCAGCGTGGAGGCTTCCGAACTGGTCGAGATCTTCCAGTGGCTGACGCCGGATCAGTCCGCTCGGGTGATGGACGACCCCGGCACGGCGCACCGGGTGACCGACGAGGTGGCGGACGTGCTCGCGTATCTGCTCCAGCTGTGCGAGGTGCTGGGCATCGATGCGCTGTCGGCGCTGGATGCGAAGATCGACCGCAATGAGAAGAGGTTTCCGGTGCCGGGAGCGGAGTGAGCCGGAGCCGCCCCCGCACGGGGGCCGGGCCAGGCAACAGGAACCCGTTCCTCCGCTGTCACTCTCCGGAGTTATGGAGTTGTCCCAGTCTCCTTGGTTGTCCACAGATTTCGCCTCACCTCTGGCTTTTCGTCCCGAGTGCCTTCACTCTGGGTAGTGGACAACGGAGTTCGGGCAGACGTGCGGGAGTACGTCGGGACAGAGCGGGGGCAGCGCATGGACGCGGTGCGGCTCATCGTGACGAGCAGGCGCGCCCTGGCGGGGAGCGAGGACGGGCCGAGGATCATGACCGAAGCATGGCAGGCATATGCCTTGGCGCAGGCGATCGGAAGTCGGCTGGCGGTCTCCGGACCGCCTGAACTACGAGGCGAGGCACTGGGGTTGACGGAGCTGGCGGGCCGGGGCTGCGGCGTCCTGGACACGCCTCCGCTCGATGTGGCCGATCTGCGCGCCGCCCGGCTCACGGACCTGGGCGATGCCCGCAGGGCCCTCCTCGATCTCGCCACCCTGCTGGTGGAGTTGGGCATGGCGCTGGTGGCCGTGGCGAGCGCCGCGGCCGACGAAGGCACCTACTGGCAGTGCATGGAGGCCATAGACGCGGCGGACGAGTCCAGGGACCGGGTCAGGGAGATGCTGCGCAGAATGGCGGCGCGGGACGGGGAGATACGGGAGCGGCACCGGGCGGCGGGCTGAGGGCGTCCATGTCCGGTGAGGAGGGCGGGACCGGTGGGGCTGACAGGACGGACCGGCACCCGAACATGCAGGATGGAGGCATGGACCTTCGCATCTTCACCGAGCCCCAGCAGGGGGCGACCTACGACACCCTTCTCGCCGTCGCCAAGGCCACCGAGGACCTCGGCTTCGACGCCTTCTTCCGGTCGGACCACTATCTGAAGATGGGCGATGTCGACGGTCTGCCCGGCCCCACCGACGCCTGGATCACCCTGGCCGGCCTCGCCCGTGAGACCAAGCGCATCCGTCTCGGCACGCTGATGACCGCCGCCACCTTCCGTCTGCCCGGCGTCCTCGCCATCGAGGTCGCGCAGGTGGACCAGATGTCCGGCGGCCGTGTCGAGCTGGGACTGGGCGCGGGCTGGTACGAGGAGGAGCACAAGGCATACGGCATCCCCTTCCCGAAGGAGAAGTTCGGTCGCCTGGAGGAGCAGCTGGCGATCGTCACCGGACTGTGGGCGACCGAGGCCGGCAAGAGCTTCAGCTTCCACGGGAAGCACTACGACCTCACCGACTCGCCGGCCCTGCCCAAGCCCGCCCAGGCCAAGGTCCCGGTGCTCATCGGCGGTCTCGGAGCGTCCCGTACCCCGCGGCTGGCCGCGCAGTACGCCGACGAGTTCAATGTGCCGTTCGCGTCGATCGAGGACAGCGAGCGTCAGATCGGCCGGGTCCGTGCCGCCGCCGAGGAGGCCGGGCGGAGTGCGGACGCCCTGACGTACTCCAACGCGCTGGTGGTCTGCGTCGGCAGGGACGACCAGGAGGTGGCCCGTCGCGCGGCCGTGATCGGCCGTGAGGTCGACGAGCTGAAGGAGAACGGCCTGGCCGGCTCCCCGGCCGAGGTCGTGGACAAGATCGGCAGGTACGCGGAGGCCGGTTCCAGCCGTTTCTACCTCCAGATCCTCGATCTCCAGGACCTGGACCACCTGGAGCTGATCTCTTCTCAGGTCCAGTCCCAGCTGTCCTGATCCCTGCACGGCCGCGTCCCGCGTCGCCCCGTTCCCGCGGTTCTACAGTTCTGCGGTTCCGCGGTTCCGCGGGAACCTACCGGGACGCGGCCGGAGCGGGCACCTGCGCCCTGCACGGATGCCTGCACCCTGCGCAGAGGAGGGGGGCGAGGGGACCGGGGTGCGGTGCGAAAACTCCATGGCCACGCGGGGGCCGGCCCGTTGATACTCAGGCGTGTGTTTCTGACGATCTCCACCACAGGCGACGAGAAGAACCCTGCCACCGACCTGGGCTTTCTGCTGCACAAGCATCCCGGCCGCGCGCAGGAGTTCAGCACTTCCCACGGCATCGCGCATGTCTTCTACCCCGAGGCGGATGCCGAGCGCTGCACGGCGGCGCTGCTCCTGGAGGTCGATGCGGTGGCACTGGTCCGGCGCGGCAAGGGCAAGGCCCGGGGCGGAGCTCCCGACGCGGCACTCGGACGCTATGTCAACGACCGCCCCTACGCCGCCTCCTCCCTGCTGGCCGTGGCGCTGAGCGGTGTGTTCTCCAGCGCGATACGCGGAGTGTGCCGGGCCAGGCCCGAGCGTGCCCGGCAGCCGCTGCCGCTGCGCATCGAGGTGCCCGCGCTGCCCGCCCGGGGCGGTCCCGGCCTGGTAGGCCGGCTGTTCGAGCCGCTCGGCTGGACGGTGACCGCCGAACCGGTGCCGCTGGACACCGAGTTCCCCGAGTGGGGCGACTCGCGGTATCTCCGCCTGGTCCTGGAGTCCACCGCGCTGACGCTGGCCGAGGCCCTGCGCCACCTCTATGTCCTGCTCCCCGTCCTCGACGACGCCAAGCACTACTGGGTGTCCTCGGACGAGGTCGACAAGCTGCTGCGGGCCGGTGAGGGCTGGCTCGCCGGCCACCCGGAGCAGACGCTGATCACCAGCCGCTATCTCTCCCGCCGCTGGTCCCTGACCCGGCAGGCGACGGAGCGGCTCGAACTGGTCCGGCTGGCCGAGGCGGACGACAGCGAGGTCGAGGAGATCGACAACGCGGTCGAGGAGGAGACCGCCACGGAGGAGAAGCCCACCCCGCTCGCCGTGCGACGCCGGGCGGCGATCCTCACGGCGCTCGGCAGTGCCGCCGCCGCCCGGGTCCTGGACCTCGGCTGCGGACAGGGCCAGTTGGTGCAGGAACTGCTCAAGGACCCCCGGTTCACGGAGATCGTCGGTGTGGATGTGTCGATGCGCGCGCTCGGCATCGCCTCCCGACGGCTGAAACTGGACCGCATGGGCGAGCGGCAGGCCGCACGCGTCACCCTCCTCCAGAGCTCGCTCACCTACACCGACCAGCGGCTCGAGGGCTATGACGCCGCCGTGCTCAGCGAGGTCGTCGAGCATCTCGACCTGCCCCGCCTGCCCGCCCTGGAGTATGCGGTGTTCGGCGCTGCACGACCCCGCACGGTGCTCGTGACGACGCCGAACGTCGAGTACAACGTCCGCTGGGAGACCCTCCCGGCCGGACACACCCGCCACGGCGACCACCGCTTCGAGTGGACGCGCGAGGAGTTCCGCTCCTGGGCGGGCCAGGTGGCCGAACGGTACCGCTACACCGTCGAGTTCACCCCCGTGGGCCCCGACGACCCCGAGGTGGGGCCGCCCACCCAGATGGCCGTGTTCACCCGCATAGTGAAGGAGGAGAAGGCCGCATGACCGAGACCGAGGGACGCACCCTGCCCGTCACCGACCTCAGCCTCGTGGTGCTGATCGGTGCGTCGGGATCCGGCAAGTCCACCTTCGCCCGCCAGCACTTCAAGCCCACAGAGATCATCTCCTCGGACTTCTGCCGGGGCCTGGTCAGCGACGACGAGAACGACCAGAGCGCCACCCGGGACGCCTTCGACGTCCTGCACTACATCGCCGGCAAACGCCTGGCGGCCGGCCGCCGAACCGTCGTCGACGCCACCAGCGTGCAGCAGGACGCGCGCCGTCAGCTGATCGACCTGGCCAGGCAGCACGACGTACTGCCCATCGCGATCGTGCTCGACATACCGGAGGAGGTGTGCGCCGCACGCAACGCGGAACGCGCCGACCGGGCCGGCATGCCGCGCCGGGTGATCCAGCGCCACACCCGTGAACTGCGCCGCTCCCTCAGGCACCTGGAGCGGGAGGGCTTCCGCAAGGTGCACGTTCTGCGCGGGGTGGAGGAGACCGAGAGCGCGACCGTCGCCACCGAGAAGCGCTACAACGACCTGACCCACCTCACCGGCCCCTTCGACATCATCGGCGACGTCCATGGCTGCTCGGCCGAGCTGGAGGTGCTGCTGGGCAAGCTCGGATACGTCGACGGGACGCACCCGGAGGGCCGTACCGCCGTCTTCGTCGGCGACCTGGTGGACCGCGGCCCGGACAGCCCCGGGGTGCTGCGCCGGGTGATGTCCATGGTGGCGTCCGGGGACGCGCTCTGCGTGCCCGGCAACCACGAGAACAAGTACGGCCGTCATCTGCGCGGCCGCAAGGTGCAGCACACCCATGGGCTCGCCGAGACCATCGCGCAGATGGAGGGCGAGAGCGAGGAGTTCCGGCAGCGGGTACGGGAGTTCATCGACGGGCTGGTCAGCCACTACGTCCTCGACGGCGGCAGTCTGGTCGTCTGCCACGCAGGACTGCCGGAGAAGTACCACGGCCGCACCTCGGGCCGGGTCCGCTCGCACGCGCTGTACGGCGAGACCACGGGGGAGACCGACGAGTTCGGCCTGCCGGTGCGCTATCCGTGGGCGGAGGAGTACCGGGGCCGGGCGGCGGTGGTGTACGGGCACACCCCGGTGCCGAAGGCCGGCTGGCTCAACAACACCATCTGCCTGGACACCGGCGCGGTCTTCGGCGGCCGGCTGACCGCGCTGCGCTGGCCGGAGCGGGAACTGGTCGACGTACCGGCCGAGCGGGTCTGGTACGAGCCGCTCAAGCCGCTGGCCGACGAGGCGCCCGGCGGTCACGACTGCCGTCCGCCGGCACTCTCTGACGTCCACGGCCGCCGGGTGGTGGAGACCCGGCACGCGGGCCGGATCTCGGTGCGCGAGGAGAACGCCGCGGCGGCCCTGGAGGTCATGAGCCGTTTCGCGGTGGACCCGCGGCTGCTGCCGTATCTGCCGCCGACCATGGCGCCGACGGCCACCTCGGGCGTCGACGGCTATCTGGAGCACCCCTTCGAGGCCTTCGCGCAGTACCGGCAGGACGGGGTCACCCGGGTCGTGTGCGAGGAGAAGCACATGGGCTCGCGGGCGGTGGCCCTGGTGTGCCGGGACACGGACGCGGCACGCGACCGTTTCGGGGTCGACGGCCCGGCCGGAGCCCTGTACACCCGCACCGGCCGCCCCTTCTTCGACGACCCGGCGACGACCGAGGAGGTCCTCGGCCGGGTGCGGTCGGCGATCGGCGCCGCGGGCCTGTGGGAGGAGCTGGACACCGACTGGCTGCTGCTGGACGCCGAGCTGATGCCCTGGTCGCTGAAGTCCACCGGACTGCTGCGCACCCAGTACGCGGCGGTCGGAGCGGCGTCCGGGGCGGCGTTCCCGGGGGCGCTCGCCGCACTGGAGGGCGCGGCGGCGCGGGGCGTCGAGGTGGCCCCCCTGCTGGCACGCCAGCGTGAACGGGCGGCCGACGCGGCGGCGTTCACCGACGCCTACCGCCGCTACTGCTGGACCACGGACGGTCTGGACGGGGTGCGTCTGGCCCCCTTCCAGATCCTTGCCGCACGGGGCCGCAGCCTCGCCGCCGTCCCCCATGACGAGCAGCTCGCCCTGATCGACCGGCTGGTCGCGCACGACACCTCCGGGCTGCTGCGCTCGACGGAACGCCTGTTCGTCGACACCGGGGACCCGGAGTCGGTGCGGGCCGGGATCGACTGGTGGCTGGAGCTGACCGGGCGCGGCGGCGAGGGCATGGTGGTCAAGCCGGTCGGCGCGATGCGGCGCGACGGGCGGGACCGCCTGGTGCAGCCCGGCATCAAGTGCCGTGGCCGTGAGTATCTGAGGATCATCTACGGCCCCGAGTACACCCGACCGGAGAACCTCGCCCGGCTCCGCGGGAGGTTCCTGAACCACAAGCGCTCGCTGGCCCTGCGCGAGTACGCCCTCGGCCTGGAAGCCCTGGACCGCCTGGCGGAGGGCGAACCCCTGTGGCGGGTCCACGAGGCGGTCTTCGCGGTCCTGGCCCTGGAGTCGGAGCCGGTGGACCCCCGGCTGTGAGGGGAGCGGTCCGCGGTGCGGGTGCGGGGAATCCGGCCCCGCACCGCGGACCGGCGGGCCGTGGCCCTCCAGCGGACCGGCGGGACGTGCCCCCCCCCGTGGACCCGTGGACCCGTGGACCCGCCGGTCCTGCGGTCCCGCGGTCCCGTGGACTCGCGGTCCTGCGGTCCGTGGGACCTGCGTCCGGACCGTCCGCGCCCCGTCACCGGCGGGGCCCGGGCGCGGACCGGGCGGGGCGCGGACGGTCGGATCCGTACGGGTCAGGGCGATCGAAGGGTGAAGGTGCGTCCGAATGGTCAGGATGGAGGCATGGGATTCCATGTCGACTCCGAGGTCGGCCGCCTGCGCCGCGTCATCCTGCACCGGCCGGATCTCGAACTGAAAAGGCTCACCCCCAGCAACAAGGACGCCCTGCTCTTCGACGATGTGCTGTGGGTGCGCCGGGCGCGCGCGGAGCACGACGGGTTCGCCGATGTGCTGCGCGACCGCGGGGTCGTCGTCCATCTCTTCGGCGATCTGCTGACCGAGGCGCTGGAGATCGCGGCCGCCCGGTCCCTGGTCCTGGGCCGGGTCTTCGACGAGAAGGAGTACGGGCCGCTCGCCACCGATCACCTCCGTGCCGCCTTCGAGGCGCTGCCCTCGCCCGAGCTGGCCGAGGCCCTGGTCGGCGGCATGACCAAGCGGGAGTTCCTGGACGCCCATCCCGAGCCGACCTCCGTGCGGTTCCATGCGATGGAGCTCGACGACTTCCTGCTGCGGCCCCTCCCCAACCACCTCTTCACCCGCGACACCTCCGCCTGGATCTACGACGGCGTCTCCATCAACGCCATGCGCTGGCCCGCGCGGCAGCGCGAGACCGTCCACTTCGAGGCGATCTACCGGCACCACCCGCTGTTCCGGGACGAGGACTTCCAGGTCTGGTCCGAGGGGCAGTCGGACTATCCGTCCACCATCGAAGGCGGTGATGTGCTGGTCATCGGCAGCGGTGCGGTGCTGATCGGGATGAGCGAGCGGACCACCCCCCAGGCCGTGGAGATGCTCGCCCACAAGCTCTTCGCGGCCGGCTCGGCGCGGACCATCGTGGCGCTCGACATGCCCAAGCGGCGCGCCCTGATGCACCTCGACACCGTGATGACCATGGTCGACGGTGACACCTTCACCCAGTACGCGGGGCTCGGCATGCTCCGCTCGTACACCATCGAGCCCGGGTCGGGCGACAAGGAGCTGAAGGTCACCGACCATCCGCCGGAGCATATGCACCGGGCGATCGCCGCGGCGCTCGGCCTCAGCGAGATCCGTGTGCTCACCGCCACCCAGGATGTGCACGCGGCCGAGCGGGAGCAGTGGGACGACGGATGCAACGTCCTCGCGGTCGAGCCCGGTGTGGTGATCGCCTATGAACGCAACGCCACCACCAACACCCATCTGCGGAGACAGGGGATCGAGGTCATCGAGATCCCTGGGAGCGAGCTGGGGCGGGGGAGGGGCGGGCCCCGGTGCATGAGCTGCCCGGTGGAGCGGGACGCGATCCCGGTGCTCTCCGGGTGAGGTGCCGCGCCCTCCGGACAGGGTGCCGTATAGAAATGTGGAGGATCGTATAGACTTTCATTCGTCCCTATGTTCGCCTTCTGTTCTCGTACTCTGGAGCGCCCCATGGCGACAGTTCCGACCGCCCTCGCCGGACGCCACTTCCTCAAGGAGCTGGACTTCTCCGCCGAGGAGTTCCGTTCGCTGATCGAGCTGGCGGCCGAGCTGAAGGCGGCCAAGAAGGCCGGGGCCGAGACGCGGTATCTCACGGGCCGGAACATCGCCCTGGTCTTCGAGAAGACCTCGACCCGCACGCGCTGCGCCTTCGAGGTCGCCGCCGCCGACCAGGGCGCGCACACCACCTATCTGGACCCCGTGGGCTCACAGATCGGGCACAAGGAGTCGGTCAAGGACACCGCCCGTGTACTCGGCCGGATGTTCGACGCCATCGAGTACCGCGGGCACGGTCAGGGCGTCGTCGAGGAACTGGCCGCCCACGCCGGGGTGCCCGTCTACAACGGGCTCACCGACGAGTGGCACCCCACCCAGATGCTCGCCGATGTGCTCACGATGACCGAGCACAGCGACAAGCCGCTGACCGGGACGGCCTTCGCCTACCTGGGCGACGCCCGCTACAACATGGGCAACTCCTACCTGGTCACCGGCGCCCTGCTCGGCATGGACGTCCGTATCGTCGCGCCCCGGGTGCTCTGGCCGGACGACACCATCGTCGAGCTCGCCCAGCATCTCGCCGGTGCCTCCGGGGCCCGTGTCACGCTCACCGAGGACGTGAAGAAGGGCGTCCATGGCGCGGACTTCGTCGCCACCGACGTCTGGGTGTCCATGGGGGAGCCCAAGGAGGTCTGGGACGAGCGCATAGAGCTGCTCGGCCCCTACGCCGTGACCATGGACGTGCTGCGCGCCACCGGCAACGACAACGTGAAGTTCCTGCACTGCCTGCCGGCTTTCCACGACCTCGGCACGCACGTCGGCCGCGAGATCCACCGGCGCCATGGCCTGACCGAACTGGAGGTCACCGACGAGGTGTTCGAGTCCGAGCACTCCGTCGTCTTCGACGAGGCGGAGAACCGGATGCACACGATCAAGGCCGTCCTCGTCGCCACCCTCGCCCGACCGGCCCGCCCTTCCTGACCGGGCGCCGGTCGGGAACCTCCGTCACGACCACCGGCGGGCCCGGTACCACCCCTTCCGCGGCCCGTCGCGCGACACCCCCACCGCCCCTGACCAGGGGCACCCCACCGTCGCACCCGCACCATCGAGAGAGCACCACCCGTATGCCCGGCAGTACCGCCAATCCCTTCCGGATCAAGTCCCCCCAGCTGCTCGTCGCCCAGTCCGGCGGCGATCTCGAGGGCCACGGCCTCAGACGCCATATGGGCCTCTTCCAGCTGATCTGCTTCGGTGTCGGAGCCATCGTCGGCACCGGTATCTTCGTCGGCCTGTCCGACTCGGTCGCCCAGGCCGGGCCCGCCGTCGTGGTCTCCTTCGTGCTGGCGGCGCTCACCTGCGTCCTCACCGCGTTCGCCTTCGCCGAGCTGGGTGGTGCGATCCCGGTCTCCGGATCCTCGTACTCCTTCGCCTATGCGGGCCTCGGCGAGCGCGTGGCCTTCCTGGTCGGCTGGTGTCTGCTCCTGGAGTACGGCGTGTCCGTGTCGGCGGTCGCGGTCGGCTGGAGCCAGTACGTCAACGAGCTGCTGCGCTATCTCCTCGGCCTGCAGCTGCCCGCCGAGCTGTCCGCCGGACCCGGCGACGGCGGGGTGATCAACCTGCCCGCCGTGATCGTCATCGCCCTGGCCTCCCTGCTTCTGGTGCGGGGGGTCCGGGAGAGCGCCCGGGCCACCGCCGCCATGGCCGTGCTCAAGCTCGCCGTCCTCGTCGCCTTCTGCGCCATCGCCTTCACCGCCTTCCGGCACGGCAGGCTCACTCCGTTCGCCCCGGCCGGGCTCGGTGGCATCGGTGCCGGCACCACGGCGGCCTTCTTCTCCTACATCGGCTTCGACGCGATCACCACCGCCGGCGAGGAGGCCAAGAACCCCCGCCGCAACATCCCGATCGCGATCCTCGTCTGCATCGGACTGGTCACGCTGCTGTACTGCACGGTCGCGATCGCCGCCATCGGCGCCGTCGGCGGCGCCGAGGTGGGCGGCCGGTCCGCGGCCCTCTCCCATGTCGTGGACCGGGTCACCGGTTCCGCGGTCGGGGGTGGGGTGATCGCCTTCGGCGCGGTCGTCGCCATCGCCTCGGTGGTGCTCGCGGTGATGTACGGCCAGACCCGCATCCTGATGTCGATGTCCCGCGACGGCCTCATCCCGCGGGTCTTCGAACGGGTCTCGCCGAAGACCTCCACCCCGGTCACCGGCACCCTGATCACCGCGGTCGTCTTCGCCGTCCCGGCGGCCTTCTCCTCGCTGGACGCGGTCGTCAACCTGTGCACCATCGGCACCCTCGCCACAATGGCCGTGGTCAATATCGCGGTGATCGCCCTGCGCCGCCGTGAGCCGGGACTCGCCCGCAGCTTCCGGGTGCCGCTCTATCCGGTGGTGCCGCTGCTGGGTGTCGGCTTCTGCAGTTATCTGATGTACGAGACGGGCTGGACGACCTGGGTGCAGTTCGCGGCGTTCCTGACGATCGGCTGCCTGGTGTACGCGGCCTACGGGCGGCGGAACTCCCGGCTGGTGAACGACGCCGTCACACCGGACGCCACTGCCGTGGAAGCACGGGCAGTCTGAACCACACCGCCTTGCCGGACGCGGTGAGGCGGTGACCGCAGGACGAACTGAGACTGCGGATCAGCAGCAGGCCCCGCCCGTGTTCCTGCCAGGGGTCGGGGGCCCGCATACCCGGCTGGGTCAGCCGGCCGGGCGGTGCCGGGTCGGGGTCGTGCACCTCGACCTTGCAGCCCGTCGGCGCCAGCTCGACCACCAGCTCTATCGGACCCTCGCCCGTGGCGTGCTCCACGGCGTTGGCGACCAGCTCCGCGGTGAGCAGCTCCGCGGTGTCGCAGTCCGCCGCGTGATCCAGCTCCGCCAGCGCCGTACGGACCAGCGCACGCGCCACGGGCACGGCCGCGGAGGTGTGCGGCAGCGCGACGCGCCAGGAGGCGGGGATGGATGGTTCGTACACGGTGTGTCCGTTCATGGCGCAGGTCGTCCTGCTTTCAAACAAGAGGCATGGTACGGCCCGCCCTCTTCGGGGCCGTCGGCGGGCTTCCCCCGGGAACTCCGTCGGCCCCGGCACCCGGTTGCCTACCCCGGACGGCGCCCCCGCCCCCGCTCCGGTGCCTGTCGTTACCGGTCCGTCGACGAGGTGTGACATGCCTGCGGGCCGCCGCCCCCGGCGCGTCCAGCCCCCGCCACCGGCGCGCCCCTGCGGGGCGTACGCACCCGCACTCTATCGCGTACTCGTGACGACAGTCACAGATAGGTGATAACTTCAATCGCAGCGGCACCGCCGACCGTCGCCCCCGTCCGAGGAGGCCGTACGTCATGAGTCCCTTCACCGGATCCGCCGCCCGCACCTCCGAGTGGCGTCACCTCAGATGCGATCGCGCCGACGGGATCGCGACGGTCACCCTGGCCCGCCCCGAGAAACTCAACGCGCTCACCTTCGGCGCCTACGCCGATCTGCGCGATCTGCTCGCCGAGCTGTCCCGGGAGAGAGCCGTACGGGCCCTGGTGCTGGGCGGCGAGGGCCGGGGCTTCTGCTCGGGCGGCGATGTCGACGAGATCATCGGCGCCACCCTCGCCATGGACACCGCCCAGCTGCTCGACTTCAACCGGATGACCGGGCAGGTCGTACGGGCCCTGCGGGAGTGCCCCTTCCCGGTGATCGCCGCCGTGCACGGGGTGGCCGCGGGCGCGGGCGCGGTCCTCGCGCTGGCCGCGGACTTCCGGGTGGCGGACGCCTCGGCCCGCTTCGCCTTCCTGTTCACCCGGGTCGGCCTCTCCGGAGGCGACATGGGCGCTGCCTATCTGCTCCCCAGGGTCGTCGGGCTCGGCCATGCGACCAGGCTGCTGATGCTCGGCGAGCCGGTGCGCGCCCCCGAGGCCGAGCGGATCGGGCTGATCAGCGAGTCGGCCGAGGAGGGCCGGGTCGACGAGGCGGCCCGGGCGCTGGCCCGCCGGCTCGCCGACGGCCCGGCGCTCGCCCACGCCCAGACGAAGGCCCTGCTCACGGCCGAGCTGGACATGCCGCTCGCCGCCTCCGTCGAGCTGGACGCCTCGACCCAGGCGCTGCTGATGAACGGCGAGGACTACGCGGAGTTCCACGCCGCCTTCACCGAGCGGCGGTCTCCGAAATGGCAGGGGAAGTAGCCATGGAGGCCAAGGACCGGGCGTGGGTCCGGACTCCGCGGGTCGCCGTGATCGGCGGGGGCCCCGGCGGTCTGTACGCCGCCGCCCTCCTCAAGCGCCTCGACCCGTCCCGTGAGATCACCGTCTGGGAGCGCAACGCCCCCGACGACACCTTCGGCTTCGGGGTGGTGCTGTCCGACGAGACCCTCGGTGGGATCGCCCACGCCGACCCGGTCGTCCATGCGGCGCTCCAGGACGAGTTCGTGCGCTGGGACGACATCGACATCGTGCACCGGGGCGAGCGGCACACCTCCGGCGGCCATGGCTTCGCCGCGCTCGGCAGACGCCGGCTGCTGGCGGTCCTGCACGAGCGCTGCCGTTCGCTCGGCGTCGAGCTGCGCTTCGGCACCGAGGCCCCGCACCCGGACCGGCTCAGCCAGTCGTACGACCTGGTGATCGCCGCCGACGGGGTGCACAGCACCACCCGCGAGGCCGGTGCCGAGGTGTTCCGGCCCACGGTCCGGGAGCACCGCTGCCGTTACATCTGGCTCGCCGCCGACTTCGCCTTCGACGCCTTCCGCTTCGAGATCGCCGAGACCGAGTACGGCGTGATGCAACTGCACGGCTACCCGTACTCCCGCCCCTCGCCCGACCCCCTCCCCGCTTCGGTTCCCGCCGGGCCGTCCGGCCGACCCGGCGCCTCCACGGTGATCGTGGAGATGCGCGAGGAGGTCTGGCGGGCGGCCGGGTTCGCGGACATGGAGACCGCGGAAAGCGTCGAGCGATGCGCCAAGATCTTCACGGAGGCGCTCGGCGGGCGACCCCTGCGCTCCCGCAACTCCGCCTGGACCACCTTCCGCACGGTCGTCAACGAACGCTGGTCGCACGGCAATCTGGTGCTGCTCGGCGACGCCGCGCACACCGCGCACTTCTCCATCGGCTCCGGCACCAAACTGGCCATGGAGGACGCGCTGGCCCTGGCCGCCTGCTTGGAGGAGCACACCACACTGCCGGAGGCCCTGACCGCCTACGAGGAGGAGCGGCGCCCGGTCGTCGCCTCCACCCAACGCGCGGCCCGGGCCAGCCTGGAGTGGTTCGAGAACCTCGGGCTCCATGTCGGCCGGCCCGCCCGGCAGTTCGCCTTCGACCTGCTCACCCGCAGCCGCCGGGTCACCCACGACAATCTTCGACTGCGTGACCCGCACTTCACCGAGGCCGTGGAGCGAGACTTCGGCTGCCCGCCCGGCACACCCCCGATGTTCACCCCCTTCCGGCTGCGCGGACTGACCCTGCGCAACCGGGTCGTGGTCTCCCCGATGGACATGTACTCGGCCGAGGACGGGGTCCCGGGCGACTTCCACCTGGTCCACCTGGGCGCACGGGCGCTCGGCGGAGCCGGCCTGGTGATGACCGAGATGGTGTGTGTGAGCCCCGAGGGCCGGATCACTCCCGGCTGCGCCGGGCTCTGGACCGGCGATCAGACGCAGGCCTGGCGGCGGATCACCGACTTCGTGCACACCCGGGCACCGGGCGTCGCGATCGGCGTACAGCTCGGGCACAGCGGCCGCAAGGGCTCCACCCGACGGATGTGGGAGGGCATGGACGAGCCCCTGGAGGAGGGCAACTGGGGTCTTGTGGCCGCCTCCCCGATCCCGTACAGACCCGGGAGTCAACAGCCCCGCGAGCTGTCCCGCGCCCAGCTGACCGATATCCGCGAACAGTTCATGGCCGCCGCCTGGCGCGCCGTACGCGGCGGCTTCGATCTGCTCGAACTCCACTGCGCCCACGGCTATCTGCTCTCCGGCTTCCTCTCACCGCTCACCAACCGGCGGACCGACGCCTACGGCGGCACACTCGACAACCGGCTGCGATACCCGCTGGAGGTCTTCGACGCCGTACGGTCGGTGTGGCCCGAGGAACGGCCCCTGACGGTAAGGATCTCCGCCACCGACTGGGCCGAGGGCGGCACCACCGCGGAGGACGCCGTGGAGATCGCCCGAGCCTTCGCCGCGCACGGCGCCGACGCCATCGATGTGTCCACCGGGCAGGTGGTGGCCGAGGAGCGGCCGGAGTTCGGGCGCTCCTACCAGACGCCCTACGCCGAGCGGATCCGGCAGGAGATCGGCATCCCGGTGATCGCGGTGGGCGCCATCTCGTCCTGGGACGACGTCAACTCGCTGATCCTGGCCGGGCGTGCGGATCTGTGCGCGCTGGCCCGGCCGCATCTCTACGACCCCCACTGGACGCTGCACGCGGCGGCCGAGCAGGGGTACACCGGGTCCGCGGCAGTGTGGCCGGAGCCCTACCGGGCGGGCAGCCGACGCCCCCCGACGGGCCGCACCGATGCCCCCAGACCCCGCCTCACCCTGGGCCGTTGAACCGCGCCGTGCCGTCCGCCGGGCCCGCCCCACGAGGACGTCAGGGCTCGGCCGCGGTCTCCGGGGCAGGGGTCCGGCCCGGCTCGCCCTCCACAAAGACCGCCCCCGCGTCCCGCAACCGCTCGTGCAGCGCCCGGAAGACGGCGGCCGAGCGCACCCCCGGCCAGTCGGAGGGGAGCAGCTCGGCGGGCAACCCCGGGTCTGCGTAAGGAAGATGGCGCCAGGAGTCCAGGGCGAGCAGATAGTCGTGGTACGCCTCCTCCGGAGGGGTGTCCGCACGGGCCTCCCAGGCCCGCAGCACGGGTGCCTGACGATCCAGGAACTCCTCGTGCTGGGCCGCGATCGCCGCCAGGTCCCACCAGCGCGTCGCCGCCTCCGCGGTGGCCGCGAAACCGAGGTGCTCCCCCCGGAAGAAGTCCACATAGGGGTCCAGGCGCAGCCGGTGCAGGGTGTGCCGGGTCTCCTCGTACAGCCGTGCGGGGGCGATCCACACCCCGGGGGCCGCCGTGCCGAAGCCGAGACCCGCCAGCCGGGAGCGCAGCAGATGCCGCTTGTGCCGCTCCGACTCCGGCACCGAGAACACCGCGAGCACCCAGCCCTCGTCCCCCGGCGGAGCCTTCGCGTACACCCGCAGATCGCCGTCGTCGAGCAGCTGCCGCGCGTCCGGCGACAGCGCATATCCGGCCGCGCCCTGCGCCGTGCGGGCCGGCAGCAGCAGACCGCGCCGCTTCAGCCGTGACACCGAGGAGCGCACCGAGGGCGCGTCCACGCCGACCGCGCCCAGCAGCCTGATCAGCTCGGCCACAGGCACCGGGCCTGGGGCGAAGCGGCCGTAGGCGCCGTAGAACGTGACGATGAGGGATCGGGGAACGGGCTGATCGGACACGTCGATCACTCTAATTCGTCCGCGTCAATCATGATCACTTTCTGCGGATACGGAGTCGACTTCGAGACAGAGGCCCGTGCCGTCGTCCGGGTGTCCGTCCCCGGCGTGGTGCGTACGCAGCCGGAAGCGCTGGAGCTTGCCGGTCGCCGTGCGCGGCAGCGCGTCCACGAAGACGAACTCGCGCGGGCACTTGAACGGCACCAACTCGGACGTCAGAAACGCCCGCAGGGCCTCCGGATCCCGGGGCGCGCCCGCCCTGAGGACCGTGTACGCCACCGCGATCTGTCCGCGCGCCTCGTCGGGCCGCCCCACCACCGCCGTCTCCAGCACATCGGGATGGCGCAGCAGGGCGTCCTCGACCTCGGGCCCGGCGATGTTGTACCCGGCCGAGACGATCATGTCGTCGGCGCGAGCGACAAAGCGGAACCAGCCGTCGGGCTCGCGGACATAGGTGTCGCCGGTGATGTTCCAGCCGTCCCGGACGTACTCCCGCTGCCGGGGGTCGGCGAGATAGCGGCAGCCCACCGGTCCGCGCACCGCGAGCAGTCCGGGCTCGCCGTCGGGCAGGGGTGTGCCGTCGGCGTCCTGCACACGCGCCTGCCACCCCGGTACCGGAACACCCGTGGTCCCGGGGCGGATCCGGTCGTCCGCGGCGGAGATGAAGATGTGCAGCAGCTCGGTGGCGCCGATGCCGTTGATGATGCGCAGCCCGGTGCGCCGGTGCCAGGCCCGCCAGGTCGCGGCGGACAGGTTCTCGCCGGCCGACACACAGCGCCGCAGCGAGGTGATGTCGTACCCGTCGAGTTCGTTCAGCATCGTGCGATAGGCGGTGGGCGCGGTGAACAGCACGGAGACCCGGTGCTCGGCGATCGCCGGCAACAGCTGCCTGGGCCCCGCCTGTTCGAGCAGCAGAGCGCTGGCGCCGGCCCGCAACGGGAAGACGACCAGGCCGCCGAGACCGAAGGTGAAGCCGAGCGGGGGACTGCCCGCGAAGACGTCGTCGGGGCGCGGTTCCAGAACGTGCCGGGAGAAGGTGTCCGCGACGGCGAGCAGATCGCGGTGGAAGTGGACACACCCCTTGGGGCGGCCCGTGGTGCCCGAGGTGAACGCGATCAGCGCCACATCGTCGGCCGCCGTGTCCACGGCCGGGTACGGCTCCTCGGGCGTCGGCAGGTGCAGCAGATCGCCGGGGGAGTCGCCGCCGTAGGGGGTGACGCGCAATCCGGGTACGCCGGCCCCCGCCAGGTCGTCGACCGCGCGGGCGTCGCAGAGGGCGTGACCCACCCGGGCGATCTCGCAGATGGTGCGCAGCTCGTGCGGGCGCTGCTGGGCCAGCACGGTGACAGCCACCGCACCCGCCTTCAGCACCGCGAGCCAGCAGGCGGCCAGCCAGGGGGTGGTGGGGCCGCGCAGCAGGACACGGTTTCCGGGGACGACGCCCAGATGCGAGGTGAGGGCGTGCGCGATCCGGTCCACCTGGGTGCGGAGCCGCCCATAGGTCCAGGTGCCGCCGTCCGGCGTACGGAAAGCGGGACGCTCGGGGGCGGTGCGGGCGAGTAATTCGACGGCGGCGTTGAGCCGTTCGGGGTAGCGCAACTCGGGCAGCCCGAAGAGGAGCTCGGGCCACTGCTCGCGGGGCGGGAGATGGTCGCGGGCGAAGGTGTCCTGGTGGGCGGTGCGGGTGGGCTCGTCGGCGGGCGGAGGGGGTGTCGCCGTATCGGCGGGCCGCTGTCCGTCGGCCGTGCCGGCGGGCTGTCGTCCTTCCGCCGTGCCGGCGGGCCGTTGTTCTTCTGCCGTGCTGACGGGTTGTTGTTCGTCCGCTGTGTCGGCGGGCTGTGGTCCTTCCGCCGTGCTGGCGGGCTGTGGTCCTTCCGCCGTGCCGGCGGGCTGTTGTTCCTCCGCTGTGCCGGCGGGCTGTCGTCCTTCCGCCGTGCTGGCGTGCCGGGGCCCGTCTGCCGCTCCGGACCGTGGAGGCGCCGGTGCTGCGCCGGGCCGTCGGGGCGCCGGTGCCGGGTCGGCCGTGGGAGGAGTGGGTGCCGCCCCGGCCGGGGGCGACGGGTCGGCGCTCGCGCGTGCGGCGTCCGTGGCGCCGGTGGCGTCCCTCGGGTCCATGGCGGTTCGCCCCCTTGTCGTGGTGGGCTCGCGCATCGAGCGTATCGTCTTGGTGACGACAGTCAATGCTCCGCGATACGGTCGAGTGAAGGGCTCGTCCGGCCCGGGTTCGCCGGGTGCGTTCCGGGGATCCCCGGGGACGTCGTCAGGGAGAGAGGACCGGCAATGACCGCATTCTCGCTCGATCCCGCACATATCGCCTGGTGTGCGGAGCTGCGCAGGGCCGCCGAGCAGCGCCTGCACCCGCTCGCGGAGAAGGGCGAACCGGGCCGTGTCAACCGCGCACTGGTCGTCGAACTCGGCCGACTCGGACTCCTCGACCGCCTGTTCACCTCCGGCGCCCTCGATCTCTGCCTGATGCGGGAGTCCCTGGCCTACGCCTGCACCGAGGCGGAGACGGCGCTCGCCCTGCAAGGTCTCGGCGCCCATCCGGTGCACGCCCACGGCACCGAGGCCCAGCGCGCCCGCTGGCTCCCCGGTGTCCGCGCCGGCACCACGGTGGCGGCCTTCGCCCTGACCGAGCCGGACGCGGGCTCGGACGCGGCGGCGCTGTCGCTCACGGCGACCCCGGATTCCCCGTCCGGCTGGCGGCTCACCGGTGAGAAATGCTGGATCTCCAACGCCCCCGAGGCCGACTTCTACACCGTCTTCGCCCGCACCGCCCCCGAGGCCGGCCCCCGTGGCGTGACCGCTTTCCTCGTCCCCGCCGACCGCCCCGGGCTGTCCGGAGCCCCGCTCGAGATGCTCTCCGCGCACCCCATCGGCAGGCTGGACCTCGACGCGGTGCCGGTGACCGAGGACGACGTCCTCGGGGAGCCCGACCGCGGCTTCCGGGTCGCCATGGGCACCCTCAACCGCTTCCGGCCCAGCGTCGGCGCCTTCGCGGTCGGCATGGCGCAGGCGGCCCTGGACGCGACCCTCGCCCATACGGCCCGACGGGACGCCTTCGGCGGCAAGTTGAAGGACCTCCAGGCCGTCTCCCACCAGGTCGCGGAGATGGCCCTGCGCACCGAGGCCGCCCGCCTCCTGGTCCATGCGGCGGCGACGGCGTACGACGAGGGCGCCCCCGATGTGCCGCTGCGGGCCGCCATGGCGAAACTGCTCGCCACCGAGACCGCGCAGTATGTCGTCGACACGGCCGTCCAGTTGCACGGCGCCCGCGCCCTGCGCCGCGGCCACCTCCTCGAACACCTCTACCGAGAGGTGCGCGCGCCCCGGATCTACGAGGGCGCCAGCGAGGTCCAGCGCGGCATCATCGCCAAGGAGTTGTACGCCACCGTGGAGGCACCGTGACCACCGAGCGCACCGACCCGCCCGCCCTCGCACGCGTCAACCCGCCGGCCCTCTCCCCGCCCACCGGTTTCTCGCACGCCGTGGTCGCCACCGGGTCACGGCTGCTGTTCCTGGCCGGCCAGACCGCCCTCGACCCGGAGGGAAAGGTGACCGGCGACTCCCTTCCCGCCCAGTTCGAAAGGGCGCTCGGCAATCTGCTCACCGCCCTGCGGGCCGCCGGCGGCACCCCCGCCGACCTCGCCCGGGTCACCGTCTACGCCACCGATGTGGCCGACTACCGCACCCACGCACCCCAACTCGGCCGCATCTGGCGCAGGCTGGCCGGCCGCGACTACCCCGCGATGGCCGTCGTAGGCATCACCCGGCTCTGGGACGAGCAGGCCCTCGTGGAACTGGACGGCTTCGCCGTGCTGCCCTGAGGGCTGCCCCGTACCGCTGAACGGGGGCCGGGGACCGGAGTCAGTCGAAGAGGGCGACGAGTCCGTTCACCCAGATCGAGAGGAACACAAGGATCGCCACTAGGCATCCAGCCTTTGTCAGGGAGTCGGCGAAGGCGCCTTTCCCGCTGGCTGCCTCCTCGCCGGACGGCACCGTGTCCCAGTCGACGGGGCGTCCCACGGCCTCGGAGCAGGCTGCTCGTACTGCCGCCAGTTGCTCTCCGGCGAAGGCCGTCCGGGCAAGCGACTCCGGTCCCCGCCAGGCAAGTGCCCGCATGCGCTGCGGAGCTGTGTGGTACCTCGCCTCGAAGGCGGCGGTCTCAGCCGCGTCCCGGTCCTGTTCGAGGTACATCCAGCGGCCCGCCTCCGCGGGCTCTCCGTACAGGCGGTACACCTCGGCCAGGCGCCGGCGAAGCGTCAGGTCGTCCGGAAAGGACGACACCAGCCCGCGCAGGCGCTGGCGCGCGACGGGGACCCGGCCGGCGGCCAGGTCCGCATCGACTCGGGCAAGGGTGTCTCTCGGAGGCATGAACGCATGATCGGGCACCGCAATGACCACCGTCGACCTTATTTGTCGGATGCGGGACGCTCTGCCTCCGGCTCCGCGCACCCGGGGCGCACAACGGTGCGGACTCGCCACGATGGGGTGATGATCACGCTCCCTGGCACGAACTCCCGGTACCTGTGGAACCCCCACCCCCAGGAGGTACGTCCATGTCCGTGCGCCAGGTCTTCGGGCTGGCCCTCGGTGCCGCCCTGCTGCTGTCCGCCGCCCCCGCCGCGAGTGCCGCGCCCCGTCCGTACGACAGGGTGACCGTGGACCCGATCGGGCGTCTCAGGGCCGACGGCACCGTCACCCTCTCCGGCACCTATCGCTGCCACCGTGCCCGTGGCCCCGTCTTCGTGTCCTCCTCCCTCTCCCAGGGCGACCCTCGTGTCGCCCACGGGATCGGCGGCACCCTCGCGGTCTGCGACGGCGCCCGGCACCGCTGGACCAACTCGGAGACCCGCCCGGACACATACCGCCGCGGCCGGGCCCATGTCCGGGCCACTCTGATGGAGCTGCGCGGCCCCGGTATCCCGCTGCCCCACTTCCATGCCAAGCGGGACCGGAACATCCGGCTCGTCGCGCGCTGAACGGCACCGCCGCCACCCCTCGCCCCCGTCACAGCCCGCCCCGTAAATCCCGAAATCCCGGCGACATAGATGCCCTGTTACTGCAGACTCCGACCCATGGAACGCCTGCTGGAGATCGCGGATCGGCTGGCCGAGGCCGGCGGCATCGTCGGGGTGACCCTGGGCGGCAGCCGGGCCCGGGGCACCCATCGCCCGGACTCCGACCACGACCTGGGCCTCTACTACCGGGAAGCCCCTGGACACCGCCGCCCTGCGGCGCCTCGCGTCCGAGGTGACCGGCGCCCCGGTCGAGGTGACGGAGCCGGGCGGCTGGGGGCCCTGGGTGGACGGCGGAGCCTGGCTGACCGTCGACGGCCACCGGGTCGACTGGATCTACCGCGATCTGGACCGGGTCCACCGCATCTGGGAGCAGTGCCGGGAAGGACACGTCGAGGTGGGCACCCAGCCCGGCCATCCGCTGGGGGTGTACTCCCACGCCTACATCGGCGAGCTGGCCCTCGGGCGCATCCTCGCCGACCCCGGCGGTGAACTCCAGGGCCTGCGGCGGGAGATGCGGCACTATCCGGAGCCGCTGCGTGAAGCGCTGATCGCCGACGCGCGCCGGCAGGCCCCCTTCACCCTGTCCTGCGCCCGCAAGGGAGCGGCGCGCGGCGACGCCTTCTATGTCGCCGGCTGTCTCTTCCGCGCGGTGGGACTCCTCGTACACGCCCTGCACGCTCACGACCGCAGCTGGCTGCTCAACGAGAAGGGCGCGGTCCAGGCCGCCGCAGACCTCCCCTCCGCCCCTCCGATTTCGCCAACCGGGCCCACCGACTGTTCGCCGCGCCCGGCACCACCCCGGACGCCCTCCACACCACACTCGACGCGGCCGACCGGCTGACCGCCGAGGTCTGCGACCGGCTGACGCCCCGCTGACGACCGGTCCCCGGCTGCCCCGCGGCTTCGTCCTCGGTCACACCGGTGACCACCGGCTCGGGACGCCTTGGGCGCCGACCCCCCGAGGCCTCGGTGGAGGACACCCGCGACTTCCTGCCCCCGCAGGCGGGTGAGCGGTCGCGCAGGGCGTCGCGTCGCGGCCATGCCGTCACGGTCCGTTGGGCAGGGCGCCGATCGCGGCGGCGGTTTGAGGGCTACGTCTGGATGCCTTCTACACGGTCACGTGTGCGTAGACCAGGGGCGCGGCCGCATCGGTCTCGTCGACGGTCACCTGGGCTGCGCCGGCGCTGTCGCCCTGCTCGGGGATGTCCGCGTAGAGACCGGCGAGACGACCCTTGGTTCCGATCTTCCAAGGAAGGTCGACCGAGTCGATGTCGTCCTGTTCCAGGACGACATTCCCGGCCGCCAGGTCCCCGGTGGTCTCGCCCAGCGAGGTCAGGAACTCCTCGAGGCCTTCGGGGGTGGTGCGGAAGCGCAGATAGAGGTCCTGTCCGCTGTCCGCGCTGCCGTCACCCGGGACCACCAGGTAGGAGGTGTCCTGGGCCCCGGCCGGCACCGCTAGGCGGAAGGTCTTCTGCAGCGCGGCGGCGGGGATTCCCCGCTTCTCCGCCGAGGCGGAGGAGGACGTGGGCGGAACGGTCACGGTGATGCCCACCATCGGCCAGACCACCATGGCTACGGCGGCGGCCACCAGCACACCGCATAGCACGAGCAGCACAGGGACGGCGGGTTCCCGCGGGGCGCGCTCCTGGCGCGCGGTGTGCGGCATCACGGCTTCTTCCTCATCTTGGACGTTCCCCGGACGTCGTAGTCCCGGGCGAGCCCCACGGTGTGGAGATGGGCGATCTCCGGCTGGGCGATGTTGTAGCTGAGCACTCCGGGGATGGTGATCTTCAGGTTCGCCCTGTGCTCACTCGGGACACCCCAGTCGTAGCGCTTCCTGATGCTCAGGTTGTAGGTGAACCCGTGCTTGGTCTGCAGCGAGCCGGCCGCCCGCCACTGGAAGTGGTAGAGGGCGTAGTACCAGTCCAGAGTTTTCCACTTGCCGCTGTAGTCGGCATGCGTCTTCCTCCAGCCCGAGTCGAACGTGCAGAAGAGGAAACCGAACTCGCACGACCAGGTCACCTTCAACTGTGAGTTGTCCGGCGCTGTCGTAGCTGTAGAGGGTGGTGGTGGCCGTCGAGCCGCGGGTGGTGGTGATGGCGGCTGGGCTGCCGGCGTCGTTCCAGGTGACGTCGTACTTGGTGAGGGTGGAGCTGCCCTGGGTGTGGGTCAGGGAGGTGAGTTCGCCGGTCGCATCGTAGGCGCGGGTGGTCGTCGGACCGTTCTGTCGGGTGGTGGTGAGGGTGTTGCCGGCGGCGTCGTAGGTGTAGTCGACCTCCGCGGTGGTGCCGGAGGCGGCGGTGAGGGTGGTGCTTGCGAGCAGGTTGTCGTCGTAGACATAGGCGAGGTCGTCGCTGTTGTCGCTGTGGGTGACGGACGTGGTACGGCCCAGGCTGTCGTAGCCGTAGTGGACACTGCCGCCGGGCAGCGCCTTCTCGGTGAGCCGGCCGCTGATGTCGTAGGTGTAAGAGGTGGTCCGGCCCGCCGGGGTCGTGGCGGTCTTGAGGCGGCTGGCAGCGTCGTAGCTGTAGGTCTGCGTACGGCCCTTGGGGTTCTTGGCGGTGAGGAGCGCGCTGGATTTGTCGTAGGTGTACGCGGTCACGGCGCCGTCCGGGTTGGTGACCTTGGCGACCTTGCCGGCCGCTCCCTCGGCACTTACGGCGGCCGCCTCCACACGGTCACGGCCTGGTCGCCCACGCCCTCCTCCAGCACCCCGACCTCCAGGGTGCTCGCCACGTACCGCTACGACGACAAGGGCCGGGGGACGTGAGATGCCACCGTCACCGCCGCGCCTCGGGCGTTGCGAGGCCACTTCGGCGACAACCCTCCGTGACGGCTGATGGGTGCTCAGACATCTCTGACGTATCGTCAGCAATTTAAGATCATCTTGCACGTGCGTTGCACAAGGTGCTGAAAAACAACGGTGATCAATGGAGAGCCGCGAAGGTAAGTATTCGCAGGTCAACTGACATGTTGAGGTGTCGTGCCCTTTGCCTCCAAGGGGCACGACACCGCGCGTATCAGATGTTCCGGAACGTCTCGATCTGGGCTCCCACCGAGTTGAGCCGTTCGGCCAGGTCCTCGTAGCCGCGGTTGATGACGTACACGTTCCGCAGCACGGACGTGCCCTCGGCGGCCATCATCGCCAGCAGGACGACCACGGCGGGGCGCAGGGCCGGCGGGCACATCATCTCGGCGGCGCGCCAACGGGTCGGGCCCTCGACCAGGACCCGGTGGGGGTCGAGGAGCTGGAGGCGTCCGCCGAGGCGGTTGAGGTCGGTGAGATAGATGGCCCGGTTGTCGTAGACCCAGTCGTGGATCAGGGTCTTGCCCTGCGCGGCGGCCGCGATCGCCGCGAAGAACGGGACGTTGTCGATGTTCAGGCCGGGGAACGGCATCGGGTGGATCTTGTCGATGGGCGCCTCCAGCTTGGAGGGCCGCACGGTGAGGTCCACCAGCCGGGTACGGCCGTTGTCGGCGACGTACTCGGGCGAGCGGTCGTGGTCGAGGCCCATCTCCTCCAGCACCGCGAGCTCGATCTCCAGGAACTCGATCGGCACCCGCCGCACCGTGAGCTCCGACTCGGTGACCACCGCGGCGGCCAGCAGGCTCATCGCCTCGACCGGGTCCTCGGAGGGGGAGTAGTCCACGTCGACGTCGATGTCCGGCACGCCGTGCACCGTGAGGGTGGTGGTGCCGATGCCCTCGACCTCGACACCGAGTGCCTCCAGGAAGAAGCACAGGTCCTGGACCATGTAGTTGGACGACGCGTTCCGGATGATCGTGACCCCGTCGTGGCGCGCCGCGGCGAGCAGCGCGTTCTCCGTCACCGTGTCGCCGCGCTCGGTCAGCACGATCGGCCGGCCGGGGGAGACGGACCGGTCCACCACCGCGTGGTAGTGGCCCTCGGTGGCGGTGACGTCCAGACCGAAGCGGCGCAGCGCGATCATATGGGGCTCGACGGTGCGCGTCCCCAGGTCGCAGCCGCCCGCGTACGGCAGCCGGAAGCGCTCGGTGCGGTGCAGCAGCGGGCCGAGGAACATGATGATGGACCGCGTACGGCGGGCGGCCGCGGCGTCGATGGCCTCCAGGTCGAGGTCGGCGGGCGGCACGATCTCCAGATCGACCCCGTCGTTGATCCAGCGGGTCCGTACGCCGATGGAGGTCAGCACCTCGAGGAGGCGGTAGACCTCCTCGATGCGGGCCACCCGGCGCAGTACCGTGCGTCCCTTGTTGAGGAGCGAGCCGCACAACAGGGCCACACAGGCGTTCTTGCTCGTCTTGACGTCGATGGCCCCGGAGAGCCGGCGTCCGCCGACCACCCGAAGATGCATGGGGCCCGCATAGCCCAGGGACACGATCTCGCTGTCCAGGGCCTCACCGATGCGGGCGATCATCTCAAGACTGAGGTTCTGATTGCCGCGCTCGATACGGTTCACGGCACTCTGACTGGTGCCGAGCGCCTCGGCCAGCTGGGCCTGAGTCCAGCCACGGTGCTGCCGGGCGTCACGAATGAGCCTGCCGATACGTACGAGGTAGTCGTCTGACATGAGGTCGAGGTTATCTCAGATATGAGATGGCGCCTCCCGGGGGGTCCATTGGAGTGAGTGACCGTCAGTGAGTCGTGAGGGAGAGGGGGTCGGGGGGAAGTCGGGGGGATGGGGAGGGTTCGGCTGAATTCCACGATGTCGTATGCCGTTCGATGCCGCCATGTGGGTGAGTGATCCATGCCGGCGTGGCGTACGTGTGGGAGGCGGCCGCGTCGGGGCGCGCCGGGTCGCCGCCCGGCGGGGGCGCGGGCTGGGTGGGCCGGGCCTGGGCATGACCATTCAGCGCCCATGTACTAGAGTTATCTCGACATCGAGATATCTGTTTAGGCGCACCACGGCCCCCGCGGAGTAAGGCTTACCTAACTTAGCCTTACCTCAGCGGATATGCCAGGCCGTCGTGGCGGCACCATGCGGTAGCAGCCGCATAGCGTTGCGGTGCGGTGGTACGCGCACATCTATGAAGGAGACTGTCGTGTCGGCGAACAGCTTCGACGCCCGCAGCACGCTGCAGGTGGGCGACGAGTCGTACGAGATCTTCCGGCTGGACAAGGTGGAGGGCTCGGCACGGCTGCCGTACAGCCTCAAGGTCCTGCTGGAGAACCTGCTCCGCACCGAGGACGGCGCGAACATCACCGCGGACCACATCCGCGCCCTCGGCGGCTGGGACTCCCAGGCCCAGCCGTCGCAGGAGATCCAGTTCACCCCGGCCCGCGTGATCATGCAGGACTTCACCGGCGTGCCCTGTGTCGTCGACCTCGCCACCATGCGTGAGGCCGTCAAGGAGCTCGGCGGCGACCCGGCGAAGATCAACCCGCTGGCCCCGGCCGAGCTGGTCATCGACCACTCCGTCATCGCCGACAAGTTCGGCACCAACGACGCCTTCAAGGCGAACGTCGAGCTGGAGTACGGCCGCAACAAGGAGCGCTACCAGTTCCTGCGCTGGGGCCAGACCGCCTTCGACGAGTTCAAGGTCGTCCCGCCGGGCACCGGCATCGTCCACCAGGTGAACATCGAGCACCTGGCCCGCACGGTGATGGTCCGGAACGGACAGGCCTACCCCGACACCCTCGTCGGCACCGACTCCCACACCACCATGGTCAACGGCCTCGGTGTGCTCGGCTGGGGCGTCGGCGGCATCGAGGCCGAGGCCGCCATGCTCGGCCAGCCGGTCTCCATGCTCATCCCGCGCGTGGTGGGCTTCAAGCTCACCGGCGAGCTGCAGCCCGGCACCACCGCCACCGACCTGGTGCTGACCATCACCGAGATGCTCCGCAAGCACGGTGTGGTCGGCAAGTTCGTCGAGTTCTACGGTGAGGGCGTCGCGGCCACCTCGCTCGCCAACCGCGCCACCATCGGCAATATGTCGCCGGAGTTCGGCTCCACCGCCGCGATCTTCCCGATCGACGAGGAGACCCTCAACTACCTGCGCCTGACCGGCCGTTCCACCCAGCAGGTGGCGCTCGTCGAGGCGTACGCCAAGGAGCAGGGCCTCTGGCTGGACCCGACGGTCGAGCCCGACTTCTCCGAGAAGCTCGAGCTCGACCTGTCCACCGTCGTCCCCTCGATCGCCGGCCCGAAGCGCCCGCAGGACCGTATCGTCCTTGCCAACGCCGCCGAGCAGTTCAAGGCGGACGTCCGTAACTACGTGGACACCGCCGACGAGGCGGGCAAGGAGTCCTTCCCGGCCTCCGACGCCCCGGCCTCCGCCAACGGCGTCCCGTCCAACCCGGTCCAGGTCACCGCCCCCGACGGCACGACCTACACGCTCGACCACGGTGCGGTGACGGTCGCGGCCATCACCTCCTGCACCAACACCTCCAACCCGTATGTCATGGTCGCCGCCGCCCTGGTGGCCAAGAAGGCGGTGGAGAAGGGCCTGACCCGCAAGCCGTGGGTCAAGACCACCCTCGCCCCGGGTTCGAAGGTCGTGACGGACTACTTCGACAAGGCCGGGCTGACCCCGTACCTCGACAAGGTCGGCTTCAACCTGGTCGGCTACGGCTGCACCACCTGCATCGGCAACTCCGGCCCGCTGCCGGAGGAGGTCTCCAAGGCGGTCAACGACCACGACCTCGCGGTCACCTCGGTGCTGTCCGGCAACCGCAACTTCGAGGGCCGGATCAACCCCGACGTCAAGATGAACTACCTGGCCTCCCCGCCGCTGGTGGTCGCGTACGCCCTCGCCGGCTCCATGAAGGTGGACATCACCAAGGACGCCCTGGGCATCGACCAGGACGGCAACCCGGTGTACCTCACGGACATCTGGCCGAGCGAGGCCGAGGTGAACGATGTCGTCGCCAACGCCATCGGCGAGGACATGTTCGAGAAGTCGTACGAGGACGTCTTCGCGGGCGACGCCCAGTGGCAGGCCCTGCCGATCCCGACCGGCAACACCTTCGAGTGGGACGCCGAGTCGACCTACGTCCGCAAGCCCCCGTACTTCGAGGGCATGGAGATGGAGCCGGCCCCGGTCGAGGACATCGCCGGCGCCCGGGTGCTCGCCAAGCTGGGCGACTCGGTCACCACCGACCACATCTCCCCGGCCGGTGCGATCAAGGCCGACACCCCGGCCGGCCAGTACCTCACCGAGCACGGTGTGGAGCGCCGCGACTTCAACTCCTACGGTTCCCGCCGCGGCAACCACGAGGTGATGATCCGCGGCACGTTCGCCAACATCCGCCTGCGCAACCAGATCGCGCCGGGCACCGAGGGCGGCTACACGCGTGACTTCACGCAGGACGGCGGCCCGGTCTCCTTCATCTACGACGCCTCGCGCAACTACATCGCGCAGGACATCCCGCTGGTCGTCCTGGCCGGCAAGGAGTACGGCTCCGGCTCGTCCCGCGACTGGGCCGCGAAGGGCACCGCGCTGCTCGGCGTCAAGGCCGTCATCGCCGAGTCCTACGAGCGCATCCACCGCTCGAACCTCATCGGCATGGGCGTGCTCCCGCTGCAGTTCCCGGAGGGTGCCTCCGCCGAGGCGCTCGGCCTGACCGGTGAGGAGACCTTCTCCTTCTCCGGTGTGACCGAGCTGAACGAGGGCACCACGCCCCGCACGGTCAAGGTCACCACCGACACCGGTGTCGAGTTCGACGCGGTCGTCCGCATCGACACCCCCGGCGAGGCGGACTACTACCGCAACGGCGGCATCATGCAGTACGTGCTGCGCAGCCTGATCCGCAAGTAGGCGGTCCGGCAGGGCGGTTCAGGGCCGCGTCCCCACGGGGGCGCGGCCCTTCGCCGTTCACGCCGACCTCCCCGGGCGCGGCGCCGACGCTCCCCCGTCCGCGCGGCGGGTCAGGCCACCAGCCCCCGCCGGTAGGCATAGACCACCGCCTGCACACGGTCGCGGAGGCCCAGTTTGGTGAGGATGCGGGACACAAAGGTCTTGACGGTCTCCTGGCTGATCACCAGGATCGCGGCGATCTCGCTGTTGGAGCGGCCGTCCGCGATGAGACGAAGGACCTCCAGTTCGCGGGGCGTCAGCGGGACGTCCTGCGTCGCGCCGTCCCCGGCGGGCCTGATCCGGGCCGCGTACCTGCCCACCAGTCGGCGCGTCACCTCCGGGTCCAGCAGTGCCGCACCAGTCGCCACAGTGCGGATCCCGTGCAGCAGTTGGGCCGGCGGGGCGTCCTTGAGGAGGAAGCCGCTGGCCCCCGCGCGCAGCGCCTCATAGACGTACTCGTCCAGGTTGAACGTCGTCACCACGAGCACCTTGACGGGATGCGTGACCCCGGCGCCGGCCAGCAGGCGGGTGGCCGCGATGCCGTCGAGCCCCGGCATCCGGATGTCCATCACCACCACGTCCGGACGCAGCCGCCCGGCGAGGTCCACCGCGGCCTGCCCGTCCCCGCACTCGCCCGCCACCTCCAGGTCGGGCTGGGCGTCGATGATCGTCACCAGCCCGGTGCGGATCAGCACCTGGTCGTCGCAGACCAGCACCCGGATCGGCGCGGTCACGCCGAGCTCCCCGTGGGTATCCGCGCCCGTACGACAAAGCCACCGCCTGATCGCCGGCCCGTGCTGAAGTCGCCGCCGAGGACATCGACCCGTTCGCGGAGCCCGGCGAGGCCCCGCCCGCTCCCACCGGGGGACCCGGCCGCCGAGCCGGAACCCTCCGTGCCGACTTCCACCGTGATCTCTCTTTCTCCGTGGCGCACCCTGACCGAGGTGCGGCTGCCATGGGCGTACTTGAGGGCGTTCGTCAGGGCCTCCTGCACCACCCGGTAGGCCACGAGGTCCGCGCTGCCGGTCGACTCCGCCGGTGTGCCCTCCTCGGTGAACTCCACCGGCTGCCCGGCCCGGCGCGTCTGCTCCACGAGCATGAGCAGTTTCCCGACCGGCGGTGTCCTGGTCTCGCCGCCGTGGTCGGGGTTGAGCAGATCGAGCAGGTGCCGCAGATCGCCGATGGCCTGCCGGCCGGTGTCGGTGACCGCATTCAGGGCCTGGTCGAGGCGATCGGGCGCCGCGGTCAGATAGCGGGCCGCCTCGGCCTGCACCACCATCGCCGTCACATGATGGGTCACCACGTCGTGGAGCTCACGGGCGATGCGGGTGCGTTCGGCGGCGCGGGTGTCCTCGGCGACCCGGCGGCGGCGTTCGGCCTCCGCGATCCGGGTGAAGCGCAGCCACGCCCCGATGCCCCAGGCGAGGGCCACCGCCAGGTAGAACGTGACGAACTCGTCCGGCGGTTCGCCCGGGCCGACCCGGAACATCGCGAGGGCCAGCAGCACATACGCCGCGGAGAAGACGACCGCGGTGGTGCGCCGGTGCCGTTCCAGATGGGATCCCACGCTCAGCAGCGCGACGGGCAGTGCGGTGCCGGCGGGCGAGTGGTAGCCGCGGAGCTGGTCGAGGGCGAAGCCGAGCGAGACCAGGGCGAGGCAGAGGACCGGCCATCGCCGGCGTACGGTGAGCGGCAGGCACTGCAGGGCGACCGCCACCACGGCCACCGCGTCGAAGGCACGGTCCGGCAGGCCCCCGAGCTGCGTCCCATGGCTGTGTGACGCCGGCAGCAGCGAGGCGGCGAACAGCAGCAGCCCCAACGGGAGATCCCGGAGCGTGACGTCCAACCGGCGCCACAACTCCGGGAGCTGCCGAGCATTCATCATCGGGGGAGTGTAGCGGTGGCGGCGGCCCGGGCGGCGTGCCGGCGGAGGGGCACCAGATGACCGCGCCGGTGGGCCAGCCACAGGAACACGATCATCACCAGCACGCCGAACAACACCGAGTACAGGCTTCCCTCCGGGCCGAAGTCGCCGCCGGTGATCGGCACCGGGCCCGAGGTCGTGGCGTTCAGCAGCCCCTGTGCGGTGTCGTTGCCCGAGACCTCGGTGCTGAAGATGGCGGACGCGGCGAAGTTCCAGCCGAAGTGCAGGCCGATCGGCACCCATAGATTGCGGGTGGCGGCGTACGCCGCGGCGAGCATGCCACCGGCCTCAACGGCGATGGCGATGGCGCCCCACACACTGGCATGCGGATTGAGCAGGTGCGCCAGGCCGAAGAGCACACCGGTCAGCGTCAGCGCGATCCAGGTGCCGGTGCGTTCCTCGATGATCCTGAACAGTACGCCGCGGAACAGCAGTTCCTCCGTCACGGCGGCGGCGGCCATGAAACCGAACAGCCCCACCGCGCCCGAGGGCGAACCCAGTCCGTCCACCGTGTAGTACCCGAGGAAGGCGATGTTGGCGATGACGGCCCCGAACAGGGCGACCCCGATCAGCACCCCCCTGCCGATCGCAGCCGCGGCGCCTTCCCGGGCCACCTCCGTGGACGGGCGGTGCTCGGTCCGCCGTACCACCCACCCGTAGACGGGCAGCGCGAGCACGGCTGTCAGCAGCCCGACGCCCAGCGTGAGCCACGGGTTGTCCTGGACCGCCATGGCACTGCGGCCGCCGATGAGGGCGACCGCCGAGACCGCCAGAAGCTGCCACACCAGTCTCATGAAGACTCCTTCGCCGAATCCGCGGCCGGGGCGCCGCGGCTGATTCGTACGCTACGGATCCGGCGGCCCGGAATCGTCACCGTGCGGTGGACACCTGTCTGTAGCTCGCACGGGGGACAGACAGCGGGCCGGTCCTGCCGGCCGCCCCGCTTTGCGTCGCGTGCAGTGCGGTCGTATGGCGTTTACACGCAAACGCCGGTCCGCGACCGAACGGCCCCTCATCATGGCTGTGACAAGCATCCGTTCCCCTCCGGAGCGGAGGTGATCCGGGGCCCGGATCCCGTTGCACGGAGGCCGCGGCATGCCCGGCGTGGCCGAGCGCGTCGCCCTCCGTCCGTCAGAAAGCCAACCCTGACCATGGGCAGACTCGCGGGGTGGTCATGCGGCCGATGCGGGCGGGCCCTCGTCCCGCCCGCACCCGCGAGCCCGGCATGATCCGGACGAGCGGATCAGATCCACCCCGCGACCTGGGCGACGGCGAACGGCGCGGGTACCAGGGTCGACATGCCGAGCCACAGGTTCAGTGGCCTGCCCTCCTGCCAGGGGATCAGGATGTCCACCACCAGGATCATGCCGAGCACGAACGCGCTGCCCAGCACGGCGCCCAGCACCATGCCGACCGCCTCGTCCGGCGTCCCGTCGGCGCAGCCGAAGCCGCCGCAGGGGATGACGGCGTATCGGGTCAGCAACCACCGCACACAGACGCCCGGCAGGATCGCGGCCAGTCCGATGAGGAGGTTCGCCGTCGCGGCCGCCCACCAGGAACCGGCGGCGCCCCGTGTGCGGCCGCCGTCCGTACCGGAACCATGCACAGCCCGCCCTCTCCCCGGTGTCGTGTTCGTAGAGCTAGATGACCACGAGAGCACCGGGGTTGCCCTGCGCGCCGCCCGGTGCGGGCAACACCGCCCCCAAGGGTGACGTTCCAGGACTTCGGGTGCGCCGCGGGCCGTTCTGCCGTATCCGGTCGGGCGCGTCCTTGGCGAAGACCGGCCGTAGCGTGTGTGCCTGAGGTTTACAGCGATGGCCGCGCACGCTAGCTTCAAGCTCCTGTGGGGTGGGAGCGCTCCCATTCTCGGCGGTCCGGGTGGACCGGAACCCGCGCGGGCCGCCGAGCGGCTCCCACCCCACACCCTTTCGCGCACCGAAGCCCTGCGTGGCGTGCCCGGTCAGGCAGCGGGCTCGGGGAGCCGGCCGAGGTGCTTGGTGACCCGCTCACGCAGAAGGAGATACTCCTCCCAGCGCCGAGGCAGCGGCCCCGGCGGACGCTCGACGACGCGGACCGCGCTGACGGTCTGGCCCCAGGTGAACTGCTCGTAGGTCAGGTCCAGTTCCACACCGCTGGGCAGCCGGTTCCACCAGTGGAACCCGTGCTGTTCCCCGTCGCAGTGGACCTCCCCGACCAGGAGGTCGCCGCCGAAGAGGTCGTTCACGATCAGGGCCGTGATGTCGCAGTGGCCCCACGACGGGTTGTCGGGCTGCCACGGGGCGCGGTCGAGGTCGTCCGGGGAGCAGGTGTCGGCGGACCAACTGGCCCGCAGAGCCTTGTCGATGTCCAGCAGATTCCAAGAAGTCATGGCGGCAGCATCGCAGCCACCACTGACATCGGCCGGCTAAGAGCTCCGAACAAAAGTGGGGCCCGGCGGGCGGCGCCCGGCACGCACGCTCGCCGCGTTGCCGGAAGGCCCTGGTAGCTCCGCTACAAGGACCTTCCGGCGCCTTGCGATCGCACGCACCGGACACCGCCCGCTGATCGGACCCCACTTTTGTTCGGAGCTCTAAGGCCACCCGCTCGGGCGGACCGGGTGGCCGGTGTGGGTGCCACCCGGTCCGCGAGCCGGGCCGGTCCGGGGGGAGAGGGCCGGCGCCGGGTGGGAAGTGGCTTGTGCGGGGCCTGTGATGACGACCGCGCTGACGACGACAGCGTTGTCGGATGATGATTTGTACGTGACTGTACTCCCGTCGCGGACAACGATGTCAAGGTTGTTCCCTCGTAAGGCTGAAGCCGCAGCACCACGATGACGGGGCGGGCGCGGAAGGATCCCGCGCCCGCCCCGTCCGGCCGAGCCGCTCAGGCCAGCAGCTCCACCTCCGCCAGGGTCGACTCCCCGTTCAGGACCAGGCGGTAGTGCGTGTACGCGCCGGCCTGGGGGATCGAGAACGCCCGCGTCTGCCGGGCCCAGGCGAAGGATTCACCCGAGCGCTTGTCGAGCGTCGTCCACCGGGTGCCGTCCTGGGAGGCCTGGAGGGTCCAGCCGGCGGGTGCCTTGGCCGGGTCGGCCGGGGACGTCAGGGTGTACTGCACCGCCTTGCTGCGGTCACCGACCGGGAGGTCCACGGTCGTCACGGTCGCCTCCGTGGCCGAGGTGTTGTCGAAGAGCGGACCGTCACCCTTGAGTACATCGGTGCGCGGCGAGGGCACCTTGTCGTCCTGGGTGATCGACACCGGCGCCGCGTTCTTGCCCGTGCCCCAGGACGAGGGCCGCGGACCCATGTCGAACTCCAGCACTCCGCCCTTGGCCAGCAGCGTGTGCGGCAGGGACGTCGAGGTCCACGCCTTGCCGTTCACCTTCAGACCCTGGACGTAGATGTTCCGGGTGCTGTTCCGCGGGGCCTTGATCACCAGGTCCTTGCCGTTCTCCAGGTGCACCGTGGCCTTGGTGAACAGCGGCGATCCGACGGCGTACTCCCCGCCGCCCATCACCAGCGGGTAGAAGCCCAGCGCCGAGAACACGTACCAGGCCGACTGCTCGCCGTTGTCCTCGTCGCCGTGGTAGCCCTGGCCGATCTCGCTGCCGGTGTAGAGCCGGGAGAGGACCTCGCGGACGTTCTGCTGCGCCTTCCACGGCTGTCCGGCCGCGTCGTACATGTAGATCACATGGTGCGCGACCTGGTTGGAGTGGCCGTAGTTGCCCATCCGGACATCGCGTGCCTCCGTCATCTCATGGATGACACCGCCGTAGGAGCCCACGAACTCCGGCCCGGCCGTCTCCGGTGTCGAGAAGTACTCGTCCAGCTTGTCGCCCAGCTTGGCGCGGCCCCCGTACAGGTTCGCCAGGCCCCGGCTGTCCTGCGGGGCGGTGAAGGCATAGCCCCAGCCGTTGGTCTCCGTGTAGTCGTAACCCCACACCCGCGGGTCGTACTTCGAGGAGTCCAGCCGCCAGTTCCCCTGCGCGTTGCGGCCCTGGAAGAAGCCGGCCTTGGAGTCGAAGAGGTTGACGTAGTCACGGGCACGGTTGAGGAAGTACTCCGACTCCTCCTGGTAGCGCTTCTTGCCCGTCTTCTCGAACAGCGCCTGGCCCATCCGGGCGATGCCGTAGTCGTTGACATAGCCCTCCATCGCCCACGACAGGCCCTCGCCGGTGGCGGTGCTGGTGTAGCCGAGGAAGGGCGAGGTCGTCATGCCCTTGCGGCCGACCCCGGACGACGGCGGCACCGCGGTCGCGTTCTTCACCGCCGCCTCATAGGCCGCCTCCGCGTCGAACTTCACGCCCTTGACATAGGCGTCCGCGAACGCCACGTCCGAGGAGGTGCCCGTCATCAGGTCCGCATAGCCGGGCGAGGACCACCGGGAGGTCCAGCCGCCGTCCTTGTACTGCTGGACGAAACCGTCGACCAGCTCACCGGCCTCCTTCGGGGTGAAGAAGGAGTACGCCGGCCAGGTCGTGCGATAGGTGTCCCAGAAGCCGTTGTTGACGTACACCTTGCCGTCGACGATCTTCGCCCCGGTGTGGGTCGGGGTGTCGGGGCCCGTCATCGAGGAGAACGGGGAGGCGTACTTGTAGGACGATCCCACCTTCTCGAAGCCGGAGTTGGGGTACAGATACAGCCGGTAGAGCGAGGAGTACAGCGTGGTCAGCTGGTCGGGGGTGGCGCCCTCGACCTCGACCGTGCCGAGCAGCTTGTCCCAGGTGCGCTGGGCGCCCGCCTTCACCTGGTCGAAGGAGGTCCCGTCGGGGATCTCCTGGCGCAGATTGTCCTTCGCCTGGTCGACGCTGATCAGCGAGGTCGCCAGGCGCAGGGTCACCGCGTGGCCGGCGCGCGGCTTGAAGCGCAGATAGCCCTTGACCCCGGAGGCCGCGCCGTCCGTCACCGGAGCGTCGAAGACGCCGTACACGAACAGGCGGGTGGCACCCGTGGACAGTCCGGACTTCACATCGGAGTAGCCGGTGACGATCCCGTTGTCCTTGTCGAGGGTCAGCCCGGCCTGTTCGGTCACATTGTCGAAGATCACGCTCGCGTCGTCACCGGGGTAGGTGAACCGCAGCGCCGCCGCGTGGTCCGTGGGCGCCATCTCCGCCTTGAGACCGTTCTCGAAGGTCACCCCGTAGTAGTAGGGGCGCGCGATCTCGTTCTCGTGCCGGAACGCCAGTTCCCGTGCGGCGCGGCCCGTGTCCGGGGTGCCGGAGGCCGCCGACGGCATCACCTGGAAGGTCTGCCGGTCGCCCATCCACGGGCTCGGCTCATGGCTGGCGCTGAACGCCTGGATCGTGGGCAGGTTGTCCGAGTTGTTGGCCCGGGCGTAGTCGTACAGCCAGCTCAGCGAGCCCGCGTTGGTCACCGGCGTCCAGAAGTTGAAGCCGTGCGGGACGGCCGTCGCCGGGAAGTTGTTGCCACGGGAGAAGGAGCCGCTGGAGTTGGTGCCCCGGGTGGTCAGCGCATAGTCCGACAGATGCGCCTTGGGCTTCTCCGGCTGCGCGACCTTCAGGGTGATGTCGTCCAGCCAGCCGCGGAACTTCGCCGGACCCTTGGGGGAGTCATAGGCGACCAGGATCCGGTCCACGGTCTTGCCGGCCGCGACCGACCCGATCCGCGAGACCACGTTGTTCCACTGGTTGACGTAGAGGACCTTGGACGCGCCCTGGCCGCTCGGGGTGAGCGCGAAGCCGTGCTGGTCGAGGGCCCCGAGGCCGCTCAGATAGGTGCCGTCGGTGAAGGCCAGGTCGACGGAGACATTGGTGGCGTCGTAGTCCAGGTCACCGTCCGCCATCGACGGGAAGACCCGGTACGACAGCTCGGTGTCCCGCTGGACGCCCACATTCACGTCGAAGACCTTGTTGTACGAGTAGGCCCGGCCCTTGGCCGTGTGCGTGCCCGCGTACCGCAGTGCCCGCTTGCCCGTGAAGCCCGCGCCCGCCTTGGCGGTGGGGGAGCCGGTGGGGCCGCGGTCCACCAGGGTGCGCATGTCCTTGGGGGCGGGCTCGTCGCTCTTGCCCGTGGAGAACTGCACATCGGCCAGCTGAAGGATGTCCCCGCTGTGATTGCGGGTGAAGTCGATGCGGAAGTGCGCGTACTCGGCGGGCTCCGCGAGATCGTAGGACTTGGTCTGGAAGCGCTCGGCGAACGATTCACCGGTGCGTTTGTCGAGGGTCTTCCAGTCCTTGCCGTCCGTGGAGCCCTGAAGGGTCCAGTCCGCCGGGTCCCGCTCATCGTGGTCATTGGCCGAGGTCAGTGCGTAGGTGACCACCTTGACGGGCTTGTCGAGGTCGAATTCGACCCAGCCGGTCGACGCGAACGTCAGCCATTTGGTGCCCGGCTCGCCGTCGATGAGGTTCTCCTTGACCTCACCGCCGTCGGTGTTCTCGGCGCTGGCCCGGACATCGGTGACCTCATCGGTCACATTGCCCGGAATTCCGGTCGTATACCCTCCGTCCACGCCGGACGCCCGCTTTTCACCGTTCCTCGCGGTGTCCACGGTGTTGAGCCATGTCGGCGCCGGATCGTCGGTTTCGAACGACGAGGTGAACTCCCGGTCCGTCGTCGGCCGGCCGGGCAGTGCCACCGCCACGCCCTGGGTGGCCATGAGCAAGGCCAGGGCGGTCGTCGCCACGACCGCCGTAGGAGCCCCTCTATGGCGAGATCTGTGCTGCATGCGCGAGCACCCTCCCTGCGCTGAGAAAATTCGGACAACGTTGTCAGCTTCGCTGCGCAAGGACCAGTAGGAGTCAAGTGGCCAGTGATGTCAAGGGTGTTGGCTGTGGCATTCGGGGCCAATGTGGCGGATATCCCGATTCGGGAGGTGCGGAAACTTCCCTGGTTTCCCTGAGGTCTCAACTCGGAAAAGCAAAGAGTGAACCTTGCATTTGATCTTGCTCCGTCGGCGGAAAGTGGACTATACCTGTCGGCGTTCGGGCGGCCGTCATCATGGTGTGACACGGCCCGCAGACAGGCACGACCGGGGGAATCGGGAGGCGACGGATCTGTTCGGATGCGGTCGGCCGGCGTGCCGTCCCACTGAATCCCTCATGCACGACCCCAGCTTCACCATCACCGCGGTGCCGGGGAGGATCCGGTTCACCGCCTGAGTCCTGGAGAAGGCGAGGACTTGAGCATGGGATCCACCTCCGGCGGGAAGACCCCCGCAGGCGTCGGCCGTCGCGATCTGATCAAGCGGTCCGCCGCGCTCGGTCTGATCTCCGTTCCCACGATGGGCTTTCTGTCCGCGTGTGCCAGCAGTGGGGGCGGCGGCGAGGAGAAGGCCAAAGCGGGCAAGAAGACCGCGAAGAACCCGCTCGGTGTCAATGACACCGCGCAGATGGAATTCGTATTGTTCGACGGCGGCTTCGGCAAGGAGTACGCCCAGGACGCGGTCAAGATCTATGAGAAGGCCTTTCCCGGGGCGAAGGTCAAGTTCTCGGCCACCCAGAAGATCCAGTCCACCCTGCAGCCCCGCTTCAACCAGGGCACGCCGCCGGACCTGATCGACAACTCCGGCGCCGAGCAGATGGACATGGGCGTCCTCGTCGGCAAGAACCAGCTCGCCGACCTCACCCCGCTCCTCGACGCCCCCTCCTACGACGACCCGAACAAGAAGGTCCGCGACACGCTGCGCCCGGGCATCGTGGAGATGGGCCAGTTCGACGGCGACCCCGTCTGGATCATGTACTACGCCTACACCGTCTACGGCGTCTGGTACTCGCGGAAGGCCCTGGGGTCGCTCGACGAGCAGTACCCGGAGACCTGGGACGAGATGCTCAAGGTCTGCGCGAAGGCCAAGAAGAAGGGCATCGCCGGCTGGACCTACGCCGGCAAGTACCCGTACTACATCCCCTTCTCCCTCTACCCGATGATCGGCAAGGTCGGCGGCCGCGAGGTCCTCGACGCCATCGACAACCTGGAGCCGAACGCCTGGAAGAACCCGGCCGTCAAGGCCTGCTTCGAGGCGTACTTCGAGCTGTACCGGAAGGGCTACGTCCTCCAGGGCACGCCCGGCCTGGACCACATCCAGTCGCAGACCGCCTGGGCCAAGGGCAAGGCACTGTTCATCCCGAACGGCTCCTGGGTGGAGAACGAGTCCGCGAACGTCATCCCCGCCGATTTCGATCTCGCCGTCAACGCCCCCTCCGGGCTGGACGGCTCCGACAAGATGCCCTTCGGCACCATCTGGGCATCCGGCGGTGAGCCCTTCGTCGTCCCGGCCAAGGCGAGGAACGCCGCGGGCGGCATGGAACAGCTGCGCATCATGCTCAGCGAGGCGTCCTCGAAGAACTTCACCGACAAGGTCAAGTCGCTGACGGCGCTCAACGGCGGGACCACCGGCCTCAGCCTCACCCCGGGCCTCGAGTCCGGTGTGGCGGCGCTGGAGAAGGCCGGCAGCAATGTCCTGAACCCGCGCCTGCAGGACTGGTACGTGCAGCTCCAGAAGGAGAAGATCGGTGTCTCCGGTCTCGGCGAGATGATGGCCGGCCGGCTCACTCCGGCCGAGGCCATCAAGAAGATCCAGGGATTCGCCGACGAGGCCGCCAAGGACACGTCGATCAAGCACTACAAGCACCAGTGAGCGTCCGCTCCCGGCGCCGGCCGCCCGTGCGGCCGGCGCCGGGAGCCATGCAGCGAGATCGGGGTCGGTGGCAATGCAGCACGGCAAGTACCGGTTCATCGTGGGGTTCCTGGCGGCCCCCCTCGGGCTGTACGCGATCTTCGTCGTGTGGCCCTTCATCCAGTCCATCTACTACTCGTTCACGGACTGGACCGGTCTGAGCCCCGATTTCCAGATGGTGGGCTTCGACAACTACACCAGGATGTTCCACGACGACATCTTCTGGAAGTCGCTCTGGCACAGCCTCCTGTTCGCGCTGCTGCTGCCCCTGGTGACCATCAGCCTGGCGCTGTTCTTCTCCTTCATGATCAATGTGGGCGGGCGGCGGCGCAGGGGCGGGCCGGCGATCTCCGGTGTGCGCGGTTCGTCCTTCTACAAGATCGTCTACTTCTTCCCGCAGGTCCTTTCGATCGCCATCGTGGCGCTGCTCTTCGCGTTCGCCTACAACCCGGACAGCGGCGCGATCAACTCGCTGCTGCGCGGCATCGGGCTCGACGGCGTCCAGCCGCTGTGGCTGGGCGACCCGAACCTCGCCCTGTGGTGTGTGATGGCGGTCCTCGTCTGGTCCACGGTCGGCTTCTTCGTGGTCCTCTTCTCGGCCGGTATGGCCTCCATCCCGGCGGACCTCTATGAGGCCGCGCTGCTCGACGGGGCGGGCCGCGCGAAGACGTTCTTCCGGATCACCCTGCCCCTGCTGTGGGACACCGTGCAGTCCGGCTGGGTGTACATGGGCATCCTGGCCCTGGGCGCCGAGTCGTTCGCGGTCGTACAGATCATGACGACCGGACCGGGCGGGCCCGACTACTCGACCACCGTGATGGTGCTGTACGTCTACCAGAAGGCCTTCCGCGACGGTCAGGCCGCCTACGCAACCACGATCGGTGTCGCCCTGCTCATCGTGACGCTGCTCTTCGCGGCGGTCGTGATGCGACTGGGCCGGCGCGAGCGGCTGGAGTTCTGAGCATGAAGACGACCGAGACCCCCGCCCCGATCCCGGCCGAGCCCGGCGTCACCCTGACCGTGCCCGGCACCCCGGCCGGCAAGCCGCCGCGGCGCGGACGTGAGGGCACCGTCCTCAATGTCTTCTCGCACGGCATGCTCGTGCTGTGGGCGTTCATGGTGGTCATGCCGCTGCTGTGGGCGGTGATGACCTCCTTCAAGGACGACAGCTCGATCTTCACCTCGCCCTGGTCGCTGCCGGACAAGCTGCATCTCGACAACTGGGCGCGGGCGTGGACCGACGCCAATATGAGCGACTACTTCCTCAACACCGTCCTGGTGGTGGGCGGTTCGCTCGTCGGCACGCTGGTGCTCGGCTCGATGGCCGCCTATGTCCTGGCCCGCTTCGACTTCCCGGGCAACCGGTTCATCTACTACCTGTTCATCGGCGGCATGAGCTTCCCGATCATGCTCGCGCTGGTCCCGCTGTTCTACGTCGTGAACAACATGGGCCTGCTGAACACGATCCACGGTCTGATCCTGGTCTATATCGCCTACTCGCTGCCCTTCACGGTCTTCTTCCTGACCGCGTTCTTCCGCTCGCTGCCGACCTCGGTGGCCGAGGCCGCCTTCGTGGACGGGGCCTCGCACACCCGTACGTTCTTCCAGATCATGCTGCCGATGGCGAAGCCCGGACTGATCAGCGTGGGGATCTTCAACTTCCTGGGCCAGTGGAACCAGTACATGCTGCCGACGGTCCTGAACACCGACCCCGACAAACGCGTCCTCACCCAGGGCCTGGTGCAGCTCGCCACCAGCCAGGGATACAAGGGGGACTGGTCGGGCCTCTTCGCGGGCCTGGTGATGGCGATGCTGCCGGTGCTGGCGGCATACATCGTCTTCCAGCGGCAGGTGGTGCAGGGGCTCACCGCGGGGGCCCTGAAGTAGCCCCGGGGCTTCACCGGGGCACCCGTACGTATCCGAACGAACCGGCACGCCGGCGTCCTCCCCGTGAACCGGGGGCGGCGCCGGCGTGTCCATGTGCCCCCGCATCCGTTCGCCCTCGATTTCCGTCAAGGTCTTGACTGCGGTAACCCGTTCAGCGGAGCTTGGAGTTCACAACTTGTAAGTAGCCCGGGTTCCATTGTCGTGACCTGGGTCACACCGGCGGCATCGTGGCCGTTGGGCTGAGGGCAGGAGTGGATGAGTCGATGGAGACTCCGGGGTCGCAGTCGTCGCTGCACCGAGCCAACCTGGAGCGGGTCATACGTGCCGTGCGGCTGGCCGGATCCCTCACACAGGCCGAGATCGCGAGGACCACGGGCCTGTCCGCGGCGACGGTGTCCAATATCGTGCGAGAGCTCAAGAACGGCGGAACGGTCGAGGTCACGCCCACATCCGCGGGTGGCCGCAGGGCCCGCAGCGTCTCCCTCAGCGGCGACGCCGGCATTGTGATCGGCGTCGACTTCGGGCATGCCCATCTGCGGGTCGCGATAGGAAACCTGGCCCATCAGGTGCTCGCCGAGGAGTCCGAGCCACTGGATGTGGACGCCTCCGCCGCGCAGGGCTTCGACCGGGCGGAAGAGCTGGTCAGCAGGCTGATCGAGGCGACCGGGGTGGACCGCTCCAAGGTCGCGGGGGTGGGGCTCGGCGTGCCGGGGCCCATCGATGTCGAGTCGGGCACCCTCGGCTCCACCGCCATCCTGCCGGGGTGGAGCGGCGCCAGGCCCGCCGAGGAGCTGCGGGGGCGGCTCGGCGTGCCGGTGCACGTGGACAACGACGCCAATCTCGGGGCCCTCGGCGAGCTGGTCTGGGGCAGTGGCCGCGGGGTCAGGGACCTGGCGTACATCAAGGTCGCCAGCGGTGTCGGCGCAGGTCTGGTGATCGACGGCACGATCTACCGGGGCCCCGGCGGCACGGCCGGGGAGATCGGTCACATCACCCTCGACGAGTCCGGCCCCGTCTGCCGCTGCGGCAACCGCGGCTGCCTGGAGACCTTCGCCGCGGCCCCGTACGTGCTGCCGCTGCTCCAGCCCGGTCACGGAGCCGACCTGACCATGGAAGGCATGGTCAGGCTGGCCCGGGAGGGCGACCCCGGCTGCCGCCGGGTGATCGCCGACGTGGGCCGTCACATCGGCAGCGGGGTCGCCAATCTCTGCAATCTGCTGAACCCCAGCCGGGTGGTGCTCGGCGGGGACCTCGCGGAGGCGGGGGAGCTGGTCCTGGGGCCCATCAGGGAGTCCGTCGGGCGCTATGCGATCCCCAGCGCGGCACGTCAACTCTCCGTTCTCCCCGGGGCCTTGGGAGGTCGCGCGGAGGTGCTCGGGGCGCTCGCCCTGGCGCTCAGCGAGATGGGGGATTCAACCCTTTTGGACGGAACACTCTCCACGTCGACCCCTGTCTTCACTTAGAGAACGGATGGCACCGTTGCCATCTCGTTAAGGATTTACTTCTTGACGTCGCACGCGCGGCCGAGTTGACTTCCAGCCACCTCGGCCGCAACGACGCGGCCTCGTCAGGGAGGTTTCTGAAGTGAACACGCGTATGCGTCGTGCCGCCGTTGCCGTTGCCGTCGGTGCGATGGCCGTCTCGCTGGCCGCCTGTGGCAGTGCCAAGGAGTCCGGTGGCGACTCCGCCAAGTCGTCCGGCAGCGAGAAGAAGGGCGACGCCATCAAGGTCGGCCTGCTGCTGCCCGAGAACCAGACCGCGCGGTACGAGAAGTTCGACCGCCCGTTGATCGAGAAGAAGGTCAAGGAGCTCACCAACAACAAGGGTGAGGTCGTCTACGCCAACGCCAAGCAGGACGCCACGCTGCAGAGCCAGCAGGTCGAGACCATGATCACCAACAAGGTCGACGTGCTGGTCGTGGACGCGGTGGACGCCGCGGCCATCAAGAACTCCGTGCAGAAGGCCAAGGACGCCGGCATCCCGGTCGTCGCCTACGACCGCCTGGCGCAGGGCCCGATCGACGCCTACACCTCGTTCGACAACGTGTCCGTCGGCAAGGCCCAGGGCGAGGCGCTCCTCAAGGCCCTCGGCTCCAAGGCCAAGTCCGGCAAGATCGTGATGATGAACGGCTCGTCCACCGACCCGAACGCCGCCCAGTTCAAGCAGGGCGCCCACGAGGCCCTCGACGGCAAGGTGAACGTCGGCAAGGAGTACGACACCAAGGAGTGGAAGCCGGAGAACGCCAACGCCAACATGGAAGGCGCCATCTCCGCGCTCGGCAAGAAGAACATCATCGGTGTCTACTCCGCCAACGACGGCATGGCCGGCGGTATCATCACGGCCCTCAAGGGCGCCGGCATCACCGGTGTCCCGGTGACCGGCCAGGACGCCGAACTCGCGGGTGTGCAGCGCATCGTGACCGGTGAGCAGTACATGAGCGTCTACAAGTCCTACCCGCAGGAGGCGACCGTCGCCGCCGAGATGGCCGTCGCGCTCGCCCAGGGCAAGTCGCTCGACTCGATAGCGAAGGACAAGGTCGACAGCCCGACCACCAAGGGCGTCCCGTCCGTCCTGGTCCCGGTCATCTCGCTGACCAAGGACAACATCACGGACACCGTCGTCAAGGACGGTTTCTACACGGTCGCCGACATCTGCGCCGGCCAGTACAAGGCCGCCTGCGACAAGATCGGTCTGAAGTAACCGGTCGGAAGTCCTTTCCCCGTACCGGAATTCACCCTTGAATACCCGTACGGGGACTGGCGCACCAAGGCTCCGCCGGCGCCCCGCACTCACCAGCCCCGCAAGCTCGTTGCGGGGCGCCGGACGGAACATCCCCCCAACTGTTGCACTACCTTCCGCCGGGTCAGGCGGCGAAGGAGATGGTTCACGTGTCCGCTACGCCCGTGCTGGCGTTGCGCGGGGTCTCCAAGCGGTTCGGTGCCGTTCAGGCGCTCACCGACGTAGAGCTTGAGGTCCATGCCGGTGAGGTGGTCGCCCTCGTCGGCGACAACGGCGCCGGAAAATCCACGCTGGTCAAGACGATCGCCGGCGTGCACCCCATCGATGAGGGCGTCATCGAATGGGCAGGAAAGGCCGTCCAGATCGGCAAGCCGCACGACGCCCAGAACCTGGGCATCGCGACGGTGTACCAGGACCTCGCGCTGTGCGACAACATCGATGTCGTCGGCAACCTCTACCTGGGCCGGGAGCTGCGCAAGCGCGGCGTCCTGGACGAGGTGGAGATGGAGCGCCGCTCGCGCGAACTCCTCGACACGCTGTCGATCCGCATCCCCAGCGTCCGCATCCCGATCGCCTCGCTCTCCGGCGGTCAGCGCCAGGTCGTGGCCATCGCCCGGTCCATGCTCGGCGAGCCCAAGCTGGTCATCCTCGACGAGCCCACCGCCGCCCTCGGTGTGGAGCAGACCGCCCAGGTCCTCGACCTGGTGGAGCGGCTGCGCGAACGCGGTCACGCCGTGATCCTCATCAGCCACAACATGGCCGATGTGAAGGCCGTCGCCGACAAGGTGGCGGTGCTGCGCCTGGGTCGCAACAACGGCGTCTTCGAGGTCAAGTCGACCTCCCAGGAAGAGATCATCTCCGCCATCACCGGCGCCACGGACAACGCCGTGACCCGCCGTGCGGCGCGCAGCAATGGGGAGATCAAGAAGTGAGCATCGACAAGACGTCCACGCCGCCCAAGGACGAGGCGGTGGAGAACCCCGAGGCAGCCGCAGGCGCCGATGTCGCCGTCGACCCCCGGCTGCTGGTGCGTGAACAGGGCTTCGCGGGCTACCTCACGGAGTTCAAGCGCAAGATGAAGGCGGGCGACCTGGGGTCCCTCCCGGTCGTCGTCGGCCTGATCGTCATCTGGATCATCTTCCAGAGCCTGAACTCCAACTTCCTCACCGCGGGGAACCTCTCCGACATCTCCGTCGCCATGGTCGGCACGGGCATGATCGCCGTCGGTATCGTCTTCGTGCTGCTGCTCGGCGAGATCGACCTCTCGGTCGGCTCCGTCTCCGGTGTCGCGGGCGCCACCTTCGCGGTGCTGAACATCACGCACGGGATGAACGAGGTGCTGGCCCTGGTGCTGGCCGTCCTCACCGGTACCGTGGCCGGCGCCGTCCACGGCTTCTTCTTCGCCCGGATCGGCGTCCCCGCCTTCGCCGTGACGCTGGCCGGACTGCTGTTCTGGCAGGGCTTCATGCTCCAGATCCTCGGGAGCAACGGAACCATCAACCTCGACGACGGCATCGTCACCAACCTCACCAGCTACTACTTCACCGACGTCGCCGCCGCCTACGGGCTCGCGGTCGTGGCCGTGGCCGGTTACTTCCTCACCGCGTACCTGGGCAACCGCCGCCGGGAGGCCGTCGGGATCCCCTCCCGCCCGCTCAGCGACATCGTGGTGCGCACGGTGCTCCTGGCCGTCGTCTCCTTCGCCGTGGCGATCGTCTACAACCAGTACAAGGGCCTCCCGCTCGCCGTGGTGATCTTCCTCGCCGTGCTGGTGATCAGCGACTTCGTGCTGCGCCGCACCGCCTACGGCCGCAAGATCTTCGCGCTCGGCGGCAGCGTCGAGGCCTCCCGGCGGGCCGGCATCAACGTGGAGATGGTCCGGATCTCGGTCTTCGCGATCGCCGGCACCTTCGCCGCGATCGGCGGCCTCTTCGTCGCCTCGAAGATCGCCTCAGCCAACCAGGGCGCGGGCACCGGTGAGTTCCTGATGAACGTCATCGCCGCGGCCGTGATCGGCGGCACGTCCCTCTTCGGCGGCCGGGGCCGTACCTGGGACGCGCTCCTCGGTGTGCTGGTCATCGTCTCGATCCAGTACGGCCTCGCACTGGAGGGCGTCGGCGCGCCGGTCCAGTACATGATCACCGGTGGTGTGCTGCTGGCCACCGTCGTCATCGACGCGGTGACCCGCAAGACCCAGAAGACGGCAGGCCGCGCCTGAGCCTCTTCCGACCTGTGCCCGGTACCCCTGGTGGTGCCGGGCACAGCCGTGGGTACGGCCGGACGCGCGGCACGGAAGACGAGGCCCGGCCAAGATCCGTAGCAACGGAACATTAGACTCGACGAGCCCGGAAAAACCTGGACACAGTTCTACTGCAAGGAGGCACGGGTGCCGTTGCTGACCCGCATCAGGGGACCGCGCGATCTGGACCGGCTCAGCCTGGAGCAGCTGGACCAGCTGGCGGAGGAGATCCGTACCTTCCTCGTCGGCGCCGTCTCCAAGACCGGCGGCCACCTCGGCCCCAACCTCGGTGTGGTCGAGCTCACCATCGCCCTGCACCGCGTCTTCGAATCGCCCAAGGACAAGGTCCTCTTCGACACCGGTCACCAGGCCTATGTCCACAAGCTGCTCACCGGCCGTCAGGACTTCTCCAAGCTCCGTGCCAAGGGCGGTCTGTCCGGCTACCCCTCGCGCGCCGAGTCCGAGCACGACATCATCGAGAACTCGCACGCCTCCACCGTCCTCGGCTGGGCGGACGGCCTCGCCAAGGCCAACCAGCTCCTCGAGCGCGACAGTCGTGTGGTGGCCGTCATCGGCGACGGCGCCCTCACCGGCGGCATGGCCTGGGAGGCGCTCAACAACATCGCCGACGCCAAGGACCGCCCGCTGGTCATCGTCGTCAACGACAACGAGCGTTCCTACTCGCCGACCATCGGCGGTCTCGCCAACCACCTGGCCACCCTGCGCACCACCGACGGCTACGAGAAGTTCCTCACCCGGACCCGGGAGGTGCTGGAGCGCACCCCGGTCGTCGGCAGGCCCCTCTACGAGACCCTGCACGGCGCCAAGAAGGGCCTGAAGGACTTCATCGCCCCGCAGGGCATGTTCGAGGACCTGGGCCTGAAGTACGTCGGCCCGATCGACGGCCATGACATCGAGGCCCTGGAGTCCGCCCTCGCCCGTGCCAAGCGGTTCGGCGGCCCGGTCATCGTGCACTGCCTCACCGAGAAGGGCCGGGGCTACCGGCCCGCGGTCGAGGACGAGGCCGACCGCTTCCACGCCGTCGGCGTGATCCACCCGGACACCGGTCTGCCCATCAAGGCCGCGGCCGCCAGCTGGACCTCCGTCTTCGGCGACGAGATGGTCAAGCTCGGCCGCGAGCGCGAGGACGTCGTCGCCATCACCGCCGCGATGCTCCATCCCGTGGGCCTGAAGAAGTTCGCGGAGACCTTCCCGGACCGCATCTACGACGTCGGTATCGCCGAGCAGCACGGCGCGGTCTCCGCGGCCGGCCTGGCCACCGGCGGAGTGCACCCCGTCTTCGCGGTGTACGCCACCTTCCTCAACCGCGCCTTCGATCAGGTCCTCATGGATGTGGCCCTGCACAAGTGCGGGGTGACCTTCGTGCTCGACCGGGCCGGAGTCACCGGCGACGACGGCGCCTCGCACAACGGCATGTGGGACATGTCGATGCTCCAGGTCGTACCGGGCCTGAGGATCGCCGCCCCGCGCGACGCCGAACAGCTGCGCGCCCAGCTGCGGGAGGCCGTCGACGTCGACGACGCGCCGACCGCGCTGCGCTACTCCAAGGGCGTCGTCGGACCGGCCGTCCCCGCGGTCGGCACGGTCGGCGGCATGGACGTACTGCGCCGGGCCGACGCGCCCGCACCGGATGTGCTGCTGGTCTCCGTCGGCGCGCTGGCCCCCATGTGCCTGGAGATCGCGGGCCTCCTCGACAAGCAGGGCATCTCCACCACCGTGGTCGACCCGCGCTGGGTCAAGCCCGTCGACGAGGCGCTCGCCCCGCTCGCCGCGCGGCACCGCGTGGTGGTCACCGTCGAGGACAACTCGCGCGTCGGCGGAGTCGGCTCCGCGATCGCCCAGGCCCTGCGGGACGCGGGTGTCGATGTGCCGCTGCGCGACTTCGGCATCCCGCCGCGCTTCCTCGACCATGCCTCCCGCAAGGAGGTCATGGCGGAGATCGGCCTGACCGCCCCGGACATCGCCCGCCAGGTGACCGGGCTCGTCGCCAAGCTGGACGGCCTGCCCGACTCCCGGCTCCGCCCGAGCGGGAAGACCCCCACCGACCGCACCAGTGCCGCGGCACGGGTCGCGGACTCGGCCGAGCCGGCGCACGACTGATACGGCACCCGCACCGTCCGGGCCGGTTTCGCCACCCTTCGAGGTGGCGAAACCGGCCCGTTCGCGTGAATCCTCCCCACTCCGGGCATAAGCACTGAATCGCCTCTCGATCATGTCGAGAGGGACGAGTGTGGGAGGTACGCCCGTGATCAGCACCCTCTTCCGGACGAAGAACGTCGAGCAGTCGATCCGGGACACCGAGGAGCCCGAGCAGGCGCTCAGTAAGACCCTCTCCGCTCTGGACCTGACCGTGTTCGGTGTCGGTGTCATCATCGGCACCGGCATCTTCGTGCTGACCGGCAAGGTCGCCAAGGAGAACGCCGGTCCCGCGGTCTCCCTGGCCTTCGTGGTCGCCGGTGTGGTCTGTGCGCTCGCCGCGCTCTGCTACGCGGAGTTCGCCTCCACGGTCCCGGTCGCCGGATCCGCGTACACCTTCTCCTACGCCACGCTCGGCGAGCTGCCCGCCTGGATCATCGGCTGGGACCTGGTCCTGGAGTTCGCGCTGGGCACGGCGGTGGTCGCGGTCGGCTGGTCCGGGTACATCCGCTCGCTGCTGGACAACGCGGGCTGGCATCTGCCGGCCTCGCTCGGCGGGCGGGACGGGGCGCACGGCTTCGGCTTCGACATCCTCGCCGCGGTGCTGGTGCTGGTGCTCACCGCGGTGCTGGTGGTCGGGGTGAAGCTCTCCGCGCGGGTGACCCAGCTGGTCGTCGCCGTCAAGGTGACCGTGGTGCTGATCGTGATCGTCGCGGGCGCCTTCTTCGTCACCGGCGCCAACTACCGGCCGTTCATCCCCCCGGCGCAGTCGGCGCAGGCGGCCGGCACCCTCAAGGCCCCGCTGATCCAGCTGATGTTCGGCTGGACGCCGTCCGACTTCGGTGTGATGGGCATCTTCACCGCCGCGTCCGTGGTGTTCTTCGCCTTCATCGGCTTCGACATCGTGGCCACCACGGCCGAGGAGACCAGGAACCCGCAGCGTGACATGCCGCGCGGCATCCTCGGCTCCCTCTTCATCTGCACCGCGCTGTATGTGGGGGTGGCCATCGTCGTCACCGGGATGCAGCACTACCGCGATCTCTCGGTGGACGCCCCGCTCGCCGACGCCTTCAAGGCCATCGGGCACCCCTGGTACGCGGGAGTGATCAGCTTCGGCGCCGCCGTCGGACTGACGAGCGTCTGTATGATCCTGCTGCTCGGCCAGACCCGGGTCTTCTTCGCGATGAGCCGTGACGGGCTGCTGCCCCGCTTCTTCTCCCGGGTCCATCCCCGGTTCAAGACCCCGCACCGCCCGACCGTCCTGCTCGGCGGCCTCATCGCCGTCGTCGCGGGTTTCACCAGCCTCAGCGAGCTGGCCGAACTAGTGAACATCGGCACGCTCTTCGCCTTCATCGTGGTCGCGATCGGCGTGGTCATCCTCCGCAGAACCCGGCCCGACCTGCCCCGCTCCTTCCGCACCCCGTTCGTCCCCGTGGTGCCGGCGCTGTCGGTGTGCGCCTCACTGTGGCTGATGCTGAATCTGCCGGCCGAGACCTGGCTGCGGTTCGCGATCTGGATGGCCATCGGATTCCTGGTGTACTTCCTCTACGGCCGCGCACACAGCCGCCTGGCTCCCCAGGAGAAGCCCGCTCCCACCGGGCCCCCTCCGCCCCCGGAGCGCAACGACGCATAGCCCCCGCACAAGTGCACCCGAGTTCGAGTCCGAAGCCCGGTCGGGGCCCGGTCCGGGTGCCCGTTCTCAGCTGCGCACCGTGCGGGGTCCCGCCACCTCGGCGCCCAAGCGGGTCACCCGGTGCCGGAGTTCGCGGTCGGCGGTGATGACGAGGCGGGGGCGGTGGGCGGCGTCGGCGACGAGTTCCACGATGCGGTCGTCCCCGCTGCCGGGCGCCGGGTCGACGCGTACCCCGGGCACGGACGGAACGCCCCGGGCCGCGCCCTCGACGACCAGAACGACGTCCAGCGGCCCCGGACGGCCGGGCAGGCCGCTCTCGGCGTACGCCACCAGACGGTCCCGCAGGCGCTCGGCGGCCCCGCGCCGGTCGCGCCACCAGCCGTCCGGCACGGAGCCGACCACGTTCGCCCCGTCCACGACGAGCAGGGGCGGGACCGGTGAGCCGCCCCCGGTCTCCGATGTGCCTTCGTTCTCGGACATGTGCCCAGCTTGGCACGGAGCCGCCGTCCCGGCCCGGTGACCCCGGGACGCCGGCACCGCGCGGTCGATGGTGGGCCCGACAGCAGGCGGGGCGGCCCGGCGTGGGACGGCAGAGGCACACCGAGGCGCGCCCCGTTCACGGGCGACGCGAAAAGGGGTGGGCCGCACGGAGAAGTCCCGTGCGGCCCACCCCTTTTCACAGTGGGTCCGTCACTCCGGGACGCTCGCCACGCCCGGCTCCAGGAACCTCTTGCCGTTCACCCGCTCGGAGACGCCCTCGCGATCCAGATACGGGGTGACGCCGCCCAGGTGGAAGGGCCAGCCCGCGCCCGTGATCAGACAGAGGTCGATGTCCTGGGCCTCGGCCACGACACCCTCCTCCAGCATCAGCCCGATCTCCTGCGCCACCGCGTCCAGCACCCGGGCCCGGACCTGCTCCTCCGTCAGGACCGTGTCGCCCTGCTTCAGCAGCGCGAGCACCTCCGGGTCCAGCTCCGGCGTGCCGCTGTCATGGACGTAGAAGCCGCGCTTGCCCGCCTCGACGACCGCCTTGAGGTTGGGGGAGACCGTGAAGCGGTCCGGGAAGGCGCCGTGCAGCGTCTCGGAGACATGCAGACCGATGGCCGGGCCGACCAGCTCCAGCAGCACCAGCGGGGACATCGGCAGGCCCAGGGGCTCCACCGCCTGCTCCGCCACCTCGACGGGGGTGCCCTCGTCGATGACGTTCTGGATCTCGCCCATGAAGCGGGTCAGGATGCGGTTGACGACGAACGCCGGGGCGTCCTTCACCAGGACCGCCGTCTTCTTCAGCTTCTTGGCGACGGCGAACGCCGTGGCCAGGGAGGCCTCGTCGGTCTTCGCACCGCGGACGATCTCCAGCAGCGGCAGTACCGCGACCGGGTTGAAGAAGTGGAAGCCGACGACCCGCTCGGGGTGCTTCAGCTGCGACGCCATCTCGGACACCGAGAGCGAGGAGGTGTTGGTGGCGAGGATCGCATGCGCCGGGGCGACCGCCTCGACCTCCGCGAACACCCGCTGCTTGACGCCGATCTCCTCGAAGACCGCCTCGATGACGAAGTCGGCGTCCGAGAAGCCCTCAGCCTTGTCCAGGACACCGGTCACCAGCGCCTTGAGCCGGTTGGCCTTGTCCTGGTTGATCCGGCCCCTGCCGAGCAGCTTGTCGATCTCGGAGTGGACATAGCCCACCCCCTTGTCCACCCGCTCCTGGTCGATGTCGGTGAGGACGACCGGGACCTCCAGACGGCGCAGGAAGAGCAGCGCCAGCTGCGAGGCCATCAGACCGGCGCCGACGACCCCGACCTTGGTGACCGGGCGGGCCAGATTCCTGTCCGGGGCGCCCGCCGGGCGTTTGCCACGCTTCTGGACCAGGTTGAAGGCGTAGATGCCGGAGCGCAGTTCACCGCCCATGATCAGGTCCGCGAGGGCCTGGTCCTCGGCGTCGTACCCCTGCTGGAGGTCGCCGTTCTTGGCCGCGGCGATGATGTCCAGGGCCCGGTAGGCGGCCGGGGCCGCGCCGTGCACCTTGCTGTCGGCGATGAAGCGGCCGCGGGCGACGGCCTGGTCCCAGGCGTCGCCGCGGTCCAGCACCGGGCGCTCGACCTCGATCTCGCCGGTGAGCACCCGCGCCGTCCAGACCAGCGACTGCTCCAGGAAGTCGGCGCCCTCGAACAGGGCGTCGGCGATGCCGAGTTCATGGACCTGCCGGCCCTTGAGCTGCCTGTTCTGGTTGAGAGAGTTCTCGATGATGACCGAGACGGCCCGGTCGGCACCGATCAGGTTGGGCAGCAGGGTGCAGCCGCCCCAGCCCGGGACCAGGCCCAGGAACACCTCGGGCAGCGAGAACGCCGGGAGCGCCCGGGAGACCGTGCGGTAGGTGCAGTGCAGGCCGATCTCGACCCCGCCGCCCATCGCCGCGCCGTTGTAGTACGTGAAGGTGGGCACGGCAAGCCCGGCGAGGCGCTTGAAGACCTCGTGGCCGCCCCTGCCGATGGCGAGCGCCTGCTCATGGGTCTTCAGCAGCTCGACGCCCTTGAGGTCGGCGCCGACGGCGAAGATGAACGGCTTGCCGGTGACACCGACGCCGACGATCTCACCGGCCGCGGCCTCCCGCTCGACCTGGTCGATCGCAAGGTCCAGGTTGGCGAGGGACTGTGGCCCGAAGGTGGTCGGCTTGGTGTGGTCGAGGCCGTTGTCCAGGGTGATCAGGGCGAACCGCCCGGCATCGAACGGCAGGTCGAAGTGGCGTACCTGCGCCTGGGTGACGACCTCGTCCGGGAACAGCTCGGCCGCGCCCTTCAACAGTTCAGCGGTGGTGCTCACTTGTCCCCCTCGAAGTGCGGGTTCTCCCAGATGACCGTCGCGCCCATGCCGAAGCCGACGCACATGGTGGTCAGTCCGTAGCGGACCTCGGGCCGCTCCTCGAACTGGCGGGCCAACTGCGTCATCAGCCGGACGCCGGAGGCGGCGAGCGGGTGGCCGTAGGCGATGGCGCCGCCGTACCGGTTGACGCGCTCGTCGTCGTCCGCGATGCCGTAGTGGTCGAGGAAGGCCAGGACCTGGACCGCGAAGGCCTCGTTGATCTCGAACAGGCCGATGTCGGAGATGGCAAGGCCCGCCTTGGCGAGGGCCTTCTCGGTGGCCGGGATCGGGCCGTACCCCATGACCTCCGGCTCGACGCCCGCGAAGGCGTACGACACCAGGCGCATCTTGACCGGCAGGCCGTTCTCGCGGGCGAACTCCTCGCTCGCGATGATCGAGGCGGTGGCGCCGTCGTTGAGCCCCGCGGCGTTGCCCGCGGTGACCCGGCCGTGGACGCGGAACGGCGTCTTGAGGCCCGCCAGGTTCTCCAGGGTGGTGCCCGGACGCATCGGCTCGTCCGCCGTGACCAGGCCCCAGCCGGTCTCGCCGCCGGCCGGGTCGGTGCGGCGCACCGAGATCGGCACCAGGTCCTGCTGGATCGTGCCGTCGGCGTACGCCTTGGCGGCCTTCTCCTGCGAGCGCACGGCGTATTCGTCGGCGCGCACCTTGGTGAGGTGCGGGAAGCGGTCGTGCAGGTTCTCCGCGGTCATGCCCATGAAGAGGGCGGACTCGTCGACCAGCTTCTCGCTCACGAAGCGGGGGTTCGGGTCCACGCCCTCGCCCATGGGGTGGCGGCCCATGTGCTCGACACCGCCCGCGATCACGACGTCGTAGGCGCCGAAGGCGATGGAGCCCGCCGTGGTCGTCACGGCCGTCAGCGCGCCGGCGCACATCCGGTCGATGGAGTAGCCGGGGACGGACTGGGGGAGACCGGCGAGGATGCCCGCGGTACGCCCGAGGGTCAGGCCCTGGTCGCCGATCTGCGTGGTCGCGGCGACGGCGACCTCGTCGACCTTCTTCGGGTCGAGGCCCGGGTTGCGGCGCAGCAGCTCCCGGATCGCCTTCACGACCAGGTCGTCCGCGCGGGTCTCGTGGTAGATGCCCTTCGGGCCCGCCTTGCCGAACGGGGTACGGACGCCGTCGACGAAGACGACGTCCCTGACGGTACGAGGCACGATGGCTCTCCTCCAGGGTGCGGAACGGCACTGCTGCGACGCGCTGAGCACGCGCTCAGTCCCATGCTACTCGTGGGTAACCAAGCTGCCCAGTCCTGCTGGTCCAAGCGGTGAAGGTCACATCCCCGGCGCGGACACGGGGGTAGGGCGGGCCGAGGTGAGTCGTACGGGGGCGTGGATGAGGAGCCCGGGAAGATGTGACCGGAACAGAATGCTCCGGGAGCCGCGCCGGGTGCGCCGGGGACGCCCACGAATGGGCGCAGCCCTTCGGGCGGGTCCGGCCTTTCGCCGGGCCCGCCCGGGTGGGAGAGCGGGGTCGAGGGCGTACCGCGGAAGAGCGGGTGGTCCCTCAGGCCTTGGTGGTGAGTGCGAGGGTCAGGACGGGGGTCACCTGTTCGATCTGCCAGGGCCGGGCCCCGTACCCGGCGAGCGCGGCGGCCACCGACTCCGGGTCGATCGGCTGCGGCGGTTCCCAGCACACCCGCCGCACGGTGTCGGGGGAGATCAGGTTCTCCTGCGGCATGTTCAGCTCCTCGGCGAGCTCCGACACCGCGGCCCGCGCCGCGGACAGCCGGGCCGCGGCCGACGGGTCCTTGTCGGCCCAGGCCCGCGGGGGCGGAGGCCCGGTCACCGGCTGCCCCGGCTGCGGCAGCGCGGACTCGGACAGCGCCCTGGCGCGGTCGATCGCCGCCTGCCACTGCTCCAGCTGGCGCCGCCCCGTGCGGCTGCCGAAGCCGTTCAGCGAGGCGAGGGCGTGCACATTCGGCGGGATGGCCAGCGCGGCCTCGATGATCGCCGCGTCCCCGAGTACCTTGCCCGGCGAGACGTCCCGGCGCTGCGCGATCCGGTCCCGGGTCTGCCACAGCTCCCGGACGACCGCCATCTGCCGACGGCGGCGCACCTTGTGCATACCGGACGTACGGCGCCAGGGGTCCTTGCGCGGCTCCGCCGGCGGGGCGGAGGCGATCGCGTCGAACTCCTGGAGCGCCCACTCCAGCTTGCCCTGCCGGTCCAGCTCCTTCTCCAGGGCGTCGCGCAGATCGACCAGGAGCTCCACGTCGAGGGCGGCATAGCGCAGCCAGGGCTCGGGCAGCGGGCGCGTCGACCAGTCGACGGCGGAGTGTCCCTTCTCCAGGACGAAGCCGAGGACGTTCTCCACCATGGCGCCGAGCCCGACCCGCGGGAATCCGGCGAGCCGTCCTGCCAGCTCGGTGTCGAACAGACGGGTGGGCACCATGCCTATTTCCCGCAGACACGGCAGGTCCTGGGTGGCGGCGTGGAGCACCCACTCGACACCGGAGAGCTCCTGGCCCAGGCCGGCGAGACCCGGGCAGGCGATGGGGTCGATCAGCGCGGAGCCCGCGCCCTCGCGGCGCAGCTGGACCAGATAGGCGCGCTGGCCGTACCGGTAGCCGGAGGCGCGCTCGGCGTCGACGGCGACGGGTCCCGAGCCGGCCGCGAAGGCGGCGACCACCTCGGCGAGCGAGTCCTCGTCGGTGATCACCGGCGGGATGCCGTCGCGCGGTTCGAGCAAAGGGATCGGCGCCTCTTCGACGTCGTCCGGAGGGGCGCCTCCGGTGGTTCGCAGTGGACTGTCTGCTGCGGTCTCTTGGGCGTCGGTCACGTGTCAAGGGTATCCGTGTATGGACTGCGCCCGTCGACGGAACGTTCCGTCGACGGGCGGTGAAGGGTCGTAAACCAGTCATGTGTCACACGTGTGGGTGAGGAACTTCTGCGAGTCCGCCCCCACGTGGACGCGGGTCGTGCCGGCGGTGGTCTTTTCGGGCCCGGTCGGGGGCGGCTCGGTGCGGACGCGCGGCGGCAGGACGGTCGGCGGCGGGGTCAGTGGATGATGCCGGTGCGCAGGGCGACCGCGACCATGCCGGCGCGGTCCCCGGTGCCCAGCTTGCGGGCGATGCGGGCGAGGTGACTCTTGACGGTCAGTGCGGACAGGCCCATGGAGACACCGATGGCCTTGTTCGACTGGCCCTCGGCCACCAGACGCAGCACCTCCACCTCGCGGCCGGACAGCTCGCGATAGCCGCCCGGGTGGCTCGGAGCACCCGGGGGGCGGCGGTGCAGGCGTGCGGCGGCGGCGCCGATGGGGGCGGCACCGGGGCGGGTGGGGAGCCCGATGTTGGTGCGCGTGCCGGTGACGACATAGCCCTTCACCCCGCCCGCCAGGGCGTTGCGGACGGCGCCGATGTCGTCGGCGGCGGACAGGGCGAGGCCGTTGGGCCAGCCTGCGGCGCGGGTCTCCGAGAGGAGGGTGAGGCCCGAGCCGTCGGGGAGGTGGACATCGGCGACACAGATGTCGCGGGGGTTGCCGATACGGGGGCGGGCCTCCGCGATGGACGACGCCTCGATGACGTCGCGCACTCCGAGTGCCCACAGATGACGGGTGACGGTGGAACGGACGCGTGGATCGGCCACGACGACCATGGCGGTCGGCTTGTTCGGACGGTAGGCGACCAGGCTTGCGGGCTGCTCGAGGAGAACGGACACCAGGCCTCCTGAAGGGGGTGCGGGGACGGGGCCGGCTCTGGGGATGAAGAGGACGAACCGTGCTTTCAAGGTCACAGTGGTCTTCGGCATCACACTCGTGCTCCTTTAGAGAATGATCACGATTTGGTGAGTAACAATCCGTGCAATTCGGACGCGCGAGCGATCAACCGAAGATCGAATCGGTTCGCTCCGGTGTCGATACAAGGCCGAAAGTGGCCGTATCGACAAAGAGATGGCAAGAAGGGTCAGCAAGAGGCTGACGAGGGGGCGCGGTGGCGAGGAGGGCGGCGACGAGGAGGACGGTGGCGAGGAGGCAGGGGGCGCGGGCGGCGGCAAGGTGAGGGGCGGCCGTGTGCCGACGAGGGGCGTGCCCGGCGAGGGGCACGCCCCTCGTCAGCACACGGCCGGGGGGTCCGCCGGTTTCACCGGGACTGCGGCCCGCGCCGCTGCGGCAGCGTCACCACCGAGTTGTCCCCCGGGGCCGCCGGGGGCAGGCCCGCCACCTGACACAGCAGATCGCACCAGGAGGCCAGGTGGGCGGCCGTGTCCGGGACGCCGCCCAGGCCCTCGCGGGGGGACCAGGAGGCGCGGATCTCGATCTGGGAGGCGGCGGGGCGCGCGGCGAGCCCCCCGAAGTAGTGCGAACTCGCGCGCGTCACGGTGCCGCTGGGCACCCCGTAGGCCAGCCCCCGGGCCTGGAGCGCGCCGGTCAGCCAGGACCAGCACACCTCGGGCAGCAGCGGATCCGAGGCCATCTCGGCTTCGAGCTCGGCGCGCACCAGGGTCACCAGGCGGAAGCAGCCCTGCCAGGCGTCGTGTCCGGCGGGGTCGTACAGCAGCACGAGACGTCCGTCGGCCAGGTCCTCGCCCTCCTCGACGACCGCGGCCTCCAGCGCGTACACATGCGGGGCGAGCCGCTGCGGGGGACGGGTCGGCTCGATCTCGATCTCCGGCCGCAGCCGTGCGGCCTTCAGCGCGTCGAGTGCGGCGCGGAAGGGCAGCGGAGTGTTGTCCGTCGTATGAGCGTCCCCCTCCTCCGCGTCGTCCATGTCGCCAGCGCCGTCCGTCAGTCGTCCCTGAGCCGCAGCCATGCGGGGAAGAGTAAGGGGAAGAAAGCGCGTTCGCAGGGAGAGACACCCTGGCCCCCGGCGGTTTGGCCGGGAACGGCGGGGCTCCGCCCGGGCCGGTGCCGGGGGACGGGGCGGTGGTCGGCGCCTTCGCCCGGGACGGCCCCGCGGCACGGAGCGCGCGAGGGCTGTCGGCGGCCGCACCGCACCGTCACCGCGGGGGCGCATGACGACCCGGCCCGCGCCCCCGCCGACCCGGGCCGCCGACCCCACGGGGAGCCGTCCGGGAGCCGGTCCCGCTGCTCCCGAGGGGTGCCGCCCCCGCCGCCGCGAGGGTGTCGTCGCCCCCCGGCCGCCCCGTCCGCGCGGCGTGCGAGACTCTTGGCGTGAGTGCCATTGACCGCCCCGTGCAGGGCCAGCCGACAGCGACGTACGACTCCGCCTTCCTCCGGGCGTGCAGGCGCGAGCCCGTGCCGCACACCCCGGTGTGGTTCATGCGGCAGGCCGGGCGCTCGCTGCCCGAGTACCGCAAGGTGCGCGAGGGCATCCCGATGCTCGAGTCCTGCATGCGGCCCGAGCTGATCACCGAGATCACGCTCCAGCCGGTCCGCCGGCACGGAGTGGATGCGGCGATCTACTTCAGCGACATCGTCGTCCCGCTCAAGGCCATCGGCATCGACCTCGACATCAAGCCCGGCATCGGACCGGTCGTCGAGCAGCCCATCCGCTCCCGTGCCGACCTGGCGAGGCTGCGGGATCTGACCCCCGAGGACGTTCCGTACGTCACGGAGGCCGTCCGGCTGCTCACCGCCGAGCTGGGTGGCACCCCGCTGATCGGTTTCGCGGGCGCCCCCTTCACCCTCGCCAGCTATCTGATCGAGGGCGGCCCCTCCCGCACCTATGAGCACACCAAGGCGATCATGTACGGCGACCCGCAGCTGTGGGCCGACCTGCTGGACCGGCTTGCCGAGATCACCTCCGCCTTCCTCAAGGTCCAGATCGAGGCGGGTGCCTCGGCGGTCCAGCTCTTCGACTCCTGGGCCGGCGCCCTCGCCCCCGCCGAATACCGCCGCTCGGTACTGCCCGCCTCGGCCAAGGTCTTCCGGGCGGTCGAGGGATACGGCGTGCCGCGCATCCACTTCGGAGTCGGCACCGGTGAACTGCTCGGTCTGATGGGCGAGGCCGGCGCGGATGTCGTGGGCGTCGACTGGCGGGTCCCGCTCGACGAGGCGGCCCGCCGCGTCGGACCCGGCAAGGCACTCCAGGGCAACCTCGACCCCGCGGTCCTCTTCGCCCCCCGCGAGGCCGTGGAGGCCTGCACCCTCGAGGTGCTCGACGCCGCCGCGGGCCTCGAGGGCCATATCTTCAACCTCGGCCACGGTGTGATGCCGGCCACCGACCCGGACGCGCTCACCCGTCTCGTGGACCACGTCCACCGGCAGACGGCCCGCTGAACCGTCCGCCGGACCGATCCGATACCGGAAACCCCCGGCCTCCGAGCAGACACCGAGGGCGGCGCGCACCCGAGTGGCGGGTGCGCGCCGCCCTTCTCCGTCCGCTATCCGAGGCGTGACCAGAGATAGACCATGGCCGCCAGGCACCCCGTGAGCGACAGCGGGATCCAGTACCGGGTGAAGGTGTTGAGCGGCACCTTGACCCAGGGCTTCTGCTCCTGCTCCAGGATGTCGGCCGCGACCCTCTTTCTGACCGGCACCAGCATCACGACCAGCGTCAGCAGGACGCAGCTGTACAGATAGAGGGTCAAGGAGACGGAATAGCCCTTGGCCGCGGCGCTCGGCACCAGAAACAGGCAACCGGCCAGCGGGACCAAGGACATGCTGCGCTTCGCCTTCGGCGTCGGCATGCACCAGCGCGTCGCGACCAGGTAGATGACGGTGGAGACGGCGGCGACGAGGACCCATTCGTTCGTGGTCACATGGAAAGACATGCTCGCGGATCCCCCTGGCGCGTGGTGCGACGTCGTCCACTTCGGCGCGAGCAACCCTAGTCACCTGATCGTCCGGCGTGAACGGCAACTTCCGGCACCAGAGCCCGGCTGAACCCTGCCGCCTTCCGGCAACCTCCGGTGTGCGGCCCTACCAGGCGCCTCGGGTCTGCCGGCCGAAGAGGATGCCGGGTGGCTGGGGTGGTGGCGGGGTGCCCCGTTTGAGGGGCCAGGCCAGCAGCATGCCCACGATGAAGCCGACCACATGGGCCGCGTACGCCACGGATCCGGCCTGGGAGACGGCGCCCCCGTAGGAGTAGACCGCCTGGAGCGCGAACCAGAAGCCGAGCACGATCCACGCGGCCAGCCGCAGCGGCAGGAAGATCAGGAACGGGACCAGGACCCAGACCCTGGCCGTCGGATACAGGACCAGATAGGCGCCGAGCACCCCCGCGATGGCCCCGGAGGCGCCGATCAGCGGCTCGCCGGAGGAGCTGTTGAGGAGGGCGAAGCCGTACACCGACACATATCCGCACACGAGATAGAACAGCAGATACCGCAGGTGGCCCATGCGGTCCTCGATGTTGTTGCCGAAGATCAGCAGGAACAGCATGTTGCCCAGCAGGTGCAGCCAGCTGCCGTGCAGGAACATCGCCGTGAGGACCGATAGCGGTGGTGACTTCTGGTAGTCCGGTGGGGCCACCACACAGCCGGAGCCCTGGGGACCGACGCCGACCGCGCCCGTGGGGACGAGCCCGGGCAGCTGATCGTGGATCAGTTCCCGGGGCACCGCCGCGTACTGGTCCAGGAACGCATGCAGATGGCACAGCTGGGCCAGGTTGCTCTGGCCCGCCACCGAACCCGCCAGGCCCGGCATGAGCAGGAAGACGACGACATTGGCGGCGATCAGTGCGAACGTCACATAGGGCGTGTGGCGCAACGGGTTCACATCATGGACGGGGATGACCACAAGGAAGGTGTGCCCGGGACGGGCGGGACGAATCGGGTGAATTTTTCCCGCGCTCGGACGGATGCCGCGACGGCAGGGCCCCTTTTGTCCCCTCAGCCGGGGCCGTCACGCACCGCCGTGACCGCCTTCCGCGCCGCCACCAGGACCGGGTCCCACACCGGGGAGAACGGAGGGGCGTAGCCCAGGTCCAGGGAGGTCATCTCCTCGACCGTCATCCGTGCGGTCAGCGCGACCGCGGCGATGTCCACCCGTTTCGCCGCACCCTCCCGGCCCACGATCTGGACGCCGAGCAGCCGGCCGGTGCGGCGCTCGGCGAGCATCTTCACCGTCATGGGGGCGGCGCCCGGGTAGTAGCCCGCGCGGCTGGTGGACTCGATGGTGACCGTCACATACTGCAGCCCGGCCCGGCGTGCGTCCTTCTCCCGCAGTCCGGTGCGGGCGATCTCCAGATCGCAGACCTTGCTCACGGCCGTGCCGACCACACCGGGGAAGGTGGCGTAGCCGCCGCCCGCATTGGTGCCGATGACCTGCCCGTGCTTATTGGCATGGGTGCCCAGCGCGATATGCCGCTCGCGTCCGGACACCAGGTCGAGGACTTCGACGCAGTCGCCGCCGGCCCAGATGTTCCGATGCCCGCGCACCCGCATCGCGAGATCCGTGAGCAGCCCGCCGTGCTCACCCAGCGGCAGTCCGGCGGCCCGGGCCAGCGTGGTCTCCGGGCGGACGCCGATGCCGAGCACCACCACGTCCGCCGGGAACTCGGCCGCCTCCGTGCCCACCGCGCGGACCCCGCCGTCCTCCCCGGTGAGGATCTTGGTGACCTCGGCGTCGTTCACCATGGTGATGCTCAGGCCCTCCATGGCCCGGTGGACCAGCCGGCCCATGTCCGGGTCGAGCGTGGCCATGGGCTCGCTGCCGCGGTTGACGACGGTGACCTCGTATCCGCGTGCGATCAGCGCCTCGGCCATCTCCACCCCGATATAGCCCGCGCCGACGACCACCGCGCGGCGCGCCGGCACGCCGGTCAGCGTGTCCAGCAGCGCCTGGCCGTCGTCCAGGGTCTGCACACCGTGCACCCCGGGAGCGTCGACGCCCGGCAGGTCGGGGCGGATCGGCCGGGCCCCGGTCGCGATCACCAGCTTGTCGTACGACGTCCAGGACTCGGCCCCGGAATCGACGTCCCGTGCGCGGACCCGGCCGCCCGCCACATCGATCTCCGTGACCTCCGTCCGCATCCGCAGGTCGATGGCGCGCGCCCGGTGCTCCTCGGGCGTCCGCGCGATCAGCTCGTCCCGTGCGGCGACGGCGCCGCCGACCCAGTAGGGGATGCCGCACGCCGAGAACGAGGAGAAGTGACCGCGTTCGAACGCCACGATCTCCAGCTCGCCGGGGCCCTTCAGACGGCGTGCCTGCGACGCGGCGGACATGCCCGCCGCGTCGCCACCGATCACGACCAGACGCTCGGCCGAACCGTGGCTGATGCTCATACGAACACGCTACGGGGGCAGGGCGGTCTCAGTCCTGCCCGGTCCCGCCCTCGGGCTCCGCCCGGCCCTCCTGCCCGCCGTGGCCCCGCGGTCCGCTCCCGTCCTCCTGCTCCCCGGTGGGCCCGGTCGTCGTACGGGCCGCGGGGAACTTGTCCAGTGCCGTGGAGAAGGGGGCGTGCGCGGGGCGGTACGGCATCCGGGGGCGTATCACCTTGGTCCACAGCAGCACCAGCAGCGCCGCGCACACCGCGAAGGGGAGCACCGCGCCGACGGCCAGGGCGATCCACCGCAGCAGGGTGACGAAGACGTGCCAGCCTCCGGCCAGCGCGTCCAGGAAACCGGGCCGGTCGTCCTCGGCCGCCTTCACCGGCTTCTTCGCGGGCGCCTCGGACAGCGACAGGGTGATGGTGGCCAGGCTGGTGCGGTCCTTCAGAGACGACTGCCGGGCGAGCAGTGCCTCGAGATCGGCCTGGCGCGAGCTCAGTTCCCCCTCCAGGGCGACCACATCGCTGAGCCTGGTCGCCCGGTCCATCAGCTCGCGCACCCGCGCCACACTGGCGCGCTGCGAGGCGATGCGGCTCTGGACGTCGACGACCTGGTCGGTGACGTCCTCCGCCTTGGCGGTCCGCTCGACCAGCGTGCCCGTGCCCTGCAGTGCGGTGAGCACCTCCTCGTACTTCTCGGCGGGCACCCTCAGGACGAGCCGGGTGCGCTCATGGCCCCGGGCGTCGCGGCTGGTGTTCTCGTGGCCGATGAACCCGCCCGCGTTCTCGACGGCGGTCCGCGTCTCGTCGAGCGCCCGGGACACATCCTTGACCCGCACCGTCAGGGACGCGGTGCGGATGACGGCGTTCACGGCGGGAGCGGGCGTGCCGGCGCCGTTCTTCGCGGCGCCGCCGGTGGAGCTGTCGACGGCGCCCTGCTGCGGTGACGCGGCCTCGGCGGCCCGGGCCCGGCCGCCGCTCGACACGTCCCCCGCCTTGTCCCCGGCGCTCGCGCTGCAGCCTGCCAGGGCGAGCGCGGCGGTGAGCAGGGTCGCGGCCAGGACCCGGACCGGCCGTACGGAACGTGGTGTGTGCGGTGTGCGTG